>NZAO01000017.1 GCA_002686135.1 Rhodospirillaceae bacterium
ATTTTCGGGGTCGGCGCCGTGGAGGCTGCGGTGACGGGCCAACCGGCCCAACCCCATCTTCTTGTCCTCGGCGGCCTGCTGCTGGGCACCCTGCCGCTGGGCCTGTGGGCCAGCACGGCGGCGCTACGGCAAGCCCTTGAATAATCCCGGATCGCTTGGAATCATGTATCGCTTCGCCAACCCAAAACGTTTCCTGCGCATCGCCGCGGTGGTTCTTCCCTGGAGCGCGGCGCTGACCGTTGCCTTTCTCGGCCTGGGGCTTTATCTCGCTTTGCTGGCCTCGCCCGCCGACTACCAGCAGGGGGAAAGCGTGCGCATCATGTATGTGCATGTGCCAGCGGCCTGGATGGCCCTGTTCGTCTATAGCTGTCTGGCGGCGGCGAGCGCCGTGGCGCTTATCTGGAAGCACCCCGTGGCCGATCTCGCGGCCAAGGCCAGCGCTCCCATCGGCGCTTGTTTCACCTTCATCGCGCTGGCCACCGGCTCCATCTGGGGCAAGCCCATGTGGGGCGTCTGGTGGGTCTGGGACGCCCGCCTGACCTCGGTGCTGATCCTGTTCTTTTTTTATATGGGGCATATGGCGCTGACCTCCGCCTTCGAGGACGCCAGCCGCGGCGAGCGCGCGGCGGCGATCCTGGCCCTGGTGGGATTCATCAATATCCCGGTCATCAAATGGTCGGTGGACTGGTGGAACACCCTGCACCAGCCAGCCAGCATGATCCGCATGGACGGCCCCGCCATCCATGCCTCCATGCTAGCCCCGCTGTTGATCATGGCGGCGGCGTTCACCGCCTATTACGTCACCGTGCTGATCCTGCGTCTGCGCGGTGAGATTCTCGCCCGCAAGATTGGCGCCCTGCGCATGACCCGGATACAGGACCGCCAGGAAGAGCGCGGCCCCCATATGAAAGAGGTATAACAGGAAAGACCATGCCGGACTTTCTCGATATGGGTGCATACGGTTCCTTTATTTGGACCGCCTACGGCATCGCGGCGCTGGTGATGGTGGGACTGTTCGTGGCTTCGTGGCGGCGGCTGCGCGCCCGCGAGGTGGCGCTGGCCGACCTATTGGAGACTTTCGAGGAACCAACGCCGGTGAGGCCAGTGGGCGTGCTCACCGATGACAGCCGCGATGACCTTGATGGCCGCAACGGTTCCCCGTCATGAACACTCCAACCCGGGAAGATTCGCCGCCGCCCGAAAATTCTCCACCCGAGGGCCCTGCGCCAAAGAGGCCCATGACCCGCAAGAGGCGGCGTCTTTATCTGGTGTTCGCCGGAATGGCGTTGTTGGGCGCGGCAGCGGCGCTGGTTCTCTCGGCGCTGCGCGACAACCTGGTTTTTTTCTACAGCCCCACCGAAATTCTCGACCGCGAAATAGAGCCGGACCGCCGCCTGCGGCTTGGCGGGCTGGTAGTGGAGGGGAGCCTGAAACGCAATCCCGGGGGCGGCTCGGTGGCGTTCCGGGTGACTGATCTTTCTCACGAGGTGCCGGTGACCTTCCGCGGCCTTCTTCCCGATCTCTTCCGTGAGGGCCAGGGCGTGGTGGCGGAGGGCGTGCTGGACCGCAACGGGATGTTTCGGGCAGCCGACGTGCTGGCCAAGCATGACGAGAACTACATGCCTCCGGAAGTGGCCGAGGCCTTGAAGAAATCTGGCCAGTGGAAGGGCCAGGTGCCAGAGTACGTCGGCCCCAAAAAGAGTACGTCAGCACCGAAAAAAGGCCCGGAAGAGAATAAGAATGGAGAGTCCGGCCCGTGATCGCCGAACTCGGCCATTTCGCCCTGATCCTGGCCTTCGTGCTGGCCCTGGTCCAGGGCAGCCTCCCCCTCGCCGGGGCGCACCGGCACACAGTGGGCCGCGATGACGGCGGCTGGATTGCCCTTGCGGGTCCGGCAGCGCTGGGACAATTCGTGTTCATCGCCCTGGCCTTCGCCGCGCTGACGGCGCTTTTCGTGGGCGCCGACTTTTCGGTGATGGTGGTGGCCGCCAACGCCAATTCCCAACTTCCATTAATCTATAAAATCTCCGCCGTGTGGGGGCACCATGAAGGCTCCATGGTGCTATGGGTCCTGATCCTGGCCCTGTTTGGGCTCTGTGTGGCGGTTTTTGGAAGCAACCTTCCGGCCACCTTCCGGGCCCGGGCGCTGGGCGTCCAGGGCCTCATCAGCGCCGGCTTTTTGTTTTTCATGCTGTTGACCTCCAATCCCTTCGCCCGCCTGGTGCCGGCGCCGGCCGACGGCCGCGACCTCAACCCCCTGCTCCAGGACCCAGGGCTGGCCTTTCATCCACCTTTTCTCTATGTGGGTTATGTGGGCTTTTCCATGGCCTTTTCCTTCGCCATCGCGGCTCTGATGGAGGGCCGGGTGGACGCCGCCTGGGCGCGCTGGGTGCGGCCCTGGACGCTGGCCGCCTGGTGCGCCCTGACGCTGGGTATCGCCATGGGGAGCTGGTGGGCCTACTACGAGCTGGGCTGGGGCGGGTTCTGGTTCTGGGATCCGGTGGAAAACGCCTCTCTGATTCCGTGGCTGGTGGGCACCGCATTGCTGCATTCGGCGATCGTGGTGGAGAAGCGCAATGCCCTCAAAAGCTGGACCGTACTGCTCGCCATTCTCGCCTTTTCCTTCAGCCTCATCGGCACCTTTCTGGTGCGCTCGGGCGTGCTTACCTCGGTCCATGCCTTCGCCACAGATCCCGCGCGCGGGGTGTTCATCCTGGTTCTGCTAGTGGCCGTGATCGGCGGCTCGCTGGTGCTTTATGCCCTGCGCGCGCCTGCGCTGACGGGCGGCGGGCTATTCGCCCCGGTATCGCGCGAAGGCGCGTTGTTGCTCAATAACCTGTTGATGACGGCGGCAGCGGCCACGGTTCTGTTGGGTACATTGTATCCTTTGTTCCTCGACGCCGTGGGCGGGCCCAAGGTCTCGGTGGGACCGCCCTTCTTCAACGCCACCTTCCTGCCGCTGATGGCGCCAATGGTGGCGGTAATGGCCGTGGGGCCGTTCCTGTCGTGGAAGCGGGGCGACCTTGCGGGGGCCTTTTCCCGGCTTTACGCGGTGCTTGGCCTGGCGGCGCTGGCGGCGCTGGCGGCCTGGTATTTCTATCGCGGCGGACCGGTGCTGGCGCTGGTGGCGCTGGCGGCAGCGGCGTGGCTGTTGTTTGCCACGCTGGCCGAGTTCGCCGACCGCTTGGGGCTGTTTCGCGCCCACTGGCGGGACAGTCTGGAACGGGCGCGCAGGCTGCCGCGCGCGGCCTATGGCATGACCCTAGCCCACGCTGGGCTAGCCCTGGTAATCGCCGGAGCCACGGGGGCTTCGCTGTGGCGCGAGGAGCATATCCAGTCCAGCCTTCCCGGCGACGCCGTGACCGTTGGCGGCTATGAGGTGATCCTAGAGGGCGTGCGCCAGGTGGAAGGCCCCAATTACCTGGCAGATCAGGCGCAGTTAACGGTGCGCCGCGATGGCCGCGAGGTGACGCTTCTGGAGCCCGAAAAGCGCGTCTATGCGGCTTCCGCCATACCCACCACCGAGGCCGCTATCCGCACCACCGGGCGAGGTGATCTCTACGTGGTTCTGGGGGACGCGTCGGAAGACGACAGCGGGGCCTGGACCACGCGGCTATTCTTTACGCCGCTGGTGGTATGGATGTGGATCGGTTCCCTGGTGATGGTGGCGGGCGGCCTGCTTTCACTCAGCGACCGCCGCCTGCGGGTGGGCGCGCCGCGACGCCGCAAGACCCATGGCACGTCGGGCCTCAAGAAAGAAACGGCATGAAGTGGAAATTCCTTTTGCCCGCCGCCATTTTCGCGGCCGTCGCCGTGGCCTTCGCGGTGGGGCTGACTCTGGATTCGCAGCGCCTGCCCTCGGCGCTGATCGACCAGCCGGCGCCGCAATTCGAGCTGCCGCCCATCGCTGCAATAGACGGTGGGGACCCCTACGGTGGCGGCTTCTCGTCGCGCAACCTGGGCGGCGGGGTGGCGCTGGTCAACGTGTTTGCCTCGTGGTGTGTGCCGTGCCGGGTGGAGCACCCGCAGCTCATGAGCCTCGCCCGCGACCACGGCGTATCCATCTTCGGCATCAACCAGAAGGACAAGCCGGAGAACGCGCGGGCCTGGCTGGAACGGCACGGCGATCCGTACCGGGCCATCGGCGCCGACAACGACGGCCGGGTCAGCATCGACTGGGGCGTCTACGGCGTGCCCGAGACCTTCGTGGTGGACGCCGAGGGACGCATCCGTTACCGCCATGTGGGCCCCATCATGGAGCGCGACCTGACCGGAACCCTGCTGCCCATGACCGCAGAGCTGGGGCCATGAGAGCGTGGGCGGTGATCTTTCTTTCGGTCCTTGTGCTCGCCTCCGGCACGCAGCGGGCCGGGGCCGTGGAACCCTCCGAGGTGCTGTCCGATCCGGCATTGGAGGAACGGGCACGGGAGATCAGCCAGGGCCTGCGCTGTCTCGTCTGTCAGAACCAGACCATCGACGATTCTAATGCCGGCCTGGCCAAGGACCTGCGCATTCTGGTGCGCGAGCGGCTGATGGCGGGCGACAGCGACCAGGAGGTGATGGCCTTCATCACCGACCGTTACGGCGACTTCGTCCTGCTCAAGCCGCCCTTAAAGACGGGAACCCTGTTGTTGTGGTTCGGGCCGGGGGCGATCTTGCTGCTCGGCGCTGGCGCGTTGGCGCGCTTTTACGCCAACCGCCGAAGACAAGGAAGTGCCGGCGATGGTGGGGCGGCAAAACCCCTTAGCGAAACCGAGAAAAAACGCCTGCAATCGCTGCTCAAGAATGGCGGTGAGAAAGGCAACAACCCATGAGCGACGATTTCCTGTTCTGGGTGGCGGCGGCCCTGATGGCCGGGGGCGCGGTGTCCTTGTTGCTCAGTGCCCGGAGGTGGCTCACCTCAGGCGAAGAGGAAGAGCGGGTTCGCGGCGGGCACGATCTTGCCGTCTATCGCGATCAACTCTTGGAGCTTGAATCGGATCTGGCGCGGGGCCTGTTAACGGAGGTCGAGGCCACATCGNCGCGGCTCGAGGTGGAGCGCCGAGTGCTGGCCGCCGGCAACNAGCAGNCNCTNGCGCCNCAGATGGCGGCNTTCTCGCCGGGGCTGCGGCGGCGCAGTTTGGTTGCCCTGATGGTATTTATCCCGGCNGCCGCGCTGGGTCTTTATCTTTTCCTGGGGTCTCCGGGTNTGCCGGGTCAGCCCTTCGATTCCANGAGCGACGCGGGGCAAGAGGCGGAAATGGAAGCACCCGATATTTCAGCCACGGACATCGCCGCCATGGTGGAACGGCTGGCCGCGAGGCTGGAGCAGGAACCCGAAGACCTGAAAGGGTGGATGATGCTGGCCCAGTCCTACTTGTTTCTGGAGCGTCCCGACGAGGCCTATGGGGCGCTGCGGGGGGGGCTCGACTATTTCCCCCACGATCCCGGTCTGCTCTTCGCTCTGGCCCGGATCGAGGTGATGCTGTCCCAAGAAGAGGAGGCAGAATCTGACATGTCCCTCGGCGAAGCCGTGCCNCTGGTCCCGCNCGAGGCGGCCCGGTTTTACGAACGTTTGTTGGCGGTCATNCNCGAGCACGAAGAGGCCCTGTGGATGATGGGGCTGGCCGAGGCCCAGTCCGGCAACCGTGATAAGGCGGCGGCGATGTGGCGGCGGTTGCTGGCCCTGACGCCGGAAGAGTCCGAAAACCGTGCGGCGCTAGAAGGATATCTGGAAGCGCTGGAAGACCTGGAAGACCTGCCATAAATGTAGGACGGGTGGGGGAAATCCTGTCAGAAAGAGATAACAGTCAAGGAGAGCGCTCACCGCGGCGGCGGGTTTCAAGCCGGTCCATCAGCGTGCGGGTGGTGGGGCTGATGGTGAATTCCTTGCCGTCGAGTTCGCGAATCGGCCAGATGCCGATGACGCTGTTGGTGAGAAAGAGGGCGTCGGCAGTTGTTACGTCTTCGTAACAAATATTTATCTNTTCTAGCGCTATGCCTTGGGAGTGCGCCTCTTCCATGACCACGGCGCGGATGACCCCGGCCACGCCGCAGCGAGAGAGGTCTGGTGTAAGGAGAGTTCCCTTGCACTCGACAAAGAGGTTGCTCATGGTGCCCTCGATCACGTTACCGTCTTGGTCGCAGAGTATGCCCTCGGCGATGTCGGGGTCTTCCCATTCGGCCCGGGCGAGCACGTTTTCCAGCCGGTTGAGGTGCTTGATCCCGGCCAGCGCCGGTTGCTGTCCCAGCCGCAGGTCACAGCGCCGCGCCTTGACGCCCTCTAATGCGTGGCTGTCGGGAATCTCGGGCCAGAGATGGAAAGCGGTGATGCGGGTGGGGGTGGGCTCTTGCGGTGCGCGGTAGCCGCGCCCGCCAGAGCCCCGGGTGATGATGATCTTGACGATGCCCTGGTCCACGTCCTGGGTGGTGCACTGGCCGTTGATGAGGAGTTCCGTCTCGCGGTTCAACTCGCCCAAGTTGGGCTCGCCCAAACGCAAACGCGCACAGCCCTCGCGCAGGCGGGCCATGTGGCGGCCCCAGAACTCAGGCTCCCCCCCCCGCACGGAAATGGTCTCGAACAGGCCGTCGCCGTACGCGAGACCGCGGTCGGAAACTGGTAGCGTGTCCCGGACCTCGCCATTGACGAAGAGGGGTGTGGTGGGCTCGCCTGCCTCGGGCCGGTAATGGAATGAGAATTCGCCGCCGCCCATGGCCTACGTCCCCACCGTCAAGGCGCGGACCACGCCTTCGGCCTTGTCGCGGGTTTCCTCGAGTTCCTTGTCGGGATCGGAATCGGCGACAATGCCGCCGCCGGCGCGCAGACAAACCGCATCACCCTCGCGCAGCATGGTGCGGATCAGGATATTAAGGTCGAGGCTGCCGTCGCGGTTGACGTAGCCCATGGAGCCGGTATAGGGGCCGCGTCCGACCTCTTCCAGTTCGGCCAGGATCTCCATGCACCGCACCTTGGGACAGCCGGTGATGGTGCCACCGGGGAAGACCGCGCGCACCACCTCGCCGGGGGCGACGGCGCGGGCCAGTTCGCCGCGCACGTTGGAAACGATGTGATGGACGTGGGCGTAGGATTCCACCACCATCATCTCGTCCACGCGCACGCTGCCNGGCTTGCAGACGCGGGAGATATCGTTGCGCTCGAGGTCCACCAGCATGATGTGTTCAGCCCGTTCCTTGGGATGGGCCAGGAGTTCCTCAGACAGGGCCACGTCGGTGATGCCGCTGGAGCCGCGCGGCCGGGTGCCGGCGATGGGGCGGGTCTGGATGATGCGCCCGCGCACTTCCACCAGCCGTTCCGGCGAGGAGCTGATGATGGCGTCGCCGCCCCGTGTCACCAACCCGGCGAAGGGCGAGGGATTGCGGGTGCGTAGCCGGTCGTAGAGATCGGCGTGAGAAAGGCCGCCGGCAAGCCGCCCACGCCAGGCCCGTGACAGGTTCACCTGGAACACGTCGCCGGCATAGATGTAGTCGATGCAGCGACGCATGTTTTCCAGATGCTGGCCCGGCGGATCCTCGACCAGATCGCCCTCCAGGCACGCCTGTTCGGCGCTGGCTTGCTGCGGGGATTGCGCGAGAGCGGCAAGGTCGGCTTCCATCCTGTTGAGTAAGTCACCGTGGCCGGTCTCGGCCACTAGGGTCACCTCGCCGCTGTCATGGTCGCGGATGACAGCGGCGGGAAAGCGGGTGGCGAAGGCGATGGGAAAGTCGCCCGGCGCGGCGGGAAAGTCGAGCGTGGGTTCGATCTCGCGCGCCAACTCGTACCCCAGATAGAGGAACCAGCCACCGGTAAAGAGTGGAACGTTGCCGATTTCCATGGTCACCGGAGCCGGGAACATGGCCTGTCCCCACCAGCGGTCGAAGGTGGAGAGGAAGCCCTTGTCGCGTTTGCGCTCTACGTGGTCGGCGCCGGTGAGGCGGCCGTCGCATGTGAGGGTCAGGGTCTCCCCGGGAAAGGCGAAAAGAATGTCGAAACGGGCCTGGACCCCNCCACGAGCCGCGCTTTCCAGNAGGTGGGGATAGCGCGCCGCATCGAGGCGGTGGAGTTGCAGCAGGTCGNAGGACTGCGCCAGCGCACCAGGAAGGTTTTCCGGGACAATGATGCGCGCCGCCCATTGCTCGTTTTCCGGAGCGCAAACTTGCGCCTGCGTAGTGGAGGGTGGTGACACCAGGGTCTCCCGCAATAATGCTTTCCAAGCCCGGCGGCACGTCTTGGCGTGCTGCCTTCCCTAGCCTTCCCTGAAAGGGCAGGGAGAGTCTACTTCATACCGGAGTAGCACAACAGGGTGTGGGGGATTTGAAGTTAAAACACTTCCCCGAGGAATCGGCGAGTTTTCCCTGATGAGGGTATAGTTAAATTCTGCAATTAAGAGCACATAATGTGTGCCAGATTGATTCTTGGTGGCATTTATGTTGGAGGCCCCTCAGCTTAACTTATTGAAGATGCTGAGAAGATTTGGTGGAGCCGAGGGGAATCGAACCCCTGACCTTCGCATTGCGAACGCGACGCTCTCCCAACTGAGCTACGGCCCCGCAAAACCCAAAAAACACCCCGCAGGGACAAAGGGGCGGGTGGATCCTTTGTCTTGCGGGGCGGATAATGTGTCCCGCACTCCCCCCTGTCAAGCAAACCGCCGCCAGCCATAACCGGATTTGAACGCATCTTGAACGCGAAAGAAAGGAAGGGTAGATTTGGCCACAACCCGGATCAACCCGGCCCGGATCGCCAGCCTTTCGCGGAGGCCAGCCACGTGACCTTCAATCCCCTCGTTTTCCTGCTCTATCAGGTGATCAACATCTATATCTGGCTGCTCATCATCTCGGTGGTGATGAGCTGGCTGGTGTCCTTCAACATCATCAATACCAGCAACCGCTTCGTCTATATGGTAGGCGACTTTCTCAACCGCATTACCGAGCCCCTGCTGGCGCCGATCCGGCAGTTTTTGCCCTTCATGGGGGGGCTGGATATTTCGCCGGTGGTGTTGATCCTGTTGCTCTATACCCTGCAGTATTCGCTCGTCTATTATTTTGCCTGAGCGGGCGCGAGCTTCTCCCTTCACAAAGGAGGCGCGGGGGCTTAAGGTCGCGCTCCGCCTGACCCCCGGGGCGGGACAGACCCGCATTTCCGGGATCGCGGCGGACGCGAAAGGAAATTTGAGCCTTACGGCAAGCGTCACCGCGCCGCCCGAGGGCGGCAAAGCCAATGCGGCCTTGATAAAGCTGTTGGCCAAGGTTTGGCGAGTGTCGAAGACCAGCCTGTCCATCGTCTCGGGTGCAGGCTCGCGGCGCAAGACATTGTTAATCGCGGGCAACGGGGAGGCTCTGTTGAAACGGCTGGAAGAATGGATAAGGAGCAAGAATGTCTGAAGCCAAGATTATCGACGGCAAGGCCTTTGCTGCCAATTTACGCGAAAGCCTGGCCCGCAGAGCCGGCGTCCTGAAGGAAAAACACGGCCTTGTCCCCGGGCTGGCGGTGGTGCTGGTGGGCGAGGATCCGGCGAGCCAAGTATATGTGCGCAACAAGGCCAAGCAGACGGTGGAGGTGGGCTTTCAGTCCTTCGAGCACAAGCTCGACACCGACACGCCCGAGGCCGATCTGCTGGCGCTGGTGGAAAAACTCAACGGAGACGAGGCCGTGCACGGGATTCTGGTGCAGCTTCCCCTGCCCGGCCACATCGACAGCCAGAAGGTGCTGGGCAGCATCGACCCAGCCAAGGATGTGGACGGTTTTCACGCCATCAATATCGGACGTCTGTGGTCGGGTATGGAGGCACTGGTGCCGTGCACGCCGCTGGGGTGCAGCCTCATGCTAAAAGACACGCTGGGTGACCTCTCGGGCCTCAACACCGTCATCGTCGGCCGCTCCAACATCGTCGGCAAGCCCATGGCGGCGCTGTTGATCAAGGAAAGCTGTACCGTGACCATCTGTCATTCCCGCACCAAGGACCTGGCGGGAGTATGCCGCGAGGCCGACATTCTGGTGGCCGCCGTGGGCCGCGCCGAAATGGTGAGAGGCGACTGGATCAAGCCCGGCGCCACCGTCATCGATGTCGGCATCAACCGCGTCGACGCGCCGGAAAAGGGCGAGGGCAAGACGCGGCTGGTGGGCGACGTGGCCTTCGACGAAGCCTCCCAGGTGGCCGGAGCCATTACTCCGGTGCCCGGCGGCGTCGGCCCCATGACCATCGCCTGTCTGTTGGTGAATACACTGAGCGCCGCCTGCCGTCAGCACGGGCTGGCCGAGCCCACCGATCCTGAAGATCCTGGCGCGTAGGCGAGCATACAGGGCACACAAAAAGGAGGGGCCCGTCCAGTAGGTGGCGCGCGGTCCCCGTCTGGCGGNTTATTTCTTGCGCTTGCCGAGCAGACGCAGGCGCAGCGCGTTGAGTTTGATGAAACCGCCGGCATCNCCCTGGTCATAGACGCTGTCGGCCTCAAAAGTGGCGTGGGCCGGGCTGTAGAGGCTNTCAGGTGATNTGCGCCCCGTTACATGGACCCCNCCCTTGTAGAGCTTGAGCCGCACCGTGCCGCCCACNGAGGCCTGGGTCTGGTCGATCAAGCNCTGCAGCATTTCCCGTTCCGGTGAAAACCAGAAACCGTTATAGACCAGCTCCGCGTAGCGCGGCATGAGCTCATCTTTCAAATGGGCCGCGCCGCGGTCCAGGGTCAGGCTTTCCATGGCACGGTGGGCGGCGAGCAGGATGGTGCCGCCCGGTGTCTCGTAGACCCCGCGCGACTTCATNCCCACATAACGGTTCTCNACGATGTCGGCNCGCCCCACCCCGTTGGCTCCGCCGAGATCGTTGAGCCGCGCCAACAGGTCAGCGGGGCCGAGCTTTTTGCCATCCACAGCCACCGGGTCGCCGCCCGCAAACGTGACCTCCACGGTGGTAGGGGCGTCTGGGGCGGCNTCNGGCGATACCGAGCGCGTGAACATGTCCTCGTCGGCTTCGGTCCAGGGGTCTTCCAGCGCCTTGCCCTCGTACGAGATATGCAGCANGTTGGCGTCGGTGGAATAATCGGCTTCGCCGCGCTTGTCCGTGGGCACCGGGATCTGGTGTTTCTCGGCATAAGCCACCANCTTTTCCCGGGAGTCGAGGTCCCATTCCCGCCACGGCGCGATCACCNTGATATCGGGATTGAGGGCGTAATAGCCTAGCTCGAAGCGCAGCTGATCGTTTCCCTTGCCGGTGGAGCCGTGGGCCACGGCATCGGCGCCGACCTTTGCCGCGATTTCGATCTGGCGCTTGGCNATCAGGGGCCGGGCGATGGAGGTGCCGAGAAGGTAGACGCCTTCGTAGAGGGCGTTGGCCCGNAACACCGGATACACGTAATCGCGCACGAATTCGTCGCGAAGGTCCTCGACGAAGATTTCCTTCACGCCCATGGCTTCCGCTTTTCCCCGCGCCGGGGCCAGCTCCTCACCCTGGCCGAGATCGGCGGTAAACGTCACCACCTCGCAGCCGTAGGTGTCGGCCAGCCAGCGCAGGATGACGCTGGTGTCGAGCCCGCCCGAATAGGCGAGCACCACCTTTTTCACGGTGTTTTTCTTGGCGTTCATGTGCGGTTCCGTCCCCTTGGGTGATGAGGGCGAGAGATTAGGCCGCGCAGTATAAGCGAACCGAACCGCGCGGCAAGGATTTCCAGCGCTGTTATGTAAGCGGAGTGGGGGCGGCCTTAATGCTTGCCGACTTCAACTGGCCGCAGGCGGCCATGATGTCGCCGCCCCGGGTCTCGCGCAGGGGCGCCGACAGGCCGGCGGCATTAAGGATTCCGGCGAAGCGGCGCATGGCGCCGGGCGTGGAGCATTGATAGGGCGCGCCCGGCCACGGGTTGAAGGGGATGAGGTTAACCTTTGCCGGAATGCCAGCCAGCAACCGTGCCAGTTCCCTTGCATCGGTTGGTGAATCGTTGACCCCGCGCAGCATCACGTATTCGAAGGTGATGCGGCGGGCGTTGCTGGCGGTGGGATAGGCCCGCGCCACCTCCAACAGCTGCGCCAGCGGATATTTGCGGTTCAAGGGCACAAGTTCATTACGCAGCTCGTCGCGCACCGCATGGAGCGACACCGCGAGATTGACACCGAGATCTGTTCCGCAGCGCGCCATCAGCGGCACCACCCCGGCGGTGGACAGCGTAATGCGGCGCTTGGAAATGGAAATGCCTTCATGGTCCATGAGGATTTTCAGGGCCGCGGCCACATTCTCGTAATTGTAGAAGGGCTCGCCCATGCCCATGACCACGATATTGGTGAGCCGCCGTTCTTCGCCGGGCGCGGCCCACTCATTGAGGGTGTCGCGGGCGACCATGAGCTGGGCCACCATCTCGCCGGGGGTAAGGTTGCGCACCAGAGCCTGGGTGCCGGTACGGCAGAAGGTGCATTTCAGGGTGCAGCCCACTTGAGAGGAGAGGCACAGCGCGCCGCGGTCTGACTCGGGAATGAAGACGGTCTCCACCTCGTTGCCGTCGGCCAGGCGCAACAGCCATTTATGGGTGCCGTCGCTTGAGGTTTGGTGATCGACGATTTCGGGCCTCTCTAGGCTGTAGCGCCTAGCCAGGAGAGCGCGGAAGTCCTTTGCGAGCGTGGTCATCTGGTTAAATTCTCGCACCCCCTGGAAATAGACCCAGTGCCAGAGCTGGCCGGCGCGGAAGGCAGGCATGCCNAGGGCCGTCATTTCGGCGGCCATGTGCTTACGGCTCATGCCGATGAGGCTGGACCGCATGTGGGGATCGGCGGTGGAGGCGGTCTCGATTGGGGCGGGGTCGTTCATGGGGGCGGGGCGGAAAGAGGGGGTTATTTTACGCCGCAGGCCTTACCGATGGCGTCATAGGCGGCGGAAAAGCCGGTCAGGGAATATGTATCGGTGGTAATGGTGCCGCGGCTCGATGTTCCTTTCACTACCATTTTAAGCCCTCGCTTCATGGCCCGCACCACGTCCCTGTCGTGGGCTACGTAGGCTAGGTCCGGTATGTTGCTCTTATCGTCAAGGGCCCAGGCCTTGTCGTCGCGGGAGTAGAGATGCAACGTCTTGCCGCCCACCTTCACCTCCACCAAGGAATCCTTCTTGTAGACGTAGCCGGCGATGATGCTGACCACACCAGTGCTTTTCTCCGCCTTGCGGTGGGTGACAAGGACGTGGATGTCGCCGCGTTTGGAATATTTGCCCTCTGCCTTCTGCGGCGCGCTCACCATGTAACAGACCGTGCCGCCCTTTTCGTCGTAGGTGAAGGCGTTCCAGTCGGTATAGCTGCCGATGTGCTTGGGCTCAGAGGCGCGCGCCGGGGTGGTCCCCGAAATCAGGGAGGCCAACAGGGCGAACGCGAAAAGACGGAAAGGGGCCATTGCAAAATTGGGTGTGTTTTTCATGGCGGCGAGAATATCCCAGGCGCGGAGGCAAGCCAATCCCAGACACGGGTTTGCTAGTTCTTTTTTCCTTTTGTCCGCTGTTTCAGTGCCCCGCGCACGTGTTCGGGCAACGGCGTGGGCTTGGCGCCGGGCGTCACTGGGCGCAAGGGGAAGCCTTCGAGGCTGATGAGGCGATCGTACATGACCAACGCTCCGGCGATGGCCACGTTGACGCAAAAGGCGGTGGGGATGCGGATTACGTGATCGCAGCGCTCCGTCATCTGCGGCGATAGATCACCTCGTTCCGGCCCCATCACATAGACGCAACAGCGGGGATGGTGGAAGCTGGGCAGTTCGGTGGTGGCCTCGCGCAGTTCCACCCCCACCAGGGAACAGCCCCTGGGTAGGGCCATCCCAGAAATGTCGGCGTAATCGTAATAGGGCATTCCGGCCCAGGCGCGCGAGGTATCGGCGTGCTCCACCTCGGCGCGGGAGAAACAGGCCTCCACGGTGAAGACGAAACTGGCGCCAAAGGCATGGGCGGTGCGGAACAGGCTGCCCGCGTTCATGGCCTTGCTCATGCGTTCCACGCCGATTCCGAAATAGCCGCGCATAGGACAGTAGGATGGCCCCATGGCGTGAAGGAGGCAAGGGGGGATGGCGGCGCGCGGTGTTTCGCCCTAATTTGGCGCCATGTTCCGGTTTCCCATAGCCCTGCCCGCTGTGGCGACGGACGTTTCCGCGCCCGTGAAGGGGGTGCTGTGGATGCTGGTCTCGGCGGCGGCTCTGGCCGGGCTCACGGGTGTGGTGCGGCACATGTCGGCGGGACTGCCTCCCTTCGAGATTGCTTTCTTCCGCAGTTTCTTCGGACTTCTGATCCTGGCTCCGTGGCTGATGCGTTCCGGGCTGGGCGTTCTGCGCACCAAGCGCCTGGGTCTTTACACCATGCGCTGCGCCCTTGGCGCGGCCACCATGCTTATGTGGTTCACGGCCATCTCCATGGTGCCGCTAGCCGACGCGGTGGCTCTGGGCTTTACCTCGCCGCTGTTCGTAATCCTGGGCGCGGCGCTGTTCCTGGGCGAGGTGGTGCGCGGCAGGCGTCTCGGCGCGACGCTGTGCGGGTTCGCCGGGGCGTTCATTATTCTCAGGCCGGGCGGCGGCGTTCTTGATCCGGGCGCGGTGCTGGTTTTGCTCTCGGCGGTGACGCTGGCCGGGGCCAACCTGTCGGTGAAGGAGCTGTCGCGCACTGAGCCGGTGCAGGCCATCGTCACCTATATGGTGATCTTCATGGTGCCGCTGACCTTCATCCCGGCCCTGTTGGTGTGGCAGACGCCGACACCCGCGCAGCTGGCGCAGCTGGCAGGGCTGGCGGCGCTGGCCACGTTGGGCAATTATGCCATGACTCGCGCCGTGGCGGTGGCCGATGCGTCGGCTGTCATGCCCTATGATTACGCCCGCCTGCCCTTTGTCGCGCTGATCGGCTTCTTCGTCTTCGGCGAGACCTCCGACGCGGCCACCTGGATCGGCGCCGGGGTTATCGCCGTAGCTTCGCTTTACCTCGCCCATCACGAATCAAAAGCGGAGCAACGGCGGTGAAGGTTGCCTCCCCCGCCAGCCGGGGATAGGTATTATGGTGCAGCCATGAAACACAGCCGCCCGCCAGATCTTGTCCATATCGAGGCACTGGCCGCAGAGGCCTTCGCCACGATCCCTGAAGACCTGCGTCGTCATTGCGGTGACGTGGCGTTCCGGGTGACGGAGTTCCCCGATGAGGAGACCGAGCGCGAGATGAAGCTGGAGAGTCCCTACGAGCTGCTGGGCCTCTATCGCGGGGTATCACTGGATGAAAAAAGCGTCTCGGAATCGCCCCAGGATGTGGACATGATCTTTCTTTATCGCGCGCCGCTTCTCGATTACTGGTGCGAGACTGGGGAGAACCTCTCGCACCTGATCCGCCACGTGCTGATCCACGAAATCGGTCATCACTTCGGCTTTTCCGACGCCGACATGGAGAAGATCGAAAGCGGAAGTTGAGGGCGGGGGGCTGATGGGGGCTTATTCCCTCTTTCGGGATCATGTTTACATCATTACGTAACGGCATGTTCATTTTTAGCACCCGGCAATTAGGGTATGATGGCTGCGCATCGGCAACAATCACTTGTCACAACACCTCCCCCTTTAAGGAAAAGGAGTTCCCCCCGTGGTCAGCGTTCTCTTCGTGTGTACCGGAAACATCTGCCGCTCGCCTACGGCCGAAGCCGTGTTCCGCAA
>NZAO01000018.1 GCA_002686135.1 Rhodospirillaceae bacterium
GCGGCTGCCCTTTTCCGCCAACCAGATCACTTTCGCCTCCTTAGCTCTGGGGCTGGGCTGCGCCTGGGCCGTGACCCAGGAGGGCCGGGCCATGACTGTCGCCGGCGGGTGGCTGCTGGTGCTGTGTTACCTGCTCGACAACTGTGACGGCGAGATCGCGCGCCTCAAGGACCAGTGCACGGCCTTCGGTGCCTTTTTCGACACCTTCGCGGACTGGATCGTACATACCGCCTTCTTCGCCGCCTTGGGCGTGGGCGTGGCCGCCGCCACAGAAAACGGATTATGGCTGTGGCTGGGATGGATCGCCGCCGCGGGCAGCACCATCAATTACCTTATCAGGCTGGTGGACGACTGGCATCAACACCGGGCAGGACAGGGCGGACATGACTCCACTAGCGGCGATGAGGCGCAATCGCTGCGCCGGCCCGAAGGTTGGCGTCAATGGGCCGTCTATATCTTCCGCGAGCTGTTCCGCGCCGATTTCTGTTTCATGGTGCTGGGTCTGGCCTTTTTCGACGTATTGTGGCTGCTCCTGCCGTTGGGCGCGCTCGGCGCCCAGGTCTACTGGATGGCCCAGCTTATCCGGGGTGCCCGCGACTGTTACTCCTGAGGCCTTTTCTTCCTCACCGGAATCCCTTTGGCATGGGAAGTGCGTTCCAAAATTAATATTTTTGAGATATAATGGTTGTTTAATCCGTTCAACGATTAAACGTACCAAAAACCATCATCCGGACAAGGGGAGGCATCTACGATGGCCAGAAAATCTTCCATGAGACAGTTGCTGTGGGTTTTCCTCGCGGTTCTTGGCTTGATCATGACGTCACCCGCGCCCGCCGGAGCAGAGGACGCCACCACCGCTCAAGAGGGCGACGCGCCAGATCCCTTCGCCGGCATGGCGGAAGCCGAAGAGGTGGACGTGGTGGAGGAGGAGGACTCCAACGATCCCTTCGAGGCCCTCAACCGCTTTACCTCCAACCTCAACGGCATTCTGCGCGGGATTTTCCTCGATCCTCTCGCCGACGGCTACCAAGCGGTGACGCCGGAACCGGTCCAGGACGCCATTTCTAACGCCGCCTCCAATCTGGTGGAGCCGGTCAGCGCTGCCAGCAGCCTGCTCCAGGGCGATACCGAGAACGCGTCCGCCGCCACCGAGCGTTTCATCGTCAACTCCACGGTGGGGCTAGGGGGCACCCGTGATGCTGCCACAGAAATGGGAATCGAGGCGCGCGAGAACGATCCCGGGCTTGCCGCCGGCACCGAGGGCGTGGAAGCCGGTCCCCATATCGTGCTTCCGGTGGTTGGCCCCAGCAACCTTCGCGACGCGCCGGGCGATATCGCCACCGGTCTCATTCCTGTTGTCGGCGTGGCCAAGGCGGTGAAAAGCGCCGATGATTATGTGAAAAACAAGGATAAATTGCGCGAACTGAGTGAGGGCGCGCTCGACCCCTATATCACCGAGCGCGAGGCCTATGAACAGAACCGCCGCTACAAGATAGAACAGGCCCGTGAGGCCATGGGCATGGACACCGGCGACGCCAAACTGGCCGACGGCCCGGTTCCCCTTGAGGAGTCCCCATAGTTTCGGATTTCCGACAACCCGGAATTTCTAAAAGCCTGGGAACCAACGTCACAGGCGGTATTCCGGGCTTTTTTGTTGCTCAAAATCGGCCCCGAATAAGGCTCCTTTTGGCCCGACGTACTATGGGCTATGGGCCATCACGGGGCATTTTTTTTGGGGCCAGACACACCCTGGCCCTCAAGCCGCCAGATTCTTGTCCAGAGAAGCGATCTGGGCCATGATTTCGGGGATGTAACTGCCGCAGCTGGTACCGGAAATTCCAAGCTTCGGGACAACGCACCTTTTGCCGGGAGCTAATCCCCCGACAAGGGAAACATGCCACTTACTGGCGATGGCGGGGAAAGTTCNGAAAGATTGGCTGGGGGACAGGGATTCGAACCCCGATAACCAGAGTCAGAGTCTGGCGTCTTACCGTTAGACGATCCCCCATCATGCTCCCGTTTCGCGGGACGGTAGGGCGGGGNACGTTAAGATTATGTGGCCCNGGGAAATGAGCTTCTAGCATAGCCGCGNNCGCAAATGAAAGACACTCTGAAAGACAAAAGGCACCNCTTCGCGGCGCGCGCAATNTGGTCTAACATGGCGTGCGTTCGGGACAAACGGGGAGGGGACGGTGGCGATCGGGTCGGGATCACGGANCANGCGCGNGCGCGNGTCGGCACGGGCCGCGGAGCCTGCCTTCGCGGCGCTNGATCTCGGCACCAATAACTGCCGCCTGCTGGTGGCCCAGAGAAAAAATCAGCACGANAATGATCCACAGAATCAGTTGTGCGACGGANCATTCCGTATCGTCGATTCCTTCTCCCGCATTGTGCGTCTCGGCGAGGGCGTGGAGACCACCGGAGCGCTCTCTGAGGCGGCCATGGCGCGCGCCATTGGCGCGCTCATGGTCTGCGCCAAAAAGATACGCCGTGCTGCGGCTGCCGGCTGCCGCTGCGTCGCTACCCAGGCCTGCCGCCAGGCCGGCAATGGTGGGGAATTCGTGGAACGGGTGCGCGCGGAAACCGGCCTTGAGCTGGAGATCATCTCGCCCCAGGAAGAGGCGCGCCTGACCGTGGAAGGCTGTTTGCCCCTGTTCCACGGGGAGACCTCCCACGCCCTGCTGTTCGATATCGGCGGCGGTAGTACAGAGTTGATCTGGTTGGCGCTGGACGGCGGCGCGTCCCCGAATGTGNNGAATCTGGGNGGGGTTTCCCTGCCCTTCGGCGTGGTCAGCCTGAACGAACGCTTTGCCCCAGAGAAAGCCAATAAGAAAAACAACATGAAGGAACATGACTTCGAGGACATTGTGGCCCATGCCACGGGCCTTCTCGCCCCCTTCGGGGAGGCCCAGGGAATCCGCGCCTTGGCCGACGGTGGCGATGTACAAATGCTGGGCACGTCGGGAACCATGACCACCCTGGCCGCCGTGCATCTGGACCTGCCGCGCTATGATCGCGGCAAGGTAGATGGAACTTACCTTTCTATCGATGACGTGTCGGCGGTGAGCCGCCGCCTGGTGGCCATGGACGACGTGGGCCGTGCCGCCCATCCCTGTATCGGCGCCATGCGGGCCGACCTCGTGGTTTATGGCTGCGCCATACTAGAGGCCATCTGCAGCCTGTGGCCGGTGCGAATGCTGCGGGTGGCCGACCGCGGCTTGCGCGAGGGTATCATGCTCGGCCTTATGAACGCCGCCGCCGGTCGGGCCACAGGACCGGAGGCGTGAGCGCCAAGGGCGGCAAATCCGGAAGGCGCGGATGGAGGGTGCCGGTCAAGACTGCGCGTGGCCGCAAGAGCGCCTCCACCCGCTGGCTCCAGCGCCAGCTCAACGACCCTTACGTGGCGGCTGCCAAGGCCGAGGGCTACAGGTCGCGGGCCGCCTTCAAGCTGGCCCAGATCGATGACAAGTTCCATGTTCTCGAGCCCGGCCGCCAAGTGGTGGACCTCGGCGCCGCGCCCGGAAGCTGGACCCAGGTGGCTGTGGAAAGGGCAGGCGCGGGTCATGTTCTGGCCGTGGATCGCCAGACCATGGAGCCTGTGGCCGGGGCCCGTTTCCTGCGATGCGATCTCGGCGAAGAAGAGGCCGCCGGGACCATCGGCGAGGCCCTGGACGGTCAACTTCACGTGGTACTTTCCGATATGTCACCGGCCGTCACCGGCCATGCTGCCACCGATCACCTGCGCATTGTCGCCCTGTGCGAGGCCGCGCTGGCGCTGGCCGAGGATCTGCTGTCGCCGGGCGGGGCGTTCGTGGCCAAGGTATTCCAGGGTGGCGCCCAGGGCGATCTTCTGGCAGCGCTGAAATGCGGTTTCCGCACAGTCAGGCATTTCAAGCCCCCCGCCAGCCGCAAGGAATCGGCGGAAACCTACGTGGTGGCCATGGACTACAGGGATGGGGAAAAGAAACAAGGGGCGTAATGACACGGTTCCCAGCGACACGACGGGCAAAGTTGCATGAAAAATAACTTCCCGTAACCCATTCATAGACCTTGGCTTTCTCCGTGCGATGTGTATGATGTCGCGCCATCCTACCCCGGAGGTGGCATGAGGATCGAGGAAGCCCTCACTTTTGATGACGTGTTGCTGGTTCCAGCCGCGTCCTCCGTCTTGCCCGCGGATGCCGACACTAGTACGCGATTGACCCGCGAGATCGAACTCGGTGTTCCGCTCGTTTCCTCGGCCATGGATACGGTTACCGAAAGCGCGCTGGCCATCGCCATGGCCCAGCTTGGCGGGCTCGGTGTCATCCACAAGAATCTGGATGTCCAGGGCCAGGCCGACGAAGTGCGCAAGGTCAAGAAGTTTGAATCCGGAATCGTCGTCAATCCCGTGACTATCAACGCCTCTCAGCCCCTGGCGGACGCCCTCCAGTCGATGGTCGATCACGGCATTTCCGGCATTCCCGTACTCGACGGCGAGGACGGGAAATTAGTGGGGATCATCACCAACCGGGATGTGCGTTTTGCCACCAACACCGCCCAGCCGGTGAGCGAGTTCATGACCCACGAGAACCTCGTCACCGTGACCGAGAACGTGGGTCGCGAGGAAGCCAAGAAGCTCCTCCACCAGCACCGCATCGAGAAACTTCTGGTGGTGGACGATGACTATCGCTGTACCGGGCTGATCACGGTCAAGGATATCGAAAAGTCCCAGCGCTATCCCCACGCTTGCAAGGATGAAAAAGGCCGTTTGCGGGTGGCCGGGGCCACCGGGGTCGGCGCCGACGGCATCGCCCGCGCCGAGGCGCTGCTCGAGGCCGGGGTGGACGTGGTGATGGTGGACACTGCCCACGGCCATTCGCAAGGCGTTCTGGAAACCCTGCGCGGCATCAAGAAACAGAGCAATTACGCCCAGGTGGTGGCGGGCAATATCGCCACCGCCGAGGCTGCCGACGCTCTCATCGAAGCTGGTGCCGACGCGGTTAAGGTGGGGATCGGGCCGGGTTCCATCTGCACCACGCGGATCGTGGCCGGCGTGGGCGTGCCGCAGCTGGCGGCTATCCTGGGTGTGGTGGAATCCTGCCGCAAGGCGGGCATACCCATCATTGCCGATGGCGGCATCAAGTTTTCTGGCGATCTCGCCAAGGCCATCGCCGCTGGCGCCGACTGCGCTATGATCGGTTCCCTGCTGGCGGGTACCGAGGAAAGTCCCGGCGAGGTGTTTCTCTACAAGGGCCGGTCCTACAAGTCCTATCGCGGCATGGGGTCGGTAGGTGCCATGGCCCGGGGGTCGGCGGACCGCTATTTCCAGGAGGAAGTCTCCGACGACCTCAAGCTGGTGCCCGAAGGCGTGGAGGGACGTGTTCCCTACAAGGGCCCGGCGTCCAATGTGGTGCACCAGCTGGTGGGCGGCCTGCGCGCCGCCATGGGCTACACCGGCAACGCCACTATCGCCGACATGCAGGACAACTGCCGGTTCCTCAAGATCACCAGCGCCGGTCTTTCCGAAAGCCATGTCCATGACGTGGCCATCACCCGCGAGGCTCCCAATTACCTGCCAGACCGCTGATCCCGGCCCTTCTCCAAGTCCGGGGGTGGATCGGCTCTCGGGTGAATTCTATGAGTAAGTCATGACTCCGGGCGCGTGCCTCCAGGCGGCGGTGGACATTCTCGACTCCCTCGATGCGCCTCCTTCCGCGGGCGCTATCCCGGCGGACAGGTTCCTCGCCAGCTATTTCCGCTCGCGGCGCTATATGGGGTCCGGTGACCGTGCCGCGGTCAGGGAGCATGTCTATGAGGTGCTGCGTGGCCGCGCCGGTCTCGACTGGTGGCTGGCGCGCCAGTATATGCCCGCCACGTCCCGCTGCCGTGTCATTGCTGCCCAGTTGCTGGAAGGGGAGGACGCTCCGGCAACGGATGTGGACACGCTGGCCGCCCTTTTTAACGGGGAGGGCTACAACCCCGCCCCGCTGAACGAAGCCGAACGGGCCCTTTCCCGGGCGCTGGGCGGCTGCGCCCTGCACCATGACGACCAACCACCCCTGGTGACGGCCAACTGCCCCTCTTGGCTCGGGCCCTCTCTTTCTCGGGCCTTCGGTGACGGGATGGCGGAAGAAATGGCGGCCTTTAACCATATGGCGCCGCTGGACTTACGCATCAATCCGCTGCGCACCGGCCGCGACGCGGCCCGTGAGTGTCTCACCCGCCAGGGGGCTGCCTGCCGGCCCACGCCCTATTCGCCCTGGGGGTTGCGCGCTAAGGACCATGTGACCCTGTCGAGGCTGTCCGCCTACACCAAGGGGCTGGTGGAGGTGCAGGACGAAGGATCACAGCTTGTGGCGCTTCTGGTGGACGCAAAACCGGGCATGAATGTAGCCGATTACTGTGCCGGAACGGGTGGCAAGACGCTGGTGCTGGCCGCGGCCATGGCGGAGCAGGGTAAGCTCACGGCCTGCGATGTGGCGCGCAAACGCATGGTGGGCCTTCCCTCGAGGCTGAAGCGGGCGGGCATCGGCAATGTGACTCTCCATGTCCTCGACCAGTCCGAACGCCCGAAAAAACGCGGCGGCAGCTGGGCCAAGCGTCATGGGGGAAGTTTTGACCGCGTGCTGGTGGATGTGCCGTGCAGCGGCAGCGGCGCCTGGCGGCGCAATCCCGATGCGCGCTGGCGGTTGAACGCCGAGTCTGTGGCCGACCACGCCACCCTCCAGCAAGACATCCTCGCCCATGCGGCGCGGCTGGTGAAGACGGGAGGACGCCTCGTCTACGCCACCTGTTCCATCCTGTGCGAAGAAAACGAGGACGTGGTGACGAACTTTCTGGAGACCCACGGCGAATTTACCACCATTCCCGTAAGCAACGTCTGGGTGGACACTATTACCCTTATGGAAGGTGGCGCGGATTTCAGTGACATGAAGGAAAGTGGAGAATGGCTGCGTTTAAGCCCGGCCCGTCACGGCTGTGACGGATTCTTCGTGGCGATTATGGAACGGTGGAAATGAGAGGCGCCATGCAGGAGGCTAATCCTTGCGCCGGTCGAGAACCATCTGCCGGCGCGCGTTCTGGAATTTCTCGTCGCTCATGGCTGCATCTTGATAGTGGAATGAAGGTGGTTACGATAGAGCCTGTAAGCCCGCCACTTCGAGCCTTTTTAACCAAAAGTATAGGTTTGAGGGGAGGGGGGATGGCCGGAGAGCAAAGCGGTGGTATAAGGTGCCCCGTGCCCGCCTCCACGGGAATGGTTGCTTCATGAGCGAACGTATCCTCATCCTTGATTTCGGGTCACAGGTGACCCAACTCATCGCCCGCAGGGTGCGGGAAAGCGGTGTTTATTCCGAGATTCATCCCTGCACCATGGATGACGAGGCCATCGNCGCTTTCAAGCCCATGGCGGTGATTCTCTCCGGCGGCCCGTCCTCGGTAACGGAAACCCATACTCCCCGCGCCCCGGAATCGGTGTTTACGCTGGGAGTTCCGGTGCTTGGAATCTGTTACGGCCAACAGACCATGTGCGCTCAGCTTGGCGGCGAGGTGGCGGGTTCCGACCATCGCGAATTCGGCCGCGCCACGCTCGAGGTTACCGACGACTGCATTCTGTTTGAGAACGCCTGGAAAAAGGGTGGGTGCGAACAGGTATGGATGAGCCACGGCGACCGCGTGATCCGAATTCCCGAAGGATTCCGAGTGGTGGGGGTCAGCGACGGCGCGCCCTTCGCCGCTATTGCCGATGATGAGCGTCGTTTCTACGGAGTCCAGTTCCATCCCGAGGTGGTGCACACGCCCCACGGTGCGGCGCTGATACGGAATTTTACCCATCACGTGGCGGGGTGTTCCGATGAATGGACCATGGCTGCCTTCCACCACAACGCCATTGAGCGGGTGCGTCAGCAGATTGGGGAGGGCCGCGTTGTCCTTGGCCTTTCCGGCGGCGTGGATTCCTCCGTGGTAGCGGTGCTGCTGCACGAGGCTATCGGCGACCGCCTGACATGCGTGTTTGTGGATACCGGGCTCCTTCGGGAAGGCGAAGCCGAACAGGTGGTGGGCCTGTTCCGGGACCATTACAACATTTCCCTGGTTAACCGCGACGCCTCGGATTTGTTTCTGGAAAAGCTGGTCGCCGTCACCGACCCCGAGGATAAACGCAAGACCATTGGTGCCGTTTTCATCGACGTCTTCGAGGAGGAAGCAAAAAAAACAGATGCTGAATTTCTGGCCCAGGGAACGCTCTATCCCGATGTGATCGAATCCGTTTCCTTTACCGGCGGGCCCTCGGCCACAATCAAATCACACCACAATGTGGGCGGGTTGCCGGAACGCATGAAAATGAAACTGGTGGAGCCCCTGCGCGAGCTGTTCAAGGACGAGGTGCGCGAGCTGGGGCGCGAGCTGGGACTCAACGAGGCTTTCGTGGGCCGACATCCTTTCCCCGGTCCGGGTCTAGCGATCCGTATTCCCGGCGAGATAACCCGTGAGAAACTGGATATCCTGCGCCGCGCCGATGCCATTTACCTCGACGAGATTCGCAAGACCGGCCTCTATGACGAAATCTGGCAGGCCTTCGCGGTGTTGCTGCCGGTAAAAACCGTGGGCGTGATGGGGGACGAACGGTCCTACGATTACGTATGCGCCCTGCGTGCGGTGACCTCGAGCGACGGCATGACGGCGGACAGCTACCCCTTTTCCCACGAGTTCCTGTCGGCCACTGCGACCCGCATCATCAACCAGGTGCGCGGCATTAACCGGGTAGTTTATGACGTGACCAGCAAGCCGCCGGGGACGATAGAGTGGGAGTGAGAAATTTTATATTACGGTGGTATTTCTTCACGAGGAGCTGGTTTTGGCCCTAATAGTAGGTGACTAGATGCCATCCATGCGCCTATAATAGCCTTTACTGGCTTGACTTTGGCCCCATGTCACTATTTTGACCCCAACTTTGGTATAATACCATTCATGTTGGAACTCTATTTTACAAATGGGTAAAGCCATTTTTGGGTAGGGATTATGGTTTCTAGAAGATTTAAGTGGCTGGCATTCTTTGTGCTCATGGCGCTGATGGGGTGTGCGAGGTCGTCAGACAAAGTCCCCGCCGCCTACATCTCACCCGTCATTTATCAAGACTACAACTGCAAACAAATTGCGGCTGAAATGCATCGCATCACTAGGCGTGTATATGACACGGGCGCAGCAGTTGATGATGCTGCCGGGGAGGATGCTATGAAGATGGGTATTGGGCTGCTCCTTTTTTGGCCGGCGATGTTCTTCGTAGATGGTGATGGACCCGAGGCAACTGAGTATGCACGTCTAAAGGGAGAGGCTGACGCCCTTGAAATGGCTTCTATCCAGAAGGAATGTGGTATCAAATTCACCAATCCTGACGCCGACAGACGCGCGGACAAAAAAAAGAAGAAAAAGGAAATGCAGCAACGCCACCACCCCGGCTCCGCGTATTGAACGGCCCCATACTCTGGATTAATTAGATCAGGCTTCCCCCTTGACATCTACTGCACCGCCTCTGGTCTGATTAAGACGTGCTGCGAACAGTCCTGGCTTCTGGGGATAAGGGGCCAAAGTGAATTTTTATCGAATAACAGCTTTAATAGCTTTATTTCTCTTAGGAGCATGCGCCCAAGCGGCAAGCCCTTTGAATATGAATGCCGGAAGGGTGATCAGCACGATCAAGTATAATGGTCCTTTTAAGGATAATATAATTGTGGGGACCGTATCCGGAGGAGAGGCAACCAACCCCTTATGGACATCAGAAATAAGTAATGCAGGGTTTGAACGGGCTCTTGAGCTAACTTTGGAAGATAACGGTTTTTTGTCAAAATCGGGAGGTGACTTTGAATTAAGTGCAAATCTTGCCGAGGTTAGACAGCCGTTTTTTGGCCTTTCATTTACTGTTAATTCGGCAGTTGATTATGTCCTCAATAAAAGCGCTAAAACACAAAAGGCAGTCTGTCATTTTTTCATAAATGGCTCTGGAACAGCAGGCTTTAGCGACAAAATACTTGGTTACGCACGCCTAAAACTCGCCAATGAGTTATCCATCAAAAACAACCTTACCCAAATGATTTCTCATCTTTTGGACTGTTCGAAGAAAATATAATAAGGAGTTCCTGAGGAAAGGTCCTCAGGCCAGCTCGTAGGTGTCTTTCCAGTCCTTGGTCACATAGTTGACGATGATGGATTTACGTACACCGTCAATGGTGCGGGGGGCGTAACCATGCCAAGTGTTTTCCGCAGGGATGAAGATCATCCCCTTGTTGAGTCCGTAAGGCGCCCGTTTTACGAATTCATGGTTTTCGTCATAAACATCGGTGCCGCAGTTACTCAGCTTCGGGTCACCATCGAGATAGATGAGCATGGTGAATAGTTTGACGAAAATATCCGTATGGGGCTCCAGCCAGAATCCGTCGGTGTCTTGGCAATATTCGATACG
>NZAO01000019.1 GCA_002686135.1 Rhodospirillaceae bacterium
CGCCTTATTTCACGGGTGCGGATACGTCACGGCTGTGGCGTGCTCATGGTGTCCCATGATCTTCACGTGGTGATGTCGGCCACCGACCGTGTGCTCTGCCTCAACAACCATGTTTGCTGTAGCGGCCACCCCGAGGCTGTAAGCCGCCATCCTGAATATCTTGCTTTATTCGGTCCCCAGGCGGCCAGGCATATGGCGGTGTATACCCATCGCCACGACCATAGCCACGATATGCACGGTGACGTTCTTCCCTCCGGGAAAGAAAGCAGTGACGGAGACGGAGTTCCTCATGATCATGGATGATTTAATCCTGCGGATGGCCTTGGGCGGTCTCGGCGTGGCTCTGATGGCGGGGCCTTTGGGGGTTTTCGTGGTATGGCGGCGCATGGCCTATTTCGGGGCGGCGCTGGCACATTCGGCCCTGCTAGGCGTGGCTTTGGGGCTTTTCTTCGAGATCCATGCGGTGTTCGCCATGGTGGCCGTGGCGCTGGTTATGGCGTTTATCCTCAATACACTTGAGGACAGTCCGACGCTCTCCACAGACACGGTTCTGGGAATTCTCGCCCACGGTTTCCTTGCCGTGGGCCTGGTGGTGATGACCTTAGCGGGTGATGACCACATGGAAGGCGAAAACCAGGATCACCACGGTCATCACCTTGACCTGGAGGCCACCCTCTTCGGCGACATCACGGCCATATCGCAAGAGGATATTCTGCTCATTTATGGTGGTGTCGCGGCGGTGCTGGCCGTCATGGCCGTGATCTGGCGGCCGCTGTTGTCGCTCACCGTTCATGCTGAACTGGCGCGGGTGGAAGGGGTGGCGGTGGAATGGGTACGGCTGGGGTTCCTGCTGCTTCTCGCCTTCATGGTGGCGTTGGCCGTTAAGGTCGTGGGCCTGTTGCTGCTTGTCTCCCTGCTCATCATTCCCGCAGCCGGCGCCCGGCCTTTCGCGCTGACCCCGGGGGGCATGGCGGTACTGGCCACGGTACTGGGAGCACTCTCGGTGGGGTTAGGGTTATGGGGGGGCTTTATGTTCCACATGTCATCGGGCCCCAGTATCGTGCTGGCGGCGCTGGCTCTGTTCGGGCTTTCCGTCATCGCATCCCGGATGGCGAGATAGGCGGTGTTTTCCGTTTAAGTCTGTTTCATCCCGCTCCCCCTCCCGGCCACCCCAAGCCTATAGTTCCGTGGGTGGCCGGGAGGGGGAGCGGGCCGGTGCGAGATTCCACGTTAGTGGAATAAAGTCTAGGCCAGCCGTTTCAGCCCCGCTTCGAGGTCGGCTCTGAGGTCATCTGGGTCTTCCAATCCGGCATGGACACGCAACAGCGGACCCTTGCCCTCCCAGGTGGTGGCACTGCGGCTGTATTTGGGCTCCATGGGCAGGATCAGACTCTCGAATCCGCCCCAACTGAAACCCATGCTGAAGAGCTCGAACCCGTCGAGCATGGCCGTTACCTTTTCCGCGGCCACGGGCTCAAGTTCTATCCCGAATAGCCCGCAAGAGCCGGTGAAATCACGTTTCCATAGCTCATGGCCTGGATCGCCGGGCAATGCCGGATGCAGTACCCTGGCTATTTCGGAGCGGCCGGAGAGCCAGTTCGCCAAGGTGAGCGCCGTCTCCTGGTGGCGCGCCATCCGTAGCGCCAGGGTGCGCAGCCCGCGCAGACCGAGATAGCAATCGTCGGGTCCGGCGCTGTTGCCCAGGGCCACGGCGACGGTCTTGAGGCGTTTGAAATGAGGCTCTTTCATGATGGTGACGCCGAGCATGGCGTCGGCATGACCGGCGATGTATTTGGTAGCGGCCTCGATGGCGATATCCACGCCATGGTCGAAGGGGCGGAAGAAAAGCGGCGTGGCCCAGGTGTTGTCGAGCATGGAGACGATGCCGCGTTCCTTGGCTGCGGCGGCGATGACGGGCACGTCCTGGACCTCGAAGGTGAGCGAGCCCGGAGATTCCATGAAGACAACACGGGTGGTGTCGCGCATGAGGCCAGAGATATCGGCGCCGATGAGGGGATCGTAATATTCGGTCTCAACCCCGAATCCCTTGAGAATGCCGTCACAGAACTTGCGCGTGGGTTCATAGACGGTATCAGCCACCAGCAGGTGATCGCCGCTTTTCAGGAAGGCGGTCAAGGCGCAGGCGATGGCGGCCAGTCCGGAACTGGTGGCGATGGCCTTTTCGCCGCCTTCGATCTCGGCCACAGCCTCTTCGAAGGCGGCCGTGGTAGGGGTGCCGAATCTGCCGTAATAGGTGTTGTTGAAAGGGTCGCCTGCCGCCTTTTTGAGGTCTCTCACGGTGGGAAAAAGGACGGTGGAGACGTGATAGACGGGGGGATTGATGATGCCGGAATTGCCATGGGGATCGAGGCCGGAGGTGACGATACGGGTATCGCGCCTGGCCTTGCCCTTCTTATTTCCGTCTTTTTTCATCTTATGGCGTTATTTCATGTCCGCTTATGTCTTGATGGGGGTGTCGTCGCGGCTGCCCCATTCCGCCCATGACCCATCATAAACGGCCACGTCCTTGTGACCCAGCAGATGCAGACCGAAGGCCAGCACACAGGCGGTAATGCCTGAACCGCAGGTGGTGATCACCGGCCGCACCAGGTTGATCCCCGCCTTATCGAAAAGCGCTTTCAGCGCCTCGGCGTCGAGTACGGTGCCGTCTTCGGGGTCGCTCAGCCCCGAATAGGGCAGGTTGAGGCTGCCCGGGATGTGGCCTGAGCGCATGCCTTCCCGGGGCTCCGGAGCCTCGCCGGTGAAGCGTGCCGCGCCGCGGGCGTCCAGCAGCTGGGCCTTGGCCGTGGCTATGTTTTTNCGCACCTGGGCCAGATCACGCACCATGAGGTTGTTGAGGTGGGCCGCGAAAGGGCGTTCCCGCGGGATGATGGGCAGATTGGAGAGGGGCCGTCCCTCACGCTCCCATTTGGGGAAACCGCCGTCGAGGATGGCTACGTCGTCATGTCCGAAGGTCCGGAAAGTCCACCACACGCGGGCTGCGCTGAACAGGCCGTGGCGGTCATAGACGACGATGCGGTGGCCGTCGCCGATTCCCATATGCCCCATCATGGATGAAAAGGCGTCCGGTCCGGGGAGCATGTGGGGCAGGTCGCTCCCGGTATCGGCATAGGCGTCGATATCGAAGAAGACGGCGCCGGGGATATGAACGTTTTCATATTCCTCGCGCCCGTTCCGCTCCTCGCTGGGAAGGAACCAGCCGGCATCCACCACCAACACGTCCGGCGTTGTTAGATGGTCGGCAAGCCTTTGGGTGGACACCAGGGAATCTGAATTTATATATGACATTATATTTTTATAATATTCTATTGTAATTACTTATTATTTAACCATTCAGGAATTGGAAGGTTTCTTTCTTTTAGGAAGGCGGGATTGAAGATTTTGCTTTGGTATTTGGCGCCGTCATCGGCCAGTATGGTAACAACAGTGTGGCCCGGCCCCATCTCTTCGGCGAGGCGGATGGCGCCTGCTACATTGATACCCGAAGACCCGCCCACGACGAAACCTTCGTGTCTAACCAAATCGAAGATGACCTTCAGGGCTTCCTCGTCACCGATGCGCATGCTGCTGTCAATGGGGGTGTCTTCCAGATTCTTGGTGATGCGTCCCTGGCCGATGCCTTCAGTGATGGAATCCCCCTCCGCCTTTAACTTTCCGTGGGCGTAAAAATTATGGAGAGCCGATCCACAAGGGTCGGCGAGCATGATCCTCACGTCCTTTTTGCGTTCCTTCAACGCCAGGGCGACGCCGGCGATGGTGCCCCCGGTGCCCACGGAACAGGTAAAGGCGTCGATATGGCCATCGGTCTGGTCCCAGATTTCCGGTCCCGTGCCTTCGTAATGGGCCTGGCGGTTGGCCACGTTGTCGAACTGGTTGGCCCAGATGGCGCCGTTGGCCTCCTTTTCCGCGATTTCCCCGGCCAGACGCTCCGAATAGCGCACGTAATTCATGGGGTCAGAATAGGGCTTGGCCGGAACCAAACGCAGATCGGCACCGATCAGCCGCAACAGATCTTTCTTTTCCCGGGACTGGGTTTCGGGCATGACGATGACCGAGCGGTAGCCCAGCGCGTTGCCCACCAGAGTGAGGCCGATGCCGGTATTCCCCGCCGTGCCCTCGACGATGACACCGCCGGGTTTCAGTTCGCCTTTGGTTTCGGCGTCGCGCACGATCCACAGCGCAGCACGGTCCTTCACCGAGCCGCCGGGATTAGTAAACTCGGCCTTGGCGAGGATGTTGCAGCCGGTGGCGGCTGAGGCCTGTTGCAGGCGGATCAGCGGGGTTTTGCCGATGGCACTAATGAAACCTTCACGAATATCCATTAAAAAAATGTAGTTTATGTATAAATTACAGTTGGAAATGTAGCAATTCCCAAGAAAGGGATCAAGCAGAGAGGGGTCAACAAGAGAGGAATCAAGGGGTGGATTAAAAAGGGGGCATCAAGACGGGGGCACAGGGCCACGCCACCACCCTTGACCTTTGCTTGACAGGAAGTCCCGCCATTCCGATCATGCCGCGGGCATGACACCTCCTGACCTCCGTTCTCTCCTGATGCGTTTCGCGATTCCGCTGCTGGCCCTGTTGGTTGGGTTCCCCGCCGTTTTTTCCACAACCTCACGGGCGGCGGCGCCCGACGACGTGCTGGTGATGGCCAAGCGTATCGATGACGTCATCTCGCTCGACCCGGCAGAGGTGTTCGAGTTCACCGGGGCCGAGGTTATAGCCAATATCTATGACCGGCTGGTGACCTTCGACGTCAACGACGTGTCGCGGCTCGAAGGCGGGGCGGCGGCAAGCTGGGATATCTCCGCAGACGGCAGGACCTACCGATTCACCATGCGGCCGGGCATGCGTTTTTCCTCCGGCAACCCGGTCACGGCCAGAGACGCCGCATGGTCACTGCAGCGGGTGATCCGTCTCGGCCTGTCCCCAGCCTTCATCCTCGCCCAGTTCGGTTTGACGCCGGCAAACGTGGAGGCCCGCGTGCGTGCCGAGGACGCCATGACGCTGGTGATCGAAACCGACCGCGCCTACGCATCCACTTTTCTGCTCTATTGTTTGACTGCCGGGGTGGGGTCGGTAATCGACCGCGAGCTGGTACTGGCCCATGAGAAGGACGGTGATCTCGGCCATCAATGGCTGAAACAGGCCTCCGCCGGGTCGGGGCCGTTCTCCCTGACACGCTGGCGCGCCAATGAATACGTTATCCTTGAGAGCGATCCCGGTTACTGGCGAGGCGCCCCAGCCATGCGCCGGGTGATTCTCCAGCATATAGCCGAACCCGCTACCCAGCGTTTGATGCTGGAAAAGGGCGATATTGACGTGGCCCGTGATCTTTCTCCCGATCAGGTGGGGGGGCTGGCCGAGCTTTCGGACATGCGCATTCTCCATTCGCCCAAGGGCACTCTCATGTATCTCGGCCTCAACCAGAAAAACCCCATCCTCGCCCATCCCAAGGTGCGCAAGGCCTTCAAGCATCTGGTGGATTACAGGGGCATCGGCGACCATATCCTGCGCGACCGCGCGCGGGTGCATCAGACCATCATCCCCAAAGGCTTGTTCGGGGCGCTGGCCGAAACTCCCTACCGGTTCAATTTGGAACACGCTCGAAAACTGCTGCAAGAGGCCGGATATGAAGGCGGCTTTGCCATCACCATGGACGCCAGCCACGGTTCGCTCATCACCGAAGTGGCCCAGGCCCTGCAATCGGACTTTGCCAGCGCTGGCATCGAGTTGGAGATCATCCCTGGCGACGAGAAACAGGTGCTGACCAAATACCGCGCCCGCAACCACGATATCTTCATCGGCGAATGGGGGGTGGATTATCAGGATCCCCACAGCAACGCCGACGCCTATGCGTCGAACCCCGATAATTCCGATGATGCCCGTTTCCGTACCTTGGCCTGGCGCAACGCCTGGGCCATCCCCAGGCTCAGTGAACTCACGGCTTCGGCCATTCTCACCCGCGACCAGGGCCAACGCGCCGCCCTCTACGAGGAAATCCAGCGTCGGGTGCTGGTGGCCTCGCCCTTCGTGGTCATGTTCCAGAGCGTGGATTTGATCGTCGAGCGCAGTTACGTATCGGGGCTGGTCTGGGGGCCGGGCTTCGACAGCAATTTCTATCGTGACGCGGTAAAACACCCCCATTCGGGCAATAGGTGAGTCCATGATGGCAACCCTGCGCAGCCTTTCGGGTCTTCTTTTTTCAGTGTCCCTGACATTGCTGGGACTTATCGCCGTCACCTTTTTCATTGGACGAGTGGTGCCCATTGACCCGGTTCTGGCGGTTGTGGGCGACCGCGCCGGCGCCGAGGTGGTGGAACGGGTACGCGTGGAGATGGGGCTGCACCTGCCGCTCTACCAGCAGTTCTGGGATTATCTCGGCCACGTGCTGCGCGGCGATTTCGGGAACTCGGTGCTGACCGCCAATCCAGTGGCCGAGGACATCCGGCGGCTGTTCCCGGCGACCCTGGAACTGGCCACGGCGGCCACCCTCATCGGCGTGGTTATTGGCGTGCCCTTAGGCGTAGCGGCGGCGGTATGGTGCGGGCGCTGGCCCGATCACGTAATACGAGTGGTGAGCTTAGTGGGCTATTCGGTGCCGGTGTTTTGGCTCGCCTTGGTGGGGCTTCTGGTTTTCTATGCCGAGCTCGGCTTGGTGGTAGGGCCGGGGCGAATTGATATCTATATGGAGGAAACAGTACCCTTTGTCAGCGGCGTGATTCTTTTCGACAGCTTGTTGGCGGGCAACCGCGAGGTGTTTTGGAATGCGCTCTCCCATCTGTTATTGCCGGCGGCCATCCTCGGCTATTTCTCGCTCGCCTATATCGCCCGCATGACCCGCGGCTTCATGATAGAACAGCTGAGCGAGGAATATATCGTCACCGCCCGAGCCAAGGGCTTGGNNCCNGCGCGGGTGGTCTGGGGCCATGCCCTGGGCAATGTTCGGGTGCAGCTTATTACNGTGATNGCGCTCGCCTATGCCGGGNTGCTCGAAGGCTCGGTGCTGACCGAGACGGTGTTCTCCTGGCCCGGGCTNGGCCGCTATATCACCGGATCGCTGCTTAACGCTGACATGAATGCNGTGCTGGGGGGNACNCTGGTGGTGGGGGCGGTGTTCGTGGGCGTCAATTTGCTCACCGATCTGCTCTATCGTTTTCTCGACCCCAGGGTAAGGTGAGGGGGAGGCGGAAATGACGGTGAGCGCACAGGAGGCCCTCACTTTCCCGACTTCGCGTGCGAGCGCCGGACTGGTCTGGTTGTGCCGGGTCTGGCGGGAACTGGNNGCCAATCCCCTAACNCTGGCCGGGATCATGGTCATCGTCGGGCTGTTGGTGATGGCCGTGGCCGCGCCGGGGATGACCTCTTACGATCCCCTGGCCCAGGACCTCTCGCAGAGGCTGTTGCCACCGAGCACTGCCCATTGGTGCGGCACCGATGAGCTGGGGCGGGACATCTTCGCGCGCATCGTCTATGGAGCTCGCATCACCCTGCGCATCGTCTTGCTGGTGCTGGCGGTGGTGGCGCCGGCGGGGCTGTTGGTGGGGTGCGCGGCGGGTTATCTGGGAGGCTGGGTGGACGCGGTGTTGATGCGGATTACCGATATCTTCCTCGCCTTTCCCAAGCTGATTCTGGCGCTGGCACTGGTGGCGGCACTGGGTCCAGGGCTCGATAATGCTGTTATCGCCATCGCCTTGACTGCCTGGCCGCCGTTTGCCCGTATCGTACGCGCCCGCACCGTCTCTTTGCGTGAGGCGGAATTCGTTCAGGCGGCGCGGCTGATGGGGGCGAGTCGGGCGCGCATCATCGTCTCTCATATCGTGCCTTTGTGCCTGCCACCTCTGGTGGTGCGCATGACACTGGAGATGTCGGGGATCATCCTCACCGCCGCCGGCCTTGGGTTTCTCGGCCTCGGCGCACAACCGCCAATGCCCGAATGGGGGGCTATGATTTCCACCGGGCGGGCTTTTCTTCTTGACCAGTGGTGGGTGGCCACCATGCCGGGGATTGCCATTTTTGTGGTTAGCCTCGGCTTTAACCTGTTCGGCGACGGCTTGCGCGACGTTCTCGACCCGAAAACAGAGACCCGCGTATGAAGAAAAAGAAGAAAACACCCCTGCTCGCGGTGGACGGTCTGCACGTATCCTATTCGGCGCACAGCCGGAGAGAGGAGGTGGCGGCCGTGCGCGGTGTGTCCTTTACCGTGGACCACGAAAAAGTGGGGATCGTCGGCGAATCGGGATCGGGAAAGTCTTCCCTCGCCCGCGCCGTGCTAGGCCTGTTACCGCCCTCGGCCAAGGTGTGGGCGAAACGCCTGTCCTTTGACCGGCGCGACCTGTTGAGACGGAACGAAAGAAGCATGCGTACCCTGCGCGGAAAGCGCCTGGGATTCATCCCACAGGATGCCCGCATCGCCCTCAATCCGGTGATGACCGTGGGGGCGCAAATCGCCGAGGCCTATTCCGGCATGTCCCGGCGGGCGGCACGGGCGCTGGTGCTGGAGATGCTGGAGGCGGTGCGCATGGACGACCCGGAACGGGTCTGGGGCGCCTATCCCCATCAACTTTCCGGGGGCATGTGCCAGCGCGCCATGATCGCCATGACGCTGTTGCCCGGCCCCGACCTGCTAATCGCCGATGAGCCGAGCTCGGCACTGGACGTGCATGTGCGGGGGAAGATCCTGAAGCTCATGGAGGAGATGGCGCGGGAGCGCGGCATGGGGCTTCTCTTCATTAGCCACGATATTGACCTGGTGGGGGCGTTCTGTGACCGCATCCTGGTCATGTATGGCGGTCGTATCCTCGAAAGCCTTGCCGCTAAAGACCTGGCTCGGGCCCGTCATCCCTATACCCGTGGTCTGATGACCTGTGCGCCGCGTCTTCGGGGAGGGTGGAAAGGGCCACTGCCGGTGCTGGAGCGGGATCCAGCCTGGTTCGGTGAAGGAGAGGCTTCCCTATGAACACCAAGATGATTACCAAGAGGCCATTGCTAGAAATTTGCGGTCTCGATCTGACCTATCCCAGTAACGGGGCCGGGCGCTCCGTCCCGCATCATGTTCTGCGCCGGGTTTCCCTTAATGTGGGGGAAGGCGACTCCTTCGGCATCGTCGGCGAATCGGGGTCGGGAAAGTCCACCCTGCTGCGCGCCGCATGCGGTCTAGCGGGGCTAGGGCGTGGCAAAATTCTTCTCAATGGAAAATCAATTAAATCGTTTAGTAACAATCAATTATCTAGAATTATTCAGATGGTATTTCAGGATCCATACGGGTCTCTCAATCCCCATTACACGGTGGACCGGGTGCTGGGCGAACCGCTAGCGGTTCATGGCGTGGGAAATAGGCCGGCGCGTATGGATAAGGCGCTCAAAGATGTGGGGCTGCGGCCTGAATTCCGCTTCGCCTATCCCCATCAGCTTTCCGGAGGCCAGCGCCAGCGCGTGGCCATTGCCCGGGCCCTGATGCTGTCACCGCGCCTGCTCTTTCTCGACGAACCGACCTCAGCCCTGGACGTTTCGGTGCAGGCGGAAATCCTTAACCTTCTCGCCCGGCTGCGCCGGGAACAGGAGCTTTCCTACATACTGGTGAGTCACGATCTGGCGGTGGTGGCCCATATGTGCGACCGGGTGGCGGTGATGAAGCAAGGCGAGATAGTGGAGGAACTGACCAAAGCGGCGCTGCGCAAGGGAAGAGCAGACCACCCTTACACGCGGGAACTTTTCGCCGCTGTTTTGCCAGCAACCCGCGTTTAGGCCTGGCGCGGGCGGCGTCTACAGCCCTTAGGGGCTTTAGCGCCATTCTTGGCGTAGGCGGTCACGGTTCAGCGCCAACCACTGCAGGGAAATGAGCGCCGCGGAGTTGGCGATCTCGCCCGATTCGGTCATGGCCAAGGCCTTGGCGAAGGGCAGGGTCATGACGCGGATATCCTCATCCTCATCGTCGCAGCCGTGGATGCCGCCGACGTCGGCGGCGTTAACCCGTCCGCAAAACAGGCTCACGGTCTCGGAAGTGCCGCCGGCGCTGGGCAGATAGGTGCTGATGTGAATGAGGTCGTTCACCTTGCAGCCCGCCTCTTCCACGGTTTCACGACGCACCACGTCTTCCGGGCTTTCGCCTTCCTCGATAATGCCGGCGACGATTTCGATCAGCCACGGATCGTGTCCTGCCACATGGGCGCCGATGCGGAACTGTTCGATCAGCACCACCGTATCGAGCACGGGGTCATAGGGCAGGAGAGCGGCGGCATGGCCCCGCTCGAAGACCTCGCGGGTGATTTCGCGGCTCCACCCCCCGGCGAATAGCTGGTGGCGTAGGCGGTATTTGATGATCCGGAAATAGCCCTTGAAGGCCTCGACAGTTTCAAAAATTTCCAAACCTTTTTCGTTCATGGCTCGTCTCGGCGGGAATGATGGGTTAGGTTCTCGCGAAACCTATTCATTTAAGGAGATGATATCTCCGCCATGTCAAACAAGTTCCGCTTTTTTCTCCCTTTTTTCACCTGTTTTTCCTTACTTGGCGGCTGTGATGGCGGCGATGCCGGGGGCGGCGTGCCCATTGTCACCGAAGCCTGGCGTCTGGGAGGTTTCGAGGCGCCTNAATCGGTGGCCTACAATCCCGCAATGGAAGTTTTCTATGTTTCCAACATCAANGGCAATCCAGTCGAAAAAGACGGCAACGGCTANATCTCCACGGTAACCAATNCCGGTGTGCTGTTGGANCGCAAATGGCTGGANGGCCTGAACGCGCCCAAGGGCATGGCGGTGGCNGATGATACGCTTCTGGTAGCNGATATTGACGAGCTTCTGGCCATTAANCTGNGCGACCGGTCCATCACCCGGTTTGCCGCNCCGGGGGCGCGGTTTCTCAACGATGTGGCCATTGACGCCANGGGCCGGGTCTATGTTTCGGACACGATGGATGACGCCATCTATCGCCTTGAAGACGGGGATCTCGGCCTGTGGCTGAAATCGCCGGAACTGGAAGCGCCCAACGGGCTTCTGGCCGAGCCCTCGCGCCTTGTGGTGGCGGCCTGGGGGGTGATGACGGAGGGGTTCGCCACCGACACGCCGGGCCACCTCAAGACGGTTTCCATTGCCGATAAGAGCCTATCCTCGCTGGGAAGTGGTGAACCCATCGGCAATCTCGACGGGGTGGAGGCCGACGTCTTCGGCCATTATCTTACTACCGACTGGATGGCGGGGAAGCTCTACCGTATTTCATCCGGGGGCGAGGCCACGCTTCTTCTGGGGCTGGACCAGGGCAGCGCCGACCTTGAATTTCTTCCCCGGGAAAACCTGGCGGTGATCCCCATGATGCTGAACGGGACTCTTGTGGCTTATCATCTGGGGGGCTGAGACAGATTACAAGAAGGTAAACGCGCCTTATGGAAGATTTCCTTGAGGGAGATGGATCGGGGGAACCACGGAACCGCCGACAAATTGACTGATGGGACTCAAAGGCGCATGGTTTACTTCTATGAAACGCGTTTTGCTCCCCTGCCTGTTTCTTGCGACCGTCCTTCTGGCGCCCATGGCTGCGCGGGCGGCTTTTGTGCTCTATTTCCACACCTTCGGGGAGTGGTCGGTAAGCTGTTGGCGTGATCCCTTTTCAAGTGAGAATTTCTGTTCCCTGAGCGCGCCACCGCCGGCTCTCAACACCACTGGCAGGCGGGGTATGATCAGTCTGGCCGAGGAAAAAGACGGTCTCGTGATCTGGGCGTTTCCCGGCGGTGAGCCTAGGGACCAGGTGAGTCTGCGGGTGGATGACAATTCGGACCATCTGGCGCAACTCGACATCAATGGCAGGGCGAATTGGCGCGGGGCGGAAGCGCTCGACATCCTTGACGAATTTATCTCCGGCGACACCATACGCCTGAATTCCTTCCCCGTTGGCGGCATGTCGTCGCCGGTGGAGATTTTCTCCCTAGAGGCCTTTCCCGACGCCCTGTCCGCCTACCAGGCCAAGCTTCTGGCCTATGGTGCTTCCACACGACTATTGACCCCCACGCCCAGCGATTATGCGGCAACGCCCAGCGGCGCCATGAGATCATACCCCCCCGCCGACGTGACGGCGCCCCTTTTTCCGGAAAAGGCCGCCGAGCAGGGGCATGCCTCCTCCCACGACCCAGGCCCCACGTATGCCAAGGGCCAAAACGTGGCCCAGGATGATGCGCAGGTGTGGTACCGCAAGGCCGCCGATTATGAATTGGGCATGGGCCTGGTCTATACCACCGGCCAGACGGATTGGAATCACGACGGTTCGGGTGTGAACCCGCTAGTTGGCAACCCAACCTCGGAGCTCACCTACGAGGAGGTTGACACGCTGGCGCTCGAGTTCAACGGTCGGGTGTCGCTTCGGGGATTAGGTTTTCCGGAATACTTCGTCCGCGGCAATGTCGGGTTTGACGTCGATAGTGGCGATGGCAATCTCCGTGACGAGGACTGGTTCGTCGGGCAGGTTCTTTTTTCCTCGACCGACAGCGTGATACCCGGCACTGACCTGTTCTATTTCACCGCCGACGTGGGTCGCGAGATGCTAACCTTCGGAAAAGGACGGGGGTCTCTCGCTCTGTTCATGGGGTACAATTACTGGACTGAGGAATATGAGGGCTATGGCGCCTATCAATGGCTGACCAACCCATTGGTAACCAGGGGACAGACGGTCAGCACAGCTATCCAGGTGATCAACAACAAGGTGGAATGGCACTCCTTCCGACTCGGTGCGCTGGCGGAGTTATCGCTGAACGACAGGCTGAGTTTGACTGCCGATGTAGCCTTCATTCCCCATGCTGACATGCACAATGAGGATAGCCATCTTCTGCGGACAGCCGCCGATAGCCTTGGGCCGGCCCCGAATGTCATCATGGACGGCTCTGGTTTGGGCCTCCAGGGAGAGGTTGGGCTGGCCTACGACTTGACGCAGAACTTGGAAATGGCTCTTGGTTTCCGCTACTGGAATCTGCAAGGCGACGGGGATATTACCAACGGGGTCAACACGTCAACTCCCCTGACGATGCCACTCAACGATTTCGATACCTTCCGCTACGGGATTTCGGCGGGCCTTACCTACGGTTTNTGAGAGGGGGATTTCTCCACCCCACCAGCACAACTGGCCACAGTTCCATGACCGGCGGCATTGCGCTAAGCTGATGCCCATGATCCGCAACCGCGTGTTCGAGATTGTCGAGGCCGGGGCCAAGGAAACCCTTCTTTCGCGCGGCTTCGACATCTTCATGATGGGACTCATCCTCACCAACGTGGTGGTGGTGGTGACCGAGACCGTGGAGTCCCATGCTGCCCGTTACGAGGCGTTTTTCTACGCCTTCGAAGTTTTTTCCGTGGCTGTCTTCACCGTGGAATACGGGTTGCGAATCTGGTCCTGCGTGGAAGACCCGCGCAGACGCTATATCCACCCCGTGACGGGACGACTGAAATACGCGGTCTCGCCCCTGGCGGTGATCGACCTTCTGGCCTTCCTGCCGTTTTATTTCTCCGTTTTCATCGATGTGGACCTGCGGTTTCTCCGGGTCTTTCGTCTTTTGCGAATCCTCAAACTGACCCGCTATTCCGGAGCCATCGAGACCCTGGGCAACGTTTTCCGCAAAGAAAGCAAGCCCTTGTTCGCCGCCATCACCATCATGATGAGCATCCTGGTTCTGTTGTCTGGCGTCATGTTCTTCCTGGAAAAAGACGCCCAGCCCGAGGCTTTCGGCAGCATCCCCCACGCCATGTGGTGGGGGATGGCCACCCTGACCACGGTAGGCTATGGCGACGTGGTGCCGATCACGACCCTGGGCAAGATGGTCGGGGCCTTCGTGACCCTGCTTGGGCTGGGAATGTTCGCCTTGCCGGCGGCCATCCTGGCGTCGGGCTTTGCTCAGGAAGTCAAGCGCCGCGATTTCACCGTTACCTGGAACTTGGTGGCGCGGGTGCCACTGTTCTCCCGCCTCACCGCGATCGAAATCTCGGAAATTGCGGAACTGCTGCGCTTGCAGACAGCGATGCCAGGCGAGACCGTCATTCGCAAAGGCGATAAGGAGGACAGCCTGTTCTTTATTCTTGTGGGACAGGTGGAGGTGGGTCTGGATTCAGGCCCGGTAGTTCTGGAACGGGGGGAATATTTCGGCGAGTTGGGGATTCTTTACAAAAAACCGCGCATGGTTACGGTAACGGCAAAGAGCAGTTGCCAGTTTCTGGTTCTCGATGCCGAGGATTTCAACCTGCTTCTTGCCCAGCATCCCGACCTTCACGAAGAGGTCATGCGCGTGGCCGCCCAGCGCATCGAGGGCGAGGGGATCGCCGGGGAGAATGTCTGAGCGCCGCTCCACCAGTACCCGAATTCTGGTGCTGACCCATTATCTGCAATCCATCCAGAAGCCCTAATCGGCGACGAAGGGATTGCTCCTACGTTCCTCGCCAAAGGTGGAATTGGGTCCGTGGCCGGGAATGAAGGTGACATCGTCGCCCAGCGGCCAGAGGTTTTCGCGGATGGAACGGATCAGCGTTGCGTGATCGCCCTTGGGGAAATCGGTGCGGCCGATGGAGCCCTTGAACAGCACGTCGCCTACCAGGGCAAGCCGACTCGATTCCTCGAAGAACACCACATGCCCCGGGGTGTGGCCTGGACAATGAAGGACCTGGAAGCTGGTCTTGCCCACGAAGACCGTGTCGCCGTCTTCCAGCCAGCGGTCAGGAGTGAACGCACGGGCTTCGGGCAGGCCGAACATCACGGCCTGTTGAGATATGCCGTCGATCCAGAAAAGGTCGTCGGGGTGCGGTCCCTCGATG
>NZAO01000020.1 GCA_002686135.1 Rhodospirillaceae bacterium
TGATTCAGCTTCTCTTGGTCGTCCATGGCTTGCCGTACCACTTCCGAGGGGCCGATTTGCCCCACCTGCGGCCGGATTCATTTGCCCCACGGCGTCGTTACTTTCCTCATCCGATGCGCAGGCATCGCATTTTAAAAGCGCTCTTCGCCGCGGGACAAAATCATCCCGGTCAAATGATTCCTATCAATTCTGAACCGCTCTAACCCATTGTAGCAGTATTGTGGGTGAAAACGCATTGATATTAGGTTTTTTTACGTCCCTCTTTTCCCGTGTGAGGGCCAGGGATAAAGAGACATTTAGCGCAAATGTCATTTTTTATCATATGCCACTGGAAAAATGCGGCGGCGGTGCCTAACATACAAGTGTAGCGTATGGGTCAAAATATCCTGGGGAGAATGCCGATGGGGATCGAGGATCACGTTGCACAACTGCGGGCTAAGCATTTGGAACTGGAAGCCGCAATAGAGGAAGAAAATGGTCGCCCGCATCCCGACGATATCCACTTACACGATTTAAAGCGCCAGAAACTTCGGGTTAAGGACGAAATTACCCGCTGTACCGCGCACTGATAGTTTTCCGGTGGGCCGCCTCCTGGGCAGGGAAACCCCAGAGAGAAAACACTAGAGAAAAAACGGTGGCGTATTATTAGATTTTCACCAAAAAAAACCGGTGCGCTGGAAGGGCGCGCCGGTTTTTTTATGCCTGGCTTGAGGAGTTAAGGAGTTTTACCGCGGACCCGCGAGGTCGTCCCGTGGCGGTTCTTCCGGCGTCTCCTCGGGGATTCTAGAGGTTTCCCCGTCCGGGGCCATATCCGGAGAAGATTCCGCCTCCGGTGTGCCTTCCCCAGAATCAGAAGGCGTGTCGGTTGGAGTTTCGGAAGGCAAGGAGACGTCTTCGGGCGCCGGTTCTTCCCGTGCCGGCTCCTCATGAGCGGGTGCCGGTGGTTCACTTTCTGCGGGCGCCGCGGCCACATCCTCTGTGGACGGGAGCTGCGAATCCAGCGTCTTGGCCCCAGGCGCTTCGGCGGCGGGGCGGGCCTGAGCGGCGGCGCTCTTCTTCGTCTTCTTGGCTGTTCTCTTCCGTGCCTTGGCGATTTCCGCGTCGATGTCCGTGCGGGTGCACAGTCCCAGCTCCACGGGATGACGGGGCCTGAGGTTGGACGAGTTCCAGTGGGTGCGGTCGCGCACGGCGTTGATGGTGGGTTTTGTGGTGCCCACCAGGCGGCCGATCTGGGCGTCGCTGAGGTCTTCCTGATTCTTGAGCAGCCAGGCAATGGCGTCGGGCTTGTCGTTGCGTTTGGAAATGGGCGTATAACGCGCGCCCTTGGGCTTGGCCTCGGGAACGGGAATATAGGGTTTGATCAGTTCCACTTCGGCAGTGGGATCGCCTTCGCAACGAACGATTTCCTCGCGGGTAAGCTGGCCATTGGAGATTGGGTCGAGCCCTATGATCCCGCTCGACACCTCACCATCGGCAATGGCCTGGATTTCCAGAGAGTGCAGTTGGCAGAGTTTGGCGATCTGGTCGAAGGTGAGGGTGGTGTTGTCCACCAGCCAGACGGCGGTCGCTTTGGGCATCAGGAGCGATGGCATGAAGTGTCCTCAATTTTTGCTTGGCTACCCGTCATGAGGCGCGGACAAGGGTTTTACCGCAAACAGCAGTGTAAGTGCATCCTTTTTCGGGGAGTAACCCAGGCGGAGTTTCGGCAATACCTGTCAGCCCTGACTTGCTCTAGACCTCAAGAATGATTTTACCCATATGCGCCCCGCTTTCCATCAGGCGATGGGCCTCGTCGGCCCGTTTCAAGGGAAAAGTGGCGTGGATCACCGGCGCCATGTCCCCGCTTTCTATATGGGGCCAGACCCGCTCTTTCAAGGCCCCGGCGATGGCGCCTTTGATCTCCACAGGGCGGATACGCAGGGTCGAACCGGTAATGGTGAGCCGTTTCAGCATGACGGGAAGAAAGTTTATCTCCGCCCTGGAGCCTTTTTGATAGGCGATATTGACTAGCCTGCCGTCGGCGGCCAGAAGACTTATATTACGTGGAAGATAATCCCCGCCCACCATGTCGAGGATCACATCAACGCCCTTGCCGCCGGTGGCTTCCTTGAGCACGTCCACGAAGTCTTCTTCGCGATAATTGACGGCTTTCTCTGCGCCGAGTTCCTCACAAGCAGCGCATTTTTCGGGGGTTCCGGCGGTGACGAAGACCCGGGCGCCGAGCAAGCGGCCGATCTGGATAGCAGTGGTGCCAATGCCGCTTGTGCCGCCATGGATGAGCAGGGTTTCCCCTTCCTGAAGATGGGTCCGGTCCACGATATTGGCCCAGACGGCGAAGAAGGTCTCGGGTAGGGCCGCAGCCTGTATCATATCAAGGCCCTTGGGAACGGGCAGGCATTGCGCCGCCGGGGCAAGGCAGTATTCGGCATAGCCGCCCCCGGAAACCAGCGCGCATACCGCATCGCCAGGTTTCCAGTCGGTGCCGTCCCCACCGATGGTGGCGATGGTGCCGGAGACCTCAAGGCCGGGAATATCGGTGACACCCTTGGGCGCTGGGTAAACGCCCTGGCGTTGCATGACATCGGGCCGGTTGATCCCCGCCGCCGCCACTTTCACCAGAACCTCGCCCTTGCCNGGCATATCCACCGGGCGGGTGGCCGGCGCCAGCATTTCCGGGCCGCCGGGCTCAAGGATTTCGATGGCCGTCATGGTGGCTGGAATCTCGGGAGTTTTTGGGGTCATAAACGCATCCGTCGGCCAGTGGGAAAAAGCGGCGGCAAAGAGGTAATGGAAAGTCACTGCACGGCTATGGGGTAAAATCTGGTCAAATAGTTCTATTCGGTCGGGTAGTGCTCTAGTATTAATCATGCTCCCTGGCAAGGCCGGAGTCGCCAGGCAAAGGCATCGAGGAGACCCAAATTATGGGAGAAGAGGACGACCTTCCGCTCCACACGCCGGACCAGGAGTTTGTTCCCAGCAAAATGGACAACCTGTCGGTGGAGGAGCTGACGGAGTATATCGCCCGGATGGAAGCCGAAATCGCCCGTGCGCGCGAGATGATTGCAGCCAAGCAAAAAATGCGTGAAGGCGCGGAAAGCGTGTTCAAGAAGTAACAGCAGACGTAACAAAGAATTCATTTCTGCTTTGTAACGTTTTCTTAAAAACTGGATTTTCCTTAATCAAATATCAACACATGGTTTTTAAGATGTAGTCGGTATTACAGTGCCCTCCCCTCCCCGAGTAATCTGCTGGCACTCATAAATACTCTCCCCCTTTAACTTGGGCCATCATCCATGGCGGCTTTTTTCCATTTTTTTAGAATTATTATTTACTGTTTATATTTTTTATTTCGAAAAATTTCATAAATTCGGGATGAGCGCGTGCCGCATGACTATTCGGATAGTGCTCTAAGTGTGACACAGGCTTTCCGGGGGTTTCCGGAAGAAATCCCAAACGGCGGTGAGTGAAGAAAATCTGGGCCCTGCGATAAACGGGATGGCGAGAACGCGGTACTGCGGAAATGGCAAAAAGGGCGGAAAGGCTAGACACCCATCCCCTTGAAGCGCTTGTTGAAGCGGGCCAACTGGCCGCCGCTGTCCACAAGATGCTGAGCGCCGCCGGTCCAGGCCGGGTGGGTCTTGGGGTCGATGTCGAGCTTGAGGGTTTCCCCTTCCTTGCCTAGGGTGGAGCGGGTCTTGAAGGTGGCACCGTCGGTCATGACCACGGTAATTTCGTGATAATCGGGATGAATGTCCTTTTTCATGGCCCGGTTCCTCTCAAGTCTTGTCAAGTCTCTGTGGTGNAAANATCCCGTTGCGGCACGGGGNCGCCGGAGGCCGGGTTTATAGCCGAGCTTTTCCGTGCCCGCAAGTCCTCCTTTTGCTGGCNGGAGGAAGGTGATATAGGGATGCGCGTATCCTTTGTCCCCCCCCTTTGCACGCCTTTTTTCCCATGATGGACGAAAACCGCTTTGCCATCCTTGCCGACGCGACTCTGACGCACCTGTTCGAGACCATCGACAGCGCTGCGGGGGACGAGCTTGAGGTGGATCTGGATGAGGGGATTTTAACCATTGAACTGGAGAATGGTAGCCATTACGTGATCAACAAACACGCGCCCAATCGCCAGATATGGATGTCCTCGCCGGTTTCCGGCACCCGTCATTTCGGCTACGACGACACCGCCGGGGGCTGGGTGGACGCCCGCACTGTGACAGACGGGGAGGCCGTGATTCTGAAGGCTGTTCTGGGCAGTGAACTCGGCGCCGCGCTGGGCCGGGAACTTGATCTGGGCGTGCCAACGCTGGGGGTGGCATAGCATGTCCGGTTCTTCCGGAGAAAATAACGCCGCGACGGTGGGAAGGCGGGAGGAACCTCGTCCTATGGGAAAGAATATCCGCCCTCTTGCGCGCCTGCTGCGGTTCCTGCATCCCTATAACGTACAGCTGGCAGGCGCCCTCGTCGCCCTTACTGTGGCTGCGGGGACGGTCCTGGTGCTGGGCCAGGGGTTGCGCCAGCTTGTGGATGAGGGCTTCAACAGCGGCGATACGGCGCTTCTTGACCATGCTTTGATCGGGTTGCTCGTCATCATCGTGGTTCTGGCTATTGCATCGGCCAGCCGCTTCTTCCTTATTTCATGGATCGGTGAGCGCGTGGTGGCCGATCTCCGCCGCGCCGTCTATGACCACGTGCTGTCTCTTTCCCCCAGTTTCTTTGAGATCACCCGCGTGGGGGAGATNCTTTCTCGGCTCACCACNGATACCACCCTGATCCAGGTCGTGGTGGGGTCCAGCGGCTCCATGGCGGTGCGCAATGTCCTGCTTTTGGTNGGCGGCTTGGTGATGCTGGTTGTTACCAGCCCGGTGCTTACCGGCATGGTGCTGATGGTGGTGCCGTTGGTGGTGTTGCCCATAGTCGTCTTCGGGCGGCGGGTTAGGGCACTTTCCCGCGACACCCAGGAGCGCATCGCCGATGTGGGCGTTCATGTGGATGAAAGCCTGGACGCCATCCGCACGGTTCAGGCCTTCGGCCATGAAGCCCTAGACCGCAGNCGTTTCGGCGAGCGTGTGGAAGAGGCCTTTGCCACCTCCATCCGTCGCATCCGGGCACGGGCCTGGCTCACGGGTCTGGTCATCCTTTTTGTATTCGGCGCCATCGGNGTGATTCTCTGGCTTGGCGGTAAAGAGGTGGTGGCGGGCGAGATCAGCGCNGGTGANCTTTCCGCCTTCGTTTTTTATGCCGTGGTGGTGGCAGGTGCGGTNGGGGCGTTGAGCGANGTGGTGGGCGACGTACAGCGCGCTATCGGCGCCACGGAAAGATTGTTCGAGCTTCTCGACACCCAGCCCGANGTGATGCCGCCGGCCCGGCCCCAGCCTCTGCCGGAACCGGCGAAGGGCGCGGTGGCCTTTTCNGGCGTCGATTTTTCCTATCCCACCGGTCCCGAGGTGGCGGCGATCGAAGGGTTTGACCTTGAGGTGGTGCCGGGCGAGAAAGTGGCTTTTGTGGGGCCATCGGGGGCCGGAAAATCCACGATATTCCAGCTTTTGCTGCGCTTCTACGANCCCCAGNAAGGCACGATTACTCTCGACGGGGTGGACCTGCGCGACGCCGATATGGCAGCGCTGCGGCGGCGTATCGGCCTTGTGCCTCAGGAGCCCGTGATCTTTGCNGCCAGTGTCTGGGAGAACGTGCGTTACGGCAACGTGCAGGCCTCTGATGACGAGGTGCNGGCGGCGGTGGCGGCGGCGGCGGCGGCGGAATTCGTCTCGCGCCTGCCTGCCGGCATGGACAGTTATCTCGGCGAACGGGGGGTGCTGCTGTCGGGCGGCGAACGCCAGCGCCTGGCTATCGCTAGGGCGATCCTGCGCAATCCCTCGGTGCTTCTTCTCGATGAGGCAACCAGCGCGCTCGATGCCGAAAACGAGCGCCTGGTGCAGNACGCCATGGACAGGCTCACGGCCGACCGNACNACCCTGATTATCGCCCACNGCCTGGCCACGGTGCTGAAGGCCGACCGTATCGTGGTCCTTGATCAGGGGCGTATCGTCGCCACCGGCACCCATGAGGAACTAGTGGCCCGTGGCGGCCTCTATGCCCGGCTGGCGGCGCTCCAGTTCGAGGACGCCGCGGCCGTCGGCAACGGTCTCCGGATCGTGAGGGACACCGGCTCCTGACGCCGGCTTAATGCTGCGTTAGCTTGATCTCGATGCGGCGGTTGCGGCGGAAGGCGATCTCGTCCTTTTGCGGGTCCAGCGGTGAGAACTCGCCGAATCCGGTGGCCGCCAGCCGGTTGGCCGGAATCCCCNCCTNTACCAGGAATTTAACCACAGAAATNGCNCGCGCCGCTGAGAGCTCCCAGTTGGAGCGGAACCTCTCGTTGCTGATGGGAACCAGATCGGTATGCCCGTCGATACGCAGAATCCAGTCCAGGCCCTCGGGAATGGTGNCGGCGATCTCGAGAAGGGTTTCNGCGAGCCGGTCAAGCTGTACCTGTCCTTCNAGCCCTAAGGCGTCGGAGCCGGAATCGAACAGGACCTCGGACTGGAACACGAAACGGTCGCCAACCACGCGGATGTCCTTGCGCTCNCCCAAGACCTCGCGCAGCCTTCCGAAGAATTCTGAGCGGTATTTCGCCAGTTCCTGGACCTTTCCGGCCAGGGCCACGTTGAGGCGCTTGCCGAGGTTNGAAATCTTGACCTGGTTCTCCTCATCCTTTTTTTCAGCGGCCTCAAGGGCTTCGTTGAGGGCCANCAACTGGCTGCGCATGGCGGCGATCTGCTGGTTGAGGAGNTCGAGAGCGTCGCGCTGTTTCCTGGTCAGTTCCCGTTCCTGTGCCAGCATCGATTTGCTCTCTCGGTGGCGGGATTCCATATCCGCCAGGGCTTCGGCGTTGTGCTGTTGTTCCTCGATCAGTCTTTCCTGGAGGGACGCCATCTGCTGGTTAGTGCCTTCCAAGTCGCCTGTGAGGGAGGTGACGGATTGTTTGCTCTCCCGCAGGGCCGAAGTAAGTTCGCCGATGGTGGTTTCCATACGGTCTTTCTCACCGAGGCTGCTTTGCAACTGGGNGGAGAGTTGTTCGATGCTGAGGTTGAGATCGGCATTGGCCTGACGTTCCAGGGACAGCAGTTCGGCTAGTTCACTCACCTGCTGGGTCAGGCTGTCCAGCGCCTTCTCGCGGCCTGACAGGGTGTTCTGAAGGTAGAACTGGGAGAGCACGAACACCATTAGGAGGAAGATGACGATAATCAACAATGCCGCCAAAGCATCCACGAATCCCGGCCAGATATTGACCGGGGATCGGGAACGGCGGCTGGAGGCGGTAAGGGTCATGAGCGTCCGGCGGCCCCGCCGTCAGTTGGAGGACGTGGAATNNGAAAGGGCGGCGACGGTGCGGGCCAGCAGCTTGATCTCGTTGCGCAGTTCCTGCACCAGCTGGTCCCGCCCCGAAGGTATGTCTTCGAGAAGCTGGGCGATATGGACATCAAGGTTGCGGATATGGGTNCGGGTGGCCTCGTCTATGCCGAAATTCCCCTCACTTGCCGTTTCCGTGAGTTTGGCAAGGATCGGCTTTAATTCGAGCTGATTTTCAGCCAGCTTCACCATGAAAGCTTGTTCAGCCCGCATCTGGTCGGTGAGCGAGCCCAGCCTTTCATTAAGAGTCACGAAGTTGGCNGCGGACGAAACCTGTCTTTCCTCGCTCCGTGACATGACCNGCTGNAGGTTCTCAAGATTGTCGGCGGTCTGTTCGAGAAGGGCCTGGATATAGGCCGGCACCGATTGATCGCCCTCCACCACGCCGCCACCGCTGGAAAGACGGGTCTGGCTTGCCAGCCATTCCTCAAGCTCGTTATAAAATCGATTTTGAGCCTGCCCCGCCTGGAGGTCGAGGAACCCTAGAACCAGGGATCCAGCCAGCCCGAACAGGGAAGAACTGAACGCCGTCCCCATGCCGGATAAGGGCGCTTCAAGCCCAGATTGCAGTTCGCGGAAGGCGGTGCCCAGCTCTGCTGACGGCATTTCCAGGCTGGCGATGACCCCGCCCACCGAAGCCACGGTCTCCAGCAACCCCCAAAAGGTGCCGAGCAGGCCGAGGAAGATCAGCAAACCGATGAGATAGCGCGAGATATCCCGCGCTTCGTCAAGGCGGGCGCTGATGCTGTCGAGCAGGGAACGCAGGGAGATGGCGGAAAGGCTGAGTTTTCTGTGCTTGTCGCCGATCATGGTGGCTACCGGGCTGAGCAGGCGCGGGGAATGCGCGGAAAGCGACCCCCGGCGATAGTTCTCAATCCACGCCACTTCCGGATTAAGCATCAGCACCATGCGGAAGATGAAAACGATGCCGATGACCAGCACGCTTAGAATCATGCCGTTGAGTGCCGGATTGGCGAAAAACGCGTCTCTGAGCATGGGAAAAAGAAAGATAATCCCGACAACCACGGCCGCCAGGAACAGGATCATACGGGTGAAAAAACGCTTGGGGCGGCTCATACTGGAACGGGTCCGGAATTAGGGGGCCGGTCTTTTTGAGAATAGGGCCACCCCGGTTTACGGAAGAAGGACGAGGTCCACGCGGTCACCAGGTGCCTTCTCGAACTTGTTGCCCAGCGCGCGGACATCCATGCGGGTGCTTTTCACGCCCTTTTCCACGAGGTAGGAACGAACGGCCAGCGCCCGCGACAGGGATAGCCGCCGGGTCCGGCTGGGATTGTCATCGGTGCTGGTGGCGTAGGCCGCCAGTTGCAGCCGCAGGAACTGGTCTGCTTCCATTTTTTCGTGGACGGCGTCGATGCGTTCCAAGGCTTCGGCGTTAAGAGCGGCCGATCCCAGAGAAAAAAGTACGGTCATGGGCCTCGTTGCAGGCACCGCCGTGGCCGGTGGGGACAGGGCGGCGACCTGTTTGGATTCCTCAGGCGCGGCGGTTTCCTGGGGTTGCGGCAGAACGGTCTCACGCATGGGAACCGGCTCCGTAGCATCTGTGGCATCCCCGGATTTCGCCTGTTCCTCCACGGGCGGCGCCGGCGGTAGATCGGCGGCGGCCTCTTCCACTATTTCCTCGAGCAGTGGCGGAAGCTCAAGGCTGGCCGCCGGTGGTGGTGGCGGCAGGTCCGGCAAGTCCGGCAAGTCCGGTGGTATCTCTACCTCGGCTGGTAGCGGTGGCGCAGCCGGGGGTTCCGGCATGGCCTTCTCTTCGGGCTTGACCACGAGTTGAGGTTCTTTCTTCGGCTTTGCCGCGGCCCTTGCCTTCTTTGGCTCTACCTTCACGGTGGGCTCAGGCATAGGTGGCGGTTCCGGTGGCTTGGTGGCCATTTCGGTGGGCGCGGCAGCGGGCGGTTGTTTTGCGTTTGCCGGCGCCGATAGCTTTGCTTTGAGTGGTTTAGGAATGGCCGGCTTGGCGCCTGGCGTCTCGGGAATGTTCAGTTTGAACTTGGACGCACCGGCCTTGGTCTGTTTTGTACGTGGCGGTATGGGTCTGCGCGCCTTGGCTGCGGGTTGTGATTCTGGCGGAGTCAGGACAATGCGCTCCCCGGGGGCGACCTTTGATCCGGGCATGAGCAGACCCTTGCTTCGGAATGTTCCAAAGGAAACGGGGCCTTCCATACGGCTTGTGGGAAATTCGATGGCGTCGAGGTCGATTTCCACCTCAGGCATGCTACTTCTGCCTACTACAACCGTGTCCAAGGCCAGCGCGAAACCGGAAGACAGCAGCAGAACAGCCGCAAGAAAGGCGGGAAGGCACGGACGCAGAAGGCGTCCGGTTCCCCGTTGCCACGCTAAAGGACCGAAATTCTGCATGTGATTGTCACCCTCCGCACGCGCTCCCCGTCGCATCTTCCGTCCCACGGCGATGCCGACTCATTATCGTCTTCGCGTATTGAAAGACAGGAATGTGTCAGAACTATGCCCTACGGAACCCCACCGGTTTTTCAATGCCGAGACCATAGCCCAAGGAATGGTGATGGGACAACAGGTTAGAGCNAGTCAGGGCTTTCAGNTCCTGCCCGGATTCTCTTTTTTACCAATAGCGTCGCGNAGAAGGCGGGCGATGGGCTGGTCGAGAAGATCATTGGTGGCGAGGATATCACCGCTTTCCATCATGGTTTCNCCGCCTTCCANGTCGCTGACCATGCCTCCGGCCTCGCGNACAAGGAGGATTCCCGCAGCCAGATCCCAGGGCTTTAATCCGATTTCCCAGAAACCCTCATAGCGCCCCGCCGCCACATAGGCGAGATCAAGAGCCGCCGAACCGCAACGGCGGACGCCTACACAGGCACCCATGACCGCGTCGAGCATATGGAGATAGGCGGGATGGGGGTCGCGCCCAAGGCAAGGAATACCGGTTGCCAGAACCGAATTTTCCAGTGCCCGCCGCACTGAAACCCGCAGTCTGCGATCATTGAGAAAGGCACCTTTGCCCCGTTCGCCCCGGAACATTTCGTCGCGAACGGGGTCGTAAATAATCCCTGCGTTCAATACGCCGCCACTTTCATGGGCAATGGAGATGGCGAAATGGGGCAGGCCGTGTAGGAAATTAATGGTGCCGTCCAGGGGGTCTATGATCCAGCGGTTATCCGGGTCTTGGCCGGCAATGGCGCCGCCCTCTTCCATGAGAAAGCCGAAATCAGGTCGTGCCCGGCTCAGTTCCGCGTGCAGGGTCTTTTCCGCCTGGATATCGGCCTGAGAGACGAAATCGGCGGGACCCTTCAGCGATACCTGAAGCTGTTCCACCTCGCCGAAATCGCGCACCAGCTTCCACGCTGCCTTGCGTGCGGCGGCGATCATGACGGTAAGGATGGGTGATGTAACGGGCACGGGGAAGGCGGCGGCGAAAAACGCCTTAGTCCTTGGCCCGNTCGGCATAGCTGCCGTCTTCGGTGTAGACCACCACCCTGGTGCCGTCGGCGATGTGGGGTGGCACCATGATGCGCATGCCGTTTTCAAGAACCGCCGGCTTGTACGAGGAAGAGGCCGTCTGCCCCTTCACCACTGGGTCGGCCTCGGTAACGGTCATGGTGACGGTTGGCGGGAGCTGTACTACAACGGGCTTACCCTCGATAAAGTCCACCGTCACCTCCATGCTGTCCTGGAGAAAACCCGCCGATTCACCCAGAACATCCCGGGGCAGGATCATCTGCTCATAGGTCTCGGCGTCCATGAAGGTGAGACTCTCACCGTCGGCGAAAAGGAAGGTGCAGGCCCGCTCTTCCACATTCAGCTTTTCCACACTGTCATTGGTGCGCCAGCGCTCGTTGGTTTTGAGCCCGGACTTGATGTCGCGCATCTCCACCTGGATGAAGGCGCCCCCCTTACCCGCCTTGAACACATTGATCTTAAGAACGGTGTATTGGCGCTCTTGGTGTTCGATGACGTTTCCGGGACGGATAGTATTAGCCTGAATTTTCATGGGGAAGACCCACGGTTTGTTGGTAAAATAGTTGTTTCAGGAGAAATGCGGCGCAGAAACTATCACTCCGGCTCGGCGGAGGCAACGCCGCCGTTTCGAGGCCAATCGGTAATTGCATCGGGGGTTTTAAAGCACGGACGTTTCCATAGACAGGGATTTCATAGCAGCCCTTAAAACAGGCTTGCCTCAGAGCGCTGGCGTTGTCTTGGGGTTTCGACCGGCTGGTGATGCTCAGTTCCTGTGCGTAGCACATAGGGGATGTGCTCTAGGTGCCCGTTGATGACGGGGAAGGAGAGGCTGGCTAAAACCTCGCTATCAGGCGGATGTCTCCGCGAGGACCCTGTTGAAGTTCTTGAGGGCGCTGACAGGTCCGTGTTCGTGATTCCACACGGCGGAAATCACGGCCAGGAAATCAGCCCCCGCCTCAATCAGGAGCGGCGCATTGTCCGGGGTGATGCCACCGATGGCCACGGCGGGCACGTTACCGATGTCACGCCACCAGGACAGGATTTCCGGAGTGGGATTTTCTTCGGTTTTCTTGGTGGTGGTGGGAAAAAAGGCGCCGAAAGCCGCGTAATCGGCTCCGGCTTCCACGGCGTTAATGGCGAGATGACGCGAACCGTGGCAGGAGACGCCGATAACGGCATCGGGCCCCATCAGGTTGCGGGCCTCGGCGCAGGACATGTCATCCTGGCCAATATGGACGCCGTCGCATCCCGTTTCCTTGGCAAGGTCCGGCCTGTCGTTAAGAAGGAACGTTACATCGCGGTCATGGCACACAGGCCGCAGTATCTCCGCGGCGCGGAGGATGGCCTCATCCTCCGCGTCCTTCAGGCGCATCTGCACACAGGCCACCTTCACGACGTCAAGGGCGGCGGCAAGGGTTTTGCCGAAGGGGACAGGATCGAATTGTGATGGCGTTGTGAGATAAATCTGGCAGGCGCTCATATTAGGGGCCTTTTTCTTCCACGTTTAGTTCTTTCAGCCATTTACGACAGGAGTCCATAGCATTGTTTATCTCCCCCAAATCAAGGGAATCCATCTCTCCGTGCCACACCTCCGCTCCAAGTTCAGTGGCGATGGCGGTGATTTTTCCGCGGCTGGCGGCGCTACCGCTATAGCGGATGATTCTCGTTCCCTGCCGCAGGGCGCCCAGGGCGAGCCCTGGTGCGTCGCCGCAATCAAGAACGGCGGTAACCTGTCCCGGCGCCAGGCCGGCCTGTTCGGCCACGGCTTTCTCCACCACTTTTCGAAACCAGGAGGCCCCCACGTAGGCGGCGGCGAAAGGCGCGCTGGCAACGGTGACGGGTAATCCGCACTGTATTGCGGCGGCTATCGCTGAACGGGCGTGATCCAGGCTGTGGATGATGATAACACGGGGTTTCATGCCAGATGGCGTATCTCCGTTGTCAGACGCCTCTCCAGCGAGTAATTGCCGTGGACCCCTGTTTCGGGTTTTTTCCTACCCCAGTTTTCCCAGCGCCGCCGCGGTATCCAGCATGCGGTTGGAAAAACCCCATTCGTTGTCATACCAGGACAAGACCCGGCAGAAACGGCCTTCGATAACCTGGGTCTGGGTCACATCGAANNTGGNACTGTTGGCGTTATGATTGAAATCAATGGACACCAGGGGCGCGTCCGAAATGCCGAGGATGCCGTCAAGCTCGCCCCCGGCGGCCTTTGAAATGGCGTCGTTGATCTCCTCGACGCTGGTGTCGTGTCCGGNGATGAAGGTGAGGTCCACAAGCGAGACGTTGATGGTGGGTACGCGGATGGCTGATCCGTCGAGCTTGCCTTTGAGTTCCGGTAGCACCAGCCCCACGGCGCGGGCGGCACCGGTGGAAGTGGGGATCATGGAATTGGCCGCAGCCCGCGCCCGGCGCAGATCCGAATGCAGGGTGTCGACGATTTTTTGGTCGCCAGTATAGGCGTGGATGGTGGTCATGTATCCGCGTTCGATGCCAATGGCGTTGTTGAGGACAAAGGCCACCGGGGCCAGGCAGTTGGTGGTGCATGANGCATTGGAGATCACGGTGTGGGCATCTTCGAGTTTGTGGTGATTGACGCCGTAGACCACGGTGATATCGGCACCGTCGGCAGGGGCGGAAACCAGCACTCGCTTGGCACCGGCCTCTATATGCTGGGCGGCCTGTTCGCGTTTGCTGAACAGACCCGTGCATTCCAGGGCTATATCCACGTCCAGGTCTTTCCACGGCAGCCCCGCGGGGTNGCGTTCGGCAATGACTTTTATGGGNCCGCAGCCAAGGTCGATGGAGTTTTCACCGACGGNTACATCTCCGGGCAGGGGGCCGTGGGCGGAATCGTATTTCAACAGGTGGGCGTTGGTTTCAACCGGTCCGAGGTCGTTAACGGCGACCACCTCCAGGTCCGTACGTCCGGACTCGTGCAGAGCCCGCAGTACAAGGCGCCCGATACGCCCAAATCCGTTGATCGCGAGACGAACAGCCATCCACACTCTCCCGCTTGGCCGGAATGAAAGGAAAAATAATGCGGCGTTTATGTAACCCGTGTTCTTGCGGGGGGGCAAGATGCCGTTGTCGATGGGCGGCGTCAACCACCATGGCCATCAAAGAGCAAAAAATGACCATTTTTTCCGCGCCGGCATTACCTGGAAGGGGGATGCGGTTGACGCTCTCCATGAGTGAAGCGTATCTTCACCGGAGAGCAGACTAGGTTCAAGGGAGCGGGGGCGTAATCCATGGCAAAAACCAGTGTGGAAAAGGCCAAAAAACGTCTTGATAAGGCTGTGTCCCGGCTTGAGGCCCTGTCCCAGGATGATGGCGCTCTGACGGCGGCCCAGGCCAGAAAGCTTAGTTCTCTGAAGGCNGAGCGCGAGGCCTTGCAGGATACCGCCCGTGCCGTTTCCGAGCGTCTTGATTCCACCATCCAGAAAATCAAGGGCGTCCTGGAGTCCCGGGGATGAGTCATCTCTCCATCACCATCAACGGCCAGAACTACCCCATCACCTGCAAAGACGGACAGGAGGATCGCATCCGCGAGCTTGCCGCTGGTATCGATAATAAAATTCAGAACCTGGTGAGTGAAATGGGACAGGTGGGCGACAGCCGGCTGCTGGTGTTCGCCGGTCTGCTGGTGGCTGACGAATTGGCGGAGCTGAAGGAGGCGGCCGAGGAGATCGACCATCTTGCGGAGCGTATTGAGGCTATTGCTTCGCATCTGGAGCAATCCTAAAATCTCCATAAGGCGGGCGCTGCCTGGCGCGTTAGGTTGTTTCATCCCTCGGGCCAATAATTCCGTCCTGGGAGCTGTCCCTGCCGGAACCGTGGTTCCGGTATATGGCATCCACCTGCATTGCAGGCTCACAGGATGTCCATGACCATACGGCCAGCGTGGCCCCGCCCTATTTTTATTAGAACCCTGTCACCCGAATTATGTCCATAAACGACATCAAGCGAAAGGCGCGGGCACAAGCGCTTGAATCTCGCAGCTGCGCTCATGAGGCGGCTCTGGCTGATGCGTCGCAAGACACGGGCCGGGTATTGCTGCAACATTTTCTTGACGCCTTTACGCCGTCTCCGGGGGTGGCTGTTTCCGGTTACTGGCCGGTGCGCGGCGAAATAGACGCCATGCCGCTACTTACCCATCTACATGGACAAGGCCATCCCTGCGGTCTGCCGGTAATGGTGGGGCGGACGAGGCCGCTTTTGTTTCGGGAGTGGTATCCCGGGCTGGAAATGAAAGAGGCCGGTTTTGCCATACCCGTGCCGTGTGAGGACGCACCGGAACTGGTTCCTGAACTTCTTTTGGTGCCGTTGCTGGCCTTTGATGGAGAGGGCTACCGTCTGGGTTATGGCGGCGGCTATTACGACCGCACCCTGGCCGCCCTTCGGGCGGGGAACGGAAAGAAACCCGTGGCCGTGGGCGTTGCCTATGGGGCACAACAATGTGACCATGTGCCCCGCCACGATGGGGACCAGTCCCTGGACCTGGTGGTGACGGAAAGCGGTGTTGTACGTCCCCCAGTTAGGAACACGGATGGAAACGTAAGAATGCCGCAGGGAGAAAATCCATGAGAATTCTCTGCTGTGGTGATGTTGCGGGCCGTTCTGGCCGTACTGTGTTATGCGAGCATCTGCCGCGGCTGCGTTCCGGGCTGGGTCTTGATTTCGTGGTCGTCAACGGTGAGAACGCGGCACGGGGATTCGGTATCACCGAAAAGATCTGCAAACAGTTCTACGAAGCCGGAACCGACGCCATCACCACCGGCAACCACGTCTGGAGCCAGCGCGAGATTATCTCCTATATTGACGGCGACTCCTGCCTGCTGCGGCCTCACAATTATCCGCAAGGCACGCCGGGGCGCGGTTGCGCAGTATTTACGCTGGGTGACGGACGCAAGGTGCTGCTGCTCCACCTCATGACCCGGCTCTTCATGGATGCGCTGGATGATCCGTTTGCCTGCGCCGAAACGGAACTGGCCAAATACCGCCTTGGAAAGTCGGTGGATGCGGTCTTGGTGGATATTCACGGAGAAGCTACATCGGAGAAAACGGCTATGGGAAATTTCCTCGACGGCCGTGTTTCGGTGGTCTTCGGCACCCATTCCCACGTGCCCACCGCCGACGCCCGGATTCTTCCCGGCGGTACCGCCTATCAGACCGATCTCGGCATGTGCGGCGATTATGATTCGGTTATCGGTATGAAGAAGGAGGCGGCTATTGCCCGTTTTGTCAAAAAGGTGCCCGGTGAGCGCCTGACCCCGGCGGAAGGCGAGGCGACCCTGTGCGCGGTTTATGTGGAACTTGACGATGAAACGGGACTCGCCACGAGCATAGAACCGCTGCGGCTGGGGGGATGTCTTTCTTCCGCCTCCCCCCCTTGACTCTGGCTGCGGAACCAAAAGAAAACGCCGGCGTCCTAAGGAACGCCGGCGTTGACCGAACCCGAAAGGGGTCAACTGCTGCTAGTAAACAACCGTCTGGGCGTTCCGGTTCTGGGCCCAGGCGTCTTCGTTGGAACCGAGAGCCATGGGACTTTCCTTGCCAAAACTAAGGGTGCTAATGCGTGAGGCATCTACCCCCAGAGCTACCAGGTAATTCTTGACGGCATTGGCCCGGCGCTCACCAAGGCCGAGGTTGTATTCGCGGGTGCCGCGCTCGTCGCAATTCCCCTCGATGGTGACGGTCAATTCGGGATTTTCCTTGAGCCAGACGGCCTGTCTCTCAAGGCGTGTAGCAGCCGCTTGGTCAATGTTGTATTTATCTAAGGCAAAATTGACGCGATCACCGATATTCGTCGATAGCCATACCTGTTGGTCCATGCCAACAGAACCGGAGACAACGTCGCCTTGCGCCCCGCTATGGGCACTAACCCCGCCGGCGCCTTCACCCCCTGATACTGCGGTAGTGGTGGGTTTGGTCTGGCAGGCGGCGACCAGAAGAACCGCGGCAAATAAGCTTAAAATCCTGAAATGCATTGTGTGACTCCCCTCTTAAAGCAGCTTTCGGGCACAGATAACTACGGACGCATAGTCCGAATCTTGCCTTTACCTTGAGTGATTCAAGCAAAAATTACAACCTTTACTCAAAAAAGGAAATAATTTCCGAGGCGAAAACAACTTATGAAGCCAGAATCTTAAGGGATTAAGGGAGACCAAGCCGGATCGGAGGCGTCCAGCGGGGTCACGATTTCCCGTTCGTTATGGCCGGTAATATCGATCACGTGAAGCCGGCTTTCCCCGCCACGGCCTTTCTTATCCCGTTTGCCNTGTTTGAAGAAGGACAGAACCCGGCCATTGGGTGCCCAGGTCGGGCCTTCCACCAGGAATCCCCGCGCCAGCTGGCGTTCACCGCTGCCGTCGGGNTGCATGATGCCGATGAAGAATTCNNNGCCCNTNATANCTNGTAAAGGCGATGTAATCGCCGCGCGGCGACCAGACCGGNGTGGNGTANCGNCCCTTGCCGAAACTGATGCGCNGTATGTCGTCGCCGTCGGCATCCATGACNTATATCTGTNGGGTGCCTCCGCGGTCGGAATTGAACGTGATCCGCTTNGAATCCGGGGAATAAGAAGGTGAGGTGTCGATAGCCGGATTATTGGTCAGCCGATCCAAGTCCCGGGTGCCGAGATTCATGACATAGATTTCCGAATTTCCTCCCTTGGCCATACTCATGACCACCTNGTTGCCGTCTGGCGAAAAGCGTGGGGCATAGGTCATTCCGGGGAAATCTCCAAGGATCTCCTGTCGTCCTGTGTCGAGATTAAAAATATACACCCGCGGCTCTTTGCCTATATAGGAAAGGTAAGTTATTTCCTGCGCCGTGGGTGAAAAACGCGGGGTTAGAACAAGATACTGGCCGTCGGTGAGGAAACGGTGGTTTGCACCATCCTGGTCCATGATGGCCAGCCGCTTGATGCGCTTGTTGGCGGGNCCGCTTTCCGCGATATAAACCACNCGGGTATCGAAATAACCGCTCTCTCCGGTCATCCGTTTGTAAATAACGTCAGCGATGATATGAGCCACCCGGCGCCAGTTCTTGGCCACCGTAAAATAGGCCTGGCCCGCCATCTGCTGCTCNGCGAACACGTCCCAGAGACGGAATTCGATACGTAGTTTTCCGCTATCCTGAATCTCGATGCGTCCCTGTACCAGGGCCTGGGCGTTAATGATGCGCCAGTCGCCGAAGCGGGGACGCACTGCAAGGGAAGTCCCAGTCTGGATGAATGCCTTGTGAGGAATAGGCCGGAACAGGCCAGAGCGTTCGAGGTCGGCCGACAGCACCGCGGAGATGTCCTTGCCGATCTGTGCTTCCCTCGATGCTTCTCCGAGAAAAGAGGTAACGGCAATGGGCAGGGGGTCGATATTGCCTCTGGTAATGTCGATCACCAGTTCGGCTGCGGCCGGATGAGTNCGCAATATGATCATGGCCGCCATTGCCAGAGGGAAAACNAGGCTGCGTATGGAAAGCCTGACCCCCGTAAGAATGCCGCAAAACGTCGTCATGCTACACNTCTTCATCGTCACGTCCTCGTTATGCGCCATGAAATTACCCGTCAAACATGGCTCTGTTATCTTTCTCCGCCAAACATGGCTCTGGGATCGAACTTGAGCCGCATGGTCTTCCAGCGTTCGTATTTTTCCNGCGGCAGCTTCAGCGGGCTGCATATGGGGTTGAGCACCGCCCGCAGCGCGCTTTCCGCAGCCGTGCGATAGAAAGGATCGCTGCGCATGCGGCCCTGGTTGAGGATTTGCGCCTGACGGATGGTTCCGTCGGGATTGGCGCGCACGGAGATTTCCACCAACAGGTTCTTAGCGTCGCGGGCGCCCGCTGGCACGTTCCAGCATTTAAGGAACTGCCGCGCTACGGCATCCAACTCGCTGATGGTCATGGGCGCCGATTCGTCAAAGGGCCGTTGCGCCGACTGCCTCAGCTTTTCGGGAATCTTGTACTTCTTCGGTTTTTCTTCTTCCTTTTCGGGTTCGGGCCGCGCTTTCTGTTTCAGCTTTTCCACGGTTTTCAGAACCGAGGTCATGAGGTCAGGCTCGTGCGGTTTCTTCGCCTTCTTTTTGGGCGGCTTCGGCTTGGTGGAGGGTTTCGGCGCCGGCTTTGGTTTTGGTGGTGGCGGCACGACTTTCTTCGGCGGTTCGGGTTCGGGCATAGGCTCGGGCTCGGGTTCTGGTTCCGGCGCGAGCTCGGGTTCCGGCATAGGGGGCGGTTCTGGTGGCGGGGGCGGAAGTTTTTCCGGCTCCGGGGGCGGTGTGGGCTTTTCCGGTTCCGGCTCGGGCTCCGGCGGTGGCGCGTTGGTCATCTCGGCGACGGTAACGATTTCCACCGGTATCGGCGCATCAAGCATGGGCAGGTTGCGGCGCAGTTCGNGCAGGCCGAACCAAGCCACCAGAAAGGCCACCACATGAAGAAGTGCCGAATAGGATGCGCTGCGGATCATAGCCCTATCGTTTCTTCCCTTTCTTGCCCTTCCCCCCTTTGTGGGCGAGTGCGGGCGAGGGATTCTCGGCGATCAGCGCGACTCGGCTGAAACCCGCGCTGGTAAGCTGGCCCATGAGCGCCATGACCCGGCCATAGGCGATGGTCTTGTCGCCACGCACGAAGATACGGGTGTCGGCCTTGTTCTCGGTAATGGCCTGCAGGCGCGGCACCAGCCCCTCGAGGTCGGTTTCCGTTTCCTGGAGAAAAATCTTACCCTCGGCGTTGAGAGAAATTACCAAGGGTTCATCGGCCTCGTTGAGAACCTTGGCCTTGGTCTTGGGAAGATCCACCGGCACCCCAACGGTCAAAAGGGGCGCCGTCACCATGAAGACAACCAACAGCACCAGCATCACATCCACCATGGGTGTGACGTTGATTTCCGACATGGGCCGGAAGACACGCCGTGTGCCTAGGCCGGGTTGGGACTTCATTGTCGGGCCGAAAGTCATATCAGGGGGTCTCCTCAAGCTGGCGTGACAATACGGCGCTGAATTCACCAGCGAAGGATTCAAGGCGGTTGGCGTAACGTCCGAGATCGTTGGATATCTTGTTATAGGCCACCACTGCGGGGATTGCTGCTACCAGCCCCAAGGCAGTAGCGAACAGAGCTTCGGCAATGCCCGGCGCCACCACGGCAAGACTTGTGTTCTTGCTGAGCCCGATGGCCTCGAAGCTGTTCATGATTCCCCATACGGTGCCAAACAGACCGATGAAAGGGGCGGTGGAACCCACCGAGGCCAGGAACACCATATATCGCTCCAGACGATCCATCTCACGCCCCAGCGACACCTGCATTACCCGCTCGATGCGTTGTTGCAGACTTTCGCGCAGGCCTTCACCNCCGCGTAATCCCTGGGCTGTGGATCGGCGCCATTCACGCATGGCCGCGGCGAACAGGGCGGCCATGGGATGCGGGGGGTGGTTGCCGACGCGGTCATAGAGGTCGTCCAGCGATCCTCCCGACCAGAAGGAATCCTCGAATTCCGTGGTCTGGGTGTTGAGGCGGCGCATGCGCATGACCTTGTCGAAGATAATGGCCCATGACCAGAACGAGGCCAGAATCAGAACCACGATCACCGTCTTGACCACAAGATCGGCCTCCATGAACAGACCGAAGACGGAAAGATCCGTAGCGGCCACGGAGGCACCTACTGTGACGGTATCGATGATATTTTCTTCCATGTTTCTTTAACCGTTATGATGAAGGAGAAGTCCGGGATTGAATGGCGTTTTTCAAATCATTGGGAATCCGCGCGGGGCAGCCGTCGCGGTTGAGGCAGGCCATCCCCACCTCCAGCCGCACCAACTCTTCGTCACCGCGATAGACAGTCTGATGGCCGTTCATGGAGGCACCCCGTGTTTGTGATATCGTGGTGCGCACCTCTAGAACATCGTTGAGGCTGGCCGGGGCCAGATAGTCCACCTCACAGCGCCGCACCGCGAAGGCAATTTCGCCGCTGGTGACGCCTTCGGCGTATCCAGCCTCCAGAAGGTGCATCATCTCCGTGCGTGCCCGTTCCGCGAATTTGAGGTAGTTGGCGTAATAGACGATGCCGCCGGCGTCGGTGTCCTCGTAGTAAACCCGCAAAGGATAGCGATGAGCGCCGCCGTTGATGACCCCGCGCGCGGGCGCGGTGGAAAGGGGTGTCCCGGCATGCATGGCCTCACGTCTCCTCCCCGTCCACGCCGAGGTCGAGCTGATCTTCGTTGAAGTCTGGCGGCAGCGTCAGGCCGAGATGATGGAAGGCGAGATCGCCTAGTGAACGTCCCCGCGGCGTACGGCGCAGGAATCCCTGCTGGATAAGGTAGGGTTCGATCACGTCCTCGATCACGTCGCGCTGTTCCGATAGCGCCGCCGCCATGGCTTCCACCCCCACCGGGCCACCGCCGTAATGATCGGCGATACAGCGCAGATAACGGCGGTCCATGGAATCGAGTCCGCTCCCGTCCACCTCAAGCCTGGTCAGCGCTTTGTCGGCTACGGCGGCGTTGATATGCGCGGTTCCGGCGACGGCGGCGAAATCGCGTACACGCCGCAGAAGTCGCGCCGCCACCCGGGGAGTTCCCCTGGAACGGCGGGCGATTTCCTCCGCTCCGTCCTCACCCAGATCCATGTTGAGAATGTTGCCGCCGCGCAGGACGATCTCTTTCAGTTCTGCTACCTCGTAGAAGGCAAGCCGTAGGGGAATGCCGAATCTCTCGCGCAGGGGGTTGGTGATGAGGCCCGAACGCGTGGTGGCCCCAATCAGGGTGAANGGCGGAAGGTCGATACGCACCGAGCGCGCCGCCGGACCCTCGCCGATGATGAGGTCGAGCTGGAAGTCCTCCATGGCCGGNTAAAGGATTTCCTCCACCGCCGGGTTAAGGCGGTGAATTTCGTCTATGAACAACACGTCGAGGGGTTGCAGGTTGGTGAGCAGCGCCGCCAGATCGCCGGCCTTGGCGACAACCGGGCCAGAGGTGGCGCGGAATCCGACCTTTGCCTCGCGGGCGACGATCTGGGCCAGGGTTGTCTTGCCCAGCCCCGGGGGGCCATGGAAAAGAANATGGTCCAGCGCCTCGGTACGGTCGCGGGCGGCCTTGATAAAGACCCGGAGGTTGTCGCGCAGCAGGTTCTGGCCGATGAATTCATCGAGGGCCTGTGGCCGCAAGGAAACCTCGCTGCTATCGCTATCCTCTCCGCCGCTGCTCACATCGAAGGCGCCATCCACAACGCGGCTATCATTGGTGGCGGGATCGTTTGCCGGTTTGCTCATGGGGTGACCTTCATGATGCCAGTTCCTTCAGGGCTTCGGGGATCAGCGTTTCCACCGGAGTGTCGGCGCCCAGCCGGCGCGCTGCCCTGGCGGCGGCGGAATAAGCGTCGGTCTGGCGATAGCCGAGATGGGCCAGNGCCGATGCGGCGTCGGCCACGGAGCTGGTCTTTCCTTCCGCGCCGTCCTCGGTTATGGGTATGACAGCGCCTTCCGGGGCGACGGCGGCGATCTTGTCCTTGAGCTCGTTGACGATGCGCCCGGCGAGTTTGGGCCCGACACCGTTGGCCTGGGCAATGGCCGACTGGTCGCGGGCGGCGATGGCCTGGGTGATTTCGTCGGGGGCCAGCACAGAAAGAATGGCCAGCGCCACCTTTGCCCCCACTCCCTGCACCGACAGCAACAGACCGAAGGCGTCCCGTTCGGAGGCCTCAGAAAATCCGTAAAGATGGATGTGGTCCTCACGCACATGGGTGTCGATGAGAAGGCTCACCACTTCTCCCCGGGCAGGCAAGCGTGCGAGCATGCATCCCGAGGCGAAAACGAGATAGCCCACCCCGGCCACGTCAAGCACCAGCCAGTCGGCGCCGGTGGAATCGAGAACCCCCGTCAACTTGGCGATCATGACCGTCCTCCGGCCACGTTACGTTCCCGCCACAGTGCCGTGGTGGCGGCATGGTGGGCATGACAGATGGCTACCGCCAAGGCGTCGGCAGCATCGGCCGTGGCGCGGCTGCCGGGGAGCAGGGTATGCACCATCATAGCCACCTGTTCCTTAGCGGCGTGGCCGCTTCCCACTACCGATTTCTTCACCAGATTGGGGGCGTATTCGGCCACCGGGAGCCCGGCCTGCGCTGGGGCTAGCAGGGCGATGCCGCGGGCCTGGCCCAGTTTCAGGGTCGAGGCCGGATTGCGGTTGACGAAAGTTTCCTCCACCGCCGCTTGCTCGGGTGTGTATTGGGAGATCACCGCGGCTACGCCGTCGAAAATCTGTAACAGACGCTGCGCCACTTCCCGCGAGGCATCGGAATCCACCACACCGTCCGCCACATGACTCAGGTGCGATTCGGTCATGTCGATGACACCCCAGCCGGTATGCCGCAGCCCTGGGTCCAGTCCTAGAATGCGCACGGACGCCGCCTATTGTGAAAAATCATTTCCAAGAGTTATGCGCCCTCCGCCTTCGCGGTTTCTAAGATTCCGCCGCTCAGGCGGTCAGTTTTGCTACGACGTCTTCGGGGATGTCGTAATTAGCGAAGACCGTCTGCACGTCGTCATTGTCGTCGAGGACCTCGATCAGCTTGATTAGCGTCGAGGCCGGCCCTTCCTCCACGGCGACCAGAGTTTGCGGCCGCCATACCAGTCCAGCTTCCTCGGGGTCGCCGAATCGCGCTTCCAGGGCGTCGCGCACGTCGTTGAATTCGTTGATGCCGCAGGTAACCTCATGGCCGTCCCCGGTGGAGGTTACATCCGCCGCGCCGGCTTCCAGCGCCGCCTCGAACATGGTATCCGCGTCGGCGATGTCGGGGGGATAGTTGATGGCACCCATATGGTCGAAGAGGTAGTTGACGCTGCCTGTTTCGCCCAAGCTGCCGCCGTATTTGGTGAAAGCGGCACGGATTTCCGAGGCTGCCCGGTTGCGGTTGTCGGTGAGTGCCTCGACGATGACCGAAATGCCGCCGGGACCGAAACCCTCGTAACGAACCTCCTCGTAATTAACGCCCTCCTCATCGCCGCTGCCGCGTTTGATGGCGCGCTCGATGGTGTCCTTGGGCATATTGGCCGCCCGCGCCGTACTGACGGCAGTGCGTAGGCGCGGATTCTGTTCCGGATCGGGCATGCCGCTGCGCGCCGCCACCGTGATCTCGCGGATTAACTTGGAGAATATCTTGGCACGCTTTTTATCCTGCCTGCCCTTGCGGTGCATGATGTTCTTGAATTGCGAATGTCCGGCCATGCGGAAAACGACCCCACTAGAAGTATTTAATGTGTTAGCTTATACCATATCTTGTATGGAAAGAGAGGAAGAGACTGAGCCTTTTCTGGTACCAGTCCAATATGGCAAGAATGGGGCGTCTCTGGCGTATGTCGGCGGGATGCGGCGTATCCATCCTGATCCGCAATGGGATGGAAAAAGCGGCATTGTCCTGATGCCTCCCGGCTCCGTCATGAGAGGCGCCTTAATTTCTCCAAAATTCGTGCCTAGTTTGGTTGTCATGCCGAACGCCTAAACGTGGACGGCAGTGATTCATGTGACGTCACTTTGCTGGACACGGTCCCTTTTGAACATCATTCTTTTGAAGATAATTCCGGCACTTCCTCGCGCGGGTCGGAATCGGAGGAACGCATTATGACGGAATCGGAAGCACGTCCCATTTCTCCTGATATTCTTCGGCTCTTCTGGCGGCAAGCGCGGATGCTCTTCCCCGGCCTTCTCATCCTTGCCGCTTCCCTTGTCCTGCCAGCCCTTCCGGTACAGGCCCAAGATGACGGCCTGCGCCCGCTTCTGGAGCGTCTTGGACGCCTGGAACGTGACATCAACCTTTTGCAGCGCCAGGTCTATACCGAAGGCGCGAAGGGTGCCGCAGGCAAGGCCCTTAAACGGACCACGTCTCCAGCGGCTGGAAATCTAGCCGGCGCTGGTAGCGACACGCCGTCCAATCTGGCGGTTCGGATGGAGACCCAGTTTACCGAGCTCGAGGATGAATTGCGCAAGGTGACGGGTCAGTTCGAGGAACTGACCTTCAGGATCAACCAGGTGCAGACGCGCCTCGACAAACTGGTGGGCGATATCGATTTCCGCCTCACCAATCTGGAAAAGACGGCGCCACAAGCCATGGGAGCTCTGACAGGGCCCGGCGCCGATGGCGGTGTGGTTGTTCCGGGGCCGGGTGAGGTGATCGCCGAACGTTCCAGCGAGGAAGGCGTTCTTGGCATCCTCAAGGTTCCCGTGGACGAGGAGGGTAAGCCCATAGAGGCACCGGCGGTGGCAAGCCGGGACGCCGCATCCCGACAACAGGAACAACAGGCGCTGTTGCCCGACGGCACGCCCAAGGAACAGTACGAATACGCCCTGGGCCTGCTACGCCAGACCGATTATCCCATGGCAGAAAAGTCGTTCCGCGCCTTCATCGCCGCCCATGGCGATCATGAGATGGTGGCTAATGCCCAGTACTGGCTCGGCGAAACCTTCTATGTGCGCAAGGACTACACCAATGCCGCGGTTATCTTCGCCGAAGGCTATGAGAAATTCGCCAACAGCCCCAAAGCTCCGGACAATCTTTTGAAGCTGGGCCTGTCGCTGGCCAACATCAACGAGCAACAACAGGCCTGCAGGGCTTTCTTCGAGCTGGAGCGGAGTTTCACCAACGCGCCCTCGGTCATCATGAATCGGGCCTTAAAGGAGCGCAAAGCCATCGGTTGTGCCGAGTGATGCCATCCGGCCAGCCGCCTTGCGCTGTCACGATGTCCCTTAAGGGCAGGGAATTTTCTGCCCTGATGAAAGGTCTTGGACCATTTGAGCCTGAGCCATGCGTGGCGGTGGCCGTTTCCGGCGGCTGTGACAGCATGGCCCTGGCTCTGCTAGCTCATGACTGGGCACAAGGACGGGGCGGCCAAACCGTGGCCTTGAGTGTGGATCACCGGCTGCGGTGGGAATCGGGGGCCGAGGCCCGGCAGGCGGGACGCTGGCTGAAGGCGCGGGGGCTGACCCACCACATTCTGTCCTGGACCGGGGACAAGCCACGGCATGGCGTTCAGGCGGCGGCGCGTGAGGCGCGTTACCGGTTGCTTTTTGACTGGTGCCGTCGCCACGGTGTTCTCCACCTCTTGCTGGCCCATCATCAGGAGGACCAGGCCGAGACGTTTTTGCTGCGGCTCGGCCGTGGCAGTGGCGTTGACGGGCTGGCAGGTATGGCGCCGCTGTCCGAAGTTCCCACCATGCGATTATTACGCCCTTTGCTGGACGTGCCCAAGGCGCGGCTGGTCGCCACCCTGCAGTCCCGTGGTCAGGAATGGGTGGAGGATCCTTCCAACCGCGACCTTGCCTATGCTCGCGTGCGGAT
>NZAO01000021.1 GCA_002686135.1 Rhodospirillaceae bacterium
ACGGTGAGCAACAAGGCAAAGGCGATGGCTGTCAGAATGTTGGTGAAAACCGTATAGAAGGTTCTCTCCAGCCCCTCCTCGGGCGCCCAGGCCCCAGCAGCGATGATTTCCTCCCCATGATGGTGGGGCTCTGTGGCCGTTTCTGTGGCTGCCGGCGCGGAGTCACTGGCGGATTCATAGATCTCGGCCTTGAGGATAAGGGGAACCACCCGGATCGCCTGCAGCCCGGACACCAGAACGCCAGCGAGTGCCCCCGCTATTACCGCGGAGACCAGAGCCTGCCTCAACATGATGTGGGTTCCCCGCGTCTAGTGGCAGGGGAAGGCGAAGGCGTGACGGCCGTCATGGGCAGCGTTATGCAGCGCCTGAGGACCGGCAAAACCGACGCCGTAAAGCATGAACATACCCAGAAGAGCCGCTATAAGCACCGGAACAACCTTGGCTCCGGAGGACAGTGATTCCGTGGAGAAAAGAGTTTTAACGGAAGAATTATGACGCATAACGGTGTCTCCGAAGATAAAGCAGTTACCGATCAAGGCGTCATCGCAACCAAGAGGGTGTTCCCCTTTGCCCCGCCGGGTTTGCCCGCCCGAAGGGATTGCGCTGACGATAAGCGATGGCAGGTCTCCTGGCTTGCGGATCGTCGCCCCCTCCTAGCCTTCCCGGAAGTGTTCAAGACCTTCCAGTGGCGCTCAGTGGAGTGAACTCGCCGCTCACAGTTGCGGGAACAGCCGCGGATTTAGTCACGAGGGGGCTTTCCCCCACGGGACCGCACCGCGTTCCCTTTNCATCCCCAAAACCGGGGAACCATCACAGACCCAATGTAGCCACGAACGGNAGCGGTTACAAGCGGGAGANGAGCCGCCTCTGCAAACGANTCCCCTNCCATGCGCCGCGCGCTAGAAGGTCTTCTGCCAGCTCACCGTAAANAAATGGTCGGTTTCAAGCTGCGGGCCCTCGAGNCTNTGGTNAACGGGNAGCCCGCCCTCGAGCGCCAGCCNGTTCCCCATCAGGGGGCCACGCGGGACGATAAAATTGAGCNCGAAAATGGCATCGACCCGCTGCCCGCCCTGCAGGGTGGTNCTGGNGCTCTGCACCATGGCGGTGTTGAGGTTCGGATCCCTNCCGCGAATGTCGCCCCAGGATTCCCAGGCAAAACGCAGCGAGGCGCTGACCCAGTCGGTGAGCCGCCGCCCGCCCCAGCCAGAGACCTGGAGACGGTTTCCGAGCCGGTAGTCGTGGCTGTTGTCGCCGGTGCGGATAGTGGCCGTGGCCTGGGCGCCCCATGAGTAGTCTCCGGCATGTCCCCGGTAGGTGAGGCCGGGCAGAAAGTCATACGTGCCGGAGCCGATCTGCATGGGATAGGGAAGATCATTGGCGCCGCCGGGGTCGGCGGGGGTAGCGCCTTTTTCGTCGATAGAACCGGTAGGAAAACTGATCCCGGCGTTGAGGATCATGTTGTGTTTCTCGCGGTTGAGAAACCTGTAGAGGCCGGTCAGCCGGACATCGCCGATCCCCCTTGATTTGGTCGTGAAGGCCACACCCGCGCGGTTGATGTGGTCCATTTCCTTGCGGATATAGGGGATCATGGGGGCCATGGTAAAATCGTCGGTGACGCTGATCATGGCGCCGAACATGTGCATCTCCATAGTCATGCGCAGCGGCGCCACCATCCATGAATCAAGCACGTCATCGGTGCTTAGGTCGGTCGTGCCATCGCGGTTGCCGTCCATCTTCATCCGCTTGTAGCGGTAGGAAAGCATGATCTCCCTTTCCTTGTGGACATGGTCGCCCATGATCCCGACCGGGGCGTGTTCGTCGGGNTCGCTTTCCTCAAAGGTTCTTCCATAAATCGTGATAACGGGCACGTTCTCAAGGTCCAGGTCTTCCATGCCGTCCTGCGCGGTGGTGGGGCCGGCGGGCATGAGCAGAACTCCCGCGGTAAGGGCACAGAAAACAAAATAATAGCGTCGCATTGTGAACTTCTCCCTTTAGGGGCGCGCGCCATGACGCGGCCGCACCCGCAAACAAATTTCCGGTTTTTTCGAAAAGCATGGCACAGGCCTGCCGTTTCCACGGGGGGAAGGCGGCCTAATTCCATGTGGCTTTAAGGAAATTTAAGTGCGGGAGGGAGGTCCGCGGGTAAACGGCCAGAAGACCGCATGCCCGGTCTCCGGCATGGCCACGGAGCCCTGCCAGGCAAAAGACCGAGAAGAGGGGTAGAAAACGGGCTGCGATGAGTTCCCGCCCTTGCCCAGGGACAATTCCAGGGCCAGACAGCAATGGGAGCATTTGGTGGGGAAAGACGTTTCCCCATCANGNGCCCCCGGCCCGGCGGGAANGGTATAGCCNGATTTAAGCCCTCCGGGGGAACAGATTTGCGCCAGGGCCGCGGCAATGCTGGAACCGCCATAGGCGGCATCGCTGCGAGACGAGGCGGGCGGAGCGGCGGCGGTGGAAATGCCAATCCCCGCGCCAAGCAGCACTGATGCCGCCATGCCCACAAGAGCCAGCCACGCACCCGCGCGCCTGTGTGCCAATCCGAATCTGTGTTCGCACCTGCTGGTCACGGAGAGTTCGCCGTTTGTACGCTTTGATTCCACATTTCCATCGCCTATATCCGATCCATCGGCCCGCCACAAGAGACGTTTCGTCACAGAACGTTCTTTCGGCGTAGTGGCCACACGCGCCGCCGTAAAGCCACAATTCCTGATAGTATGGCGTGACGCGGCCCTTGCGGAAGATGAAAGGAGGCCCGGACGTGACCCATACCATCGCTCTTGTAGACGATGATCAGAATATCCTGACTTCGCTTTCCCTGGCGCTGGAAGCGGAGGGGTTTGCTGTGCGCAGCTATTCCAACGGCGCCGAGGCCCTGTCAGCCCTGACCGCGCGTCCCGCCGACCTGGTGCTTCTGGACATCAAGATGCCGCGCATGAATGGCGTGGAGATGCTGACCCAGCTGCGGCGGCATTCCAACGTTCCGGTCATCTTTCTCACATCCAAGGACGAAGAGGAAGACGAGCTTGAGGGCCTGCGCTCGGGCGCCGACGACTACATCAAGAAGCCCTTTTCCCAGAATCTTCTCATAGAACGGATGCGGGTTCTGTTGCGGCGCGACGAGATCGCCACCGGGGGGGAGGAGGACGCCTCGTCCGCGGATGTGATCGCGCGCGGCGAGATGGTTCTGGATTCCACCTGTCATGTCTGCACCTGGAAGGGCGAGACGGTGCCCCTGACGGTGACGGAGTTCCTGATCCTGAAATCCCTGGCCCTGCGGCCCGGCCATGTGAAAAGCAGGGACCAGCTGATGGACGCGGCCTATGGTGAGCATATCTACGTTGATGACAGGACCATCGACAGCCATATTAAGCGGCTGCGTAAGAAGTTCCGCCGCATCGACAAGAATTTCGGACAGATCGAGACCCTCTATGGCATCGGATACCGCTATAATGCCGACTGACCTTTCGGGGTCTTTCCCGTACTAAGAAGCCGCAACATGACGGAAAACACGGACATTTCAGGCTCGCAAGCGCCGGAACACGACGTCGGAACGGAACCGCTGGTGCGCAAACGGGGACTGATGTCGCCCCTGACGCGGCGCATCCTGGCGCTCAACGTTCTGGCCCTAGCCATTCTCGTGGGCGGATTGTTGTATCTCGGGGAATACCGCAAAAGCTTGATCGAAACGAAGCTGACGGCGCTGCAGACCCAGGGCGAGGTCTTGGCAGCTTCGCTGGGTGAAGGCGCGGTAACCACCGGCTTCATCGACCGTCCTCATCTGGTCCCCTTTCTGGCCAAAGGAATGATTATCCGCCTGGTGGAGCCTACGGGCGTGCGTGCACGCCTTTTCGGCGTGGATGGCGCACTTTTGGCCGACAGCCTGACGCTTCCCGGCGCCGGGCGGGCGGTCTCCAGCCGCGACCTGCCAGAGAGGGAAGGATTCCGGTCCTGGCTGAACGGTCTTTTCGACCGTATAGATAGTCTTTTCTTTTCCACCAACGGGCCCCTCTCAGCCCCCGAGGCGGTGCCTTACAGCGAGCCTAAAATCCCCGGCGCCATCGACTTCGACGAGGTCATGTCGGCGCTTCATGGCAAAAGCGCCCGCACCCTGCGTGCGGACCGCGGGGAGGGTATGATTTTATATGTCGCCGTGCCGGTGCGACGCTACAAGCTGATCGTGGGAGCTATCCTTCTTTCCCGCGAAGGCGAGGACATTCTGGCCACCCTGCGTTCGGTGCGGCTCGACATTCTCAAGATTTTTGCCGTAACCCTGGCCGTGACCGTGCTGTTGTCGCTGTATCTGGCGAGCACCATCGCGCAGCCTATCCACCATCTGGCCGAGGCGGCGGAACGGGTACGCCGCCACCACGACCGCCATGTGGCGATACCCGATTTCACCGGACAGGAAGATGAAATCGGCGACCTTTCCGGGGCCCTCCGCGACATGACGGCGGCCCTGTGGCAGCGCATGGACGCCATCGAAAGTTTTGCCGCCGACGTGGCCCACGAGATCAAGAATCCCCTCACCTCGCTGCGTAGCGCCGTGGAGACGGCGGCTAATGTCAAGGACCCGGAGCAACAACGTAAGCTGTTGGCCGTGGTCCTTGACGACATACAGAGAATCGACCGCCTCATCAGCGATATTTCCGACGCCTCCAGGCTCGACGCCGAACTATCCCGGGCGACGCGAACCCCGGTGGACGTGGCTGGACTTCTGACCACGCTCAGCGACATGCACAGCACCACCAGCGGCGGCGGGAAACCCACCTTGACGGTGGAAGCCGAAACCGGCACCGACCTACAGGTTCCGGCCATCGAGGGAAGGCTTGTCCAGGTCTTCCGCAACCTCATTGCCAATGCCGTTTCCTTCAGCCCCCTGGAAGGCCGTATCACATGCCGCGTCACGCGGGAAAGCAGCGAGGACGGTGATTTGGTGACGGTGGCCATCGAGGATCAGGGCCCTGGAATCCCGGAAAACAAGCGCGAGACCATCTTTGAGCGTTTTTATACCGAGCGCCCCGAAGGCGAGAAATTTGGCATTCATTCCGGACTCGGGCTGAGCATTTCCCGGCAGATCGTCGAGGCCCACAGCGGCACCCTGCGCGCCGAGAACCTGACCGGCGAGGACGGCAAGGTAGGCGGCGCCCGCTTTACCGTCCGCCTGCCCTGCGAATAATATCCCTTGTTCAACCGGCTGCCGTTGACAGCCTTTGCCATTGCGGGCACCGTCACCCCATGACCTTGATCCACGGCACATGTGTCGCCCTCAACGGGGTGACCGTGCTGTTGCGCGGGCCTTCCGGCAGCGGCAAGAGCGATCTGGCGTTGCGGCTGATTGATGGCGGCGGGCGGCTGGTCGCCGACGACCAGACCCTTGTTGAAATACAGGGCGAGCGGCTGGTGGCAACGGCCCCGGAAACCATCGCCGGGAAAATGGAAGTGAGGGGGGTGGGCGTCCTGGCAGTTGAAATGGAAAAATCTGGCATCCTTGGGCTAGTGGTGGATCTGGTGGCGAACCCGCCCGAACGCATGCCGGAGTCCGAAACCACCGAGATTCTGGGCATGGCGTTACCCCTGCTGCGGCTCGACCCCTTCAAGGCCTCGGCCGCGGCCAAACTCCGCCTCGCCGTACGTTCCCTTGGCGGAGAAAAACGGAAGAAAGCATGAGCGACGAGAAGCAAAAAACCCCGTTTTCGTAACCAAAAAACGTGTTTCTTGGTTGCGCGGCGGGGTACATCACGTCAGTCTCCACCGCTGGGATCTGGATTCAACCACCGTTTAGGTGGTCGGGAAGGGCTTGATCATGATCGGAATGGTTCTCGTCACCCATGGCAGGCTGGCCGCGGAGTTTGTGGCGGCGCTGGAACATGTGGTCGGACCCCAGTTCAATATCCGGTCCATCTGCATTGGCTCCAACGACGACATGGAACAGCGCAGGAAGGACATCCTAGAAAGCATTTCTGCCGTAGACGATGGTGCCGGCGTGGTCCTTCTTACCGACATGTTCGGCGGCACTCCCTCTAACCTGGCCATTTCAGTCATGGAAAAAGCCCCGGTGGAGGTCATCGCCGGAGTCAACCTGCCCATGTTGATCAAGCTCACCAGCGTACGCGAGGAGATGGGGCTGGCAGAGGCCGTGGCAAGCGCCCAGAAGGCGGGATGCAAATATATCAACGTGGCCTCGGGCCTGCTTGGAGAAGAGAAAGCGTGAGCGAATTCAGGTCGGGAAAAGACTTTGCCGAGGGCAGGTCCGCACACAGGATCACCATGACCATTACAAACCGGCTCGGCCTCCACGCTCGCGCCGCCGCCAANTTTGTCAAGACNGCGGGACAGTTCGANGCCGAAATTACCGTCCACAAGGACGGCCATGAAGTCTCGGGGCTGTCCATCATGGGCTTGATGATGCTTGCCGCCACGCCCGGCACCGAGATCGTGATCGAATCCACAGGGGGCGAGGCAGAAGACGCGCTGGCAGCGCTTAAAGACCTGGTTACCAAGAACTTCGAGGAAGACTAGGCATGGCCGGGACAAGAAAAAAAAAGACCCCCGCGGCAAACAAGGAACGGACCCTTGAGGGGCTGGGCGTTTCCTCAGGTATCGCCATCGGCCCCATCCATGTGCGCGAAAGCGGCGCAGTGGAGGTCTCCGAATACTGTATCCAACCCAAGCATCTAGACTCCGAGCTGGCCCGTTTCAGTGAGGCCGTGAAACGCACCCGCAGACAGCTTCTCAAACTCAAGTCCAAGGCCCAGACTCTTCCCGAAGCCACCGCTGAAGAGCTCGGATATCTTCTCGACGCCCATCTTCACATGCTTGAAGGCTCGCGCCTGATCCGCGGCGTGGAGGACCGTATCAGCGGGAAATTCCTTAACGCCGAAGCCGCTGTACAGGCGGAAATTTCCGAGATCGGCAAGGGGTTCGCGGCGATGGAAGATTCCTATCTGGCGGCGCGCATGGAAGATATCCGCGAGGTAGGCAACCGTCTGGTACGGTCTCTGACCAAATCCCCGCCCACCGCGTTTTCCACCCTGCCCAAGGGCAGTATCGTCGTCACCGAGGAAATAACCCCCGCCGACACCGCCCTTCTCGACCCCAGCAGGGTGGCCGGGTTCACCACCACGCTAGGCGGCCCCGAAAGCCACACCGCCATCATGGCCCGTTCGCTGATGATTCCCGCCGTACTGGGCGTTCCCGGCCTGCTTTCCGGCATGACAAGCGGGGAAATGATGATTGTGGACGGGGACGCTGGAATCCTCGTCATCAACCCCTCCCCGGCCACCCTTGAGAAATACAAACGCCGCCGCAAGGAGCTGGAACGGGCGCACAAGCAGCTGGCACGGCTGAAGGAACTGCCCGCCGAGACCCGCAACGGCACCAAGATCGATCTCTTCGCCAATATCGAACTACCCCGCGAGATCAAGAACATAAAGGACAGCAGAGCCAAGGGAATCGGCCTTCTGCGTAGCGAATTTCTTTTCATGAACCGCGACGACCTGCCAGGCGAGCAGGAACAGTTCGATTCCCTGCGCAAGCTGGTGACCGCCATGAAGGGACGGCCGGTGACCATACGCACTCTCGACGTGGGCAGCGAGAAACTGGCCACGTCGCTGGGCGGCCATCTGATGCCCGCCACCAATCCGGCGCTGGGACTGCGCGCTATTCGCCTGTCCCTAAAGATACCCGAGCTTCTTTCGACGCAGCTGGCGGCCATTTTGCGGGCCGGGGCCCATGGTCCAGTGCGCATACTAGTACCCATGATCTCCGGCGTTTCCGAAATCAGGCAGGTGCGGCGGATCATGCGCAGCGTGGCGGGCAAGCTGAAACGCCGCAAGGTGAAGATACCCGACCCCCTGCCACCACTGGGGATCATGATCGAGACTCCCGGCGCCGCGCTGGCCGCCGAGAGCCTCGCCAGGCTCTGCGAGTTCTTCGCCATCGGCACCAACGATCTCACCATGTACACCCTGGCCATCGATCGCGGGGACGAACAGGTGGCCCATCTCTACAACCCCATCCACCCCGCGGTACTGCGGCTGATCAAGTTCACCACGGCAGCCGGCGGCAATGCCGGCATCCCGGTAAGCGTCTGCGGAGAGATCGCCGGCGACCCGCGCTATACGGCGCTTATGGTGGGGCTTGGTATCCATGAGCTGTCCATGGCGCCGGCCAGCCTGTTGAAGGTGAAACAGCGCATCCGCAGCCTTGACGTGGCGGCGGCGCAGCGGCTGGTCCATGCCGTCATGGAACAAAGCGACCCCGGGCGAATCTCCGCCCTGGTTGATGATTTCAACGCCCTGGCGTAACCAAGGCTTAATGAAAAAGAATGGCAATTACAGGCCTGTCTTTTGGAGGTTGAGGTCTTGTCCTTAAGGGCCGGGATTGCTATACGGCGGCACAGATATCATGGTAACGCTACAGCGGCGCGGCCCGCGCCGAGCCCCCCAGGGCATGCAGTATAAGGAGACGTTTTATGGGCTCATCCCCGGATTACAAAGTCGCCGATATCTCGCTCGCCGATTGGGGACGCAAGGAAATCGCCATCGCCGAAACCGAAATGCCCGGATTGATGGCCCTGCGCGCCGAATACGGGAAGGAAAAACCCCTCGCCGACGCCCGCATCGCGGGCTGTCTCCACATGACCATCCAGACCGCCGTCCTGATGGAAACCCTGACCGCGCTGGGCGCGGAAGTGCGCTGGTCCTCGTGCAATATTTTTTCGACCCAGGACCAGGCAGCAGCAGCCATGGCCGCCGCGGGCTTTCCCATCTTCGCCTGGAAGGGCGAAACGGAAGAGGAATTCTGGTGGTGCATCAACCAAACCATCACCGGCCCCGACAGCTGGACCCCGAACATGATCCTCGATGACGGTGGCGACCTGACCAAGGTCATGCATGACAACCACCGCGACATGATGGAAGAGGTGAAGGGAATTTCTGAGGAAACCACCACCGGTGTATTACGGCTCTACGAGATGGAAAAGGCCGGCAGCCTCGCCGTGCCCTGTATCAATGTCAACGATTCTGTCACCAAGTCGAAATTTGACAATCTTTACGGCTGCCGCGAAAGCCTAGTGGACGGCATCAAGCGCGCCACCGACGTCATGGTGGCAGGCAAGGTCGCCGTGGTCTGCGGCTATGGCGACGTGGGCAAGGGATGCGCCGTCTCCATGCGGGGCCAGGGCGCCCGCGTCATGATCACCGAGATTGACCCCATCTGTGCCCTGCAGGCAGCCATGGAGGGTTTTGAGGTGGTGACCATGGAGGAAGCCGCCCCTCGGGGAGACATTTTTATCACCGCCACTGGTAATGCCGACGTCATCACGCTGGAGCATATGCGCGAAATGAAGGACCGCGCCATCGTCTGTAATATCGGCCATTTCGACGCCGAAATTCAGATCACGGCCCTGCAGAACATGGCTTGGCACGAGGTCAAGCCCCAGGTGGACGAAGTGGAATTCCCCGACAGTAAACGCCTGATCGTTCTCGCCAAGGGCCGGCTGGTGAATCTGGGCTGCGCCACCGGACATCCCAGCTTCGTCATGAGCGCTTCGTTCACCAACCAGGTTTTGGCCCAGATCGAACTGTGGAAGAACCACGACAATTATGAGAACAAGGTCTATGTGCTGCCCAAGAAGCTCGATGAAAAGGTGGCCGCGCTGCATCTTGATAAGGTGGGGGCGCATCTAACAACCCTTAGCGACGAACAGGCGAAATATATCGGCGTTTCCAAGGAAGGCCCCTTCAAGCCGGACCATTACCGCTATTAGAGCGGGTCTTTCCTTCCCTTGAACCGCTCTGAACTCAACGGTTGCCGCTGCGATGGCCAGAAAGACTCTAGAGGCGGTATAATTCCCGTTTTGCGGCTGTGACGCAGCTTTTTCGCTGGGGGAGCGCCAATGGGGTGAAAGGCCCTGCCTGTCATCCATTTCCCAGTTCCTGCAGCCGCCTGTGCGGTCTGTAGGGGGCCGGCGACCCTGTGCCCGGCCCCTGCGGCATTGCCGCGGAGCAGGCGACGGCGACAGGCGGAACCTACGCCGTACTGGCGGTGATTCTGGCAGAGTCGGGATCGGCCGGACGGGCGTAGTGGCTCTTTTCCCTGCCGCTTAGTTCTTCTTTGGCGCGTCGGGCACCCCTTGTGTGGTGGAATACTGGAAGTGGAGTTCCTCGCCGGGATGGACCAGGGGCCAGGCGGCATGGGCGGCGTTGGCCGCCTCGGCGAAGCCGGTAAGAATGAGCTTGAGCTTGCCCGGCAGGGCCGCCACGTCGCCCACCGCGAAAATGCCAGGCCGGGATGTCTGGCAGGTGTCGGCGGCCACAGGGATGGCACCGCCTTCCGCCTCCAGCCCCCAATCGGCGATGGGGCCGAGGCTCGATGACAGGCCGTAAAAGGGCAACAGCGTGTCGGCTTCGAGGAGGCGTTCCTCGCCATCCAGGGTCGCCACCATGACCGCGGAGAGCACGCCGCTTTCGCCTTCGAGCCCTGAGAGTTGATAGGGCACCACCAGTTCAATCTCGCCTTTCTCCGCCATTTCTTGGAGCCGGGCCGCACTTTCCGGGGCGGCGCGGAATTTAGGCCTGCGGTGCACCACCATCACATGGGCTGCTACCTCCGCCAGTGACAACGCCCAGTCCACGGCGGAATCGCCGCCACCGGCGATAACCACCCTTTTGCCGGCGAAATCGGCGCGCCGCTTCACCAGATAGAAGATGCTCTTGCCCTCATAGCTTTCGATGCCGGGAAGCAGCGGGCGGTTGGGTCCGAAGGCCCCGCCTCCGGCGGCGATGATCACAGCGCAAGCGGTGATCCGTGTGCCTGTCGAGGTGCCCAGGACCGAGCCGCCGTCCGTGGCCGGTTCCAACGTTTCCACCGTCTGGCCGAGATGGTAGACGGGAGCAAAGGGCGCGGCCTGGCGTTCCAGCGCGGTGATCAGATCGCCGGCGGAAATTTCCGGATGGCAGGGGATGTCGTAAAGGGGTTTCTCCGGGTAGAGGGCGGTACACTGGCCACCGATCTCGGCCATCGCGTCCACCACGTGACATTTCATGCCCAGCATGCCGCACTGGAAAACGGCGAACAGTCCTACCGGACCGGCGCCGATAATCGCCACATTAGTTTGATATTCCTGGTGGGAAGCGGCGGAAGGCATGGTCAGTGTCCTAGTTCCTAAGTTCGCGGGTCTCTCTGTCATTGCCGGGGCTGGCTCTGGTAACATGACCGCCCCACGCCGTCCGTTCAAGAGCGGTGGCGGGCCACAGGGACAACGGGCATGCAACAACCAATTGCGAAATGGGTAGAGAAGAAAGACGGATGGCCACGGAGATAGAAGAAACCGCATCCCCCGATTTGCCGCTTTCGCGCCACGTGGTATCGCGTCGGCTTTGCGACGTGGACACTACCGCAGCGCTGGCCGAGGAAGTGGCGGTGCTTGCCCGTCCCGGCGACGTGATCGCGCTGGGTGGTGATCTGGGATGCGGCAAAACTACCTTCGCCCGCGCCTTCATCCGTGCGCTGGCCATCCTTCACGGCGAGGGCGACCGGGAAGAGGAGGTGCCCAGCCCTACCTTCACCCTGGTCCAGATTTACCAGCGCCTTCCGGCCCCGGTCTGGCATTTCGATCTCTACCGCGTGGAAAAGCCGGAAGAGGCTTATGAGCTGGGCATCGAGGAAGCCTTCGAGGGCGCCATCTCGCTTGTGGAGTGGCCGCAAAAGCTGTGCCGCCTGCTGCCCACCGAGCGACTCGACCTTGATCTGAAATTCAGCGGCGAGGAGCCGGAAGACGATATATCGAGTGAGCCGCGCAGGGCCACCCTGACCGGGCACGGGATGTGGGCGGCGCGGCTTGAGAGGCTGGAAGGCCCATGACGGAGTGCCCATGATGGAGAGGACAGAGACCAGTGGACGCGAGGAAAAAATCACTGTTTTTCTCCACACCCAGGGCTGGGGAGGATGCCGCCGCACACGCCTTGCCGGGGACGCCTCGTTCCGCAGTTACCAGCGGCTGGAAGAGGGCAAACGGCGCGCGGTGCTGATGGATGCGCCGCCACCGGACGAAGACGTGCGGCCCTTCCTGACCGTGGCGAGACGGCTACGCGGCATGGGTTACAGCGCACCCAAGGTCTTCGCCACCGACGAGGAAAACGGGTTGGTGCTGTTGGAAGACCTGGGGGACACCACCTATACCCGCCTTCTGGGACCGGGCGATGAAGCCCTTGAGCGGAAACTCTATGGGCTAGCGGTGAACCTTCTCATCGACCTCCATGGCCGGCCCGGGGAAGAAACCTGCGCCGGCATTGCGTCTTATGACGGGGAACGTTTCGAGATCGAGCACGCCCTTTTCACCGACTGGTACCTTGCTGCCATGATGGGGGAAAAGGCGCAGGATCAGGTGCGCGCGGAGTATCTCGAAATCTGGCGGCGGCTGCTGGACTATGCGCGCGAGGTTCCACAGGTTCTGGTATTGCGTGATTATCACGTGGATAATCTGATGCTTCTCGAAGATCGAGACGGGTTGGCTGCTTGCGGTCTGCTGGATTTCCAGGACGCGGTGGCCGGGCCTTCTCCCTATGACCTGGTATCCCTTCTCGAGGATGCGCGCCGCGACATTCCTGCGCAACTGGAGAAGGACATGAAGGACCGTTATCTGGCGGCGTTTCCCGGGCTTGACCGCAACACCTTCGAGGCTTCCTACGCTATCCTCGGGGCGCAGCGCCACGCCAAGGTCATCGGCATTTTCACCCGCCTTTGCCGGCGCGACGGCAAGCCCGACTATCTGCGGCATATACCACGTTTGTGGCGGCTTCTCGAAAACGGACTCGCGCATCCCGCCCTTGCCCCCATGCAGGACTGGTTTGGCCGTCATGTGCCACCGGAGATGCGGGGGATTCCGCCATGTTAAAAAGCGCGATGATTTTAGCCGCGGGCAAGGGCAAACGCCTGCGCCCGATCACCGACAAAACCCCCAAGCCGCTGGTAAACGTGGGCGGCATGACCTTGCTCGACCGTATCCTAGATCACGTGGAACAAGCCGGGATAGGCCATGTGGTGGTCAATGCTTTTCATCTCGGCAAAAAAATAGCGGCCCATCTGGAAAAGCGGGAACAACCGCCGGTGAAGGTTCTTTTCGAGAAAGAACTTCTGGATACCGGCGGCGGCGTCCGTAACGCATTGGGGGAAATGGGGAAGAAGCCTTTTTTCGTCATCAACGGCGATGTGATGTGGTTCGACGGGCCGCAAGCCACGCTCGATCGGCTTGCCGGGGTCTGGAACAGTAGCGCCATGGATGCGCTGTTGCTGATGCAGCCGGTGGTAAGGGCGGAAGGCTATGGCGGCAGGGGAGATTTCTGTATGGACCCGCTGGGCCTGCTCACCCGGCGCGGAGAAGGGGAGATGGCGCCCTATGTGTTTGCCGGGGTGCAGGCCCTCCACCCACGGTTGTTTTCCAGCACCCCCGAGGGGCCGTTTTCGCTCAATCTTCTCTACGACAGGGCCCAAGAAGCCGGACGTCTCTATGGCGTTTCCCATGGCGGCGCATGGTTTCACATCGGCACCACGGAGACCCTTGAGAAGACGCGGAAACTTTTGGAAAACGGGCGCAACAATTTCTACCGGCCATGACCACCAGGAAACCCCGAACCTCAAAAAAAACCAAGCCCTCTGAAAAAACCACTTCTGGGGCCGGGTCACCCACACTCTTCACCATCCCCGGCCACCTGCCCTTTGCCGATACCCTGGCCGCGGGGCTGACAGGGGACGGAATTCCCGGCATCCTTGAGCCGCAGGGAGCCGAAATGGACCCCGCCCGCCTTTCCCGTCTTACCCTACTTCTGCCTACGCGGCGCGCCTGCCGCGCCCTGCAGGAATCATTCCTGAGGCGTGGCGACGGCGCACCTGTGCTGCTGCCGCGCATGGCGCCACTAGGCGACCTCGACGAAGAGGACATGGCCTTCGCCGAAACCGAAGACCTGACCGACGGCGGGCCTGCCGGGAACGCCATAAATGAACTGCCGCCCGCCATTTCCAAGACCCGCCGCCGGTTGTTGCTGACGCGGCTGGTGCGGGACTTTGAGGAGCGGCGGGACGGCGCGCCGCGCAGCGTCGATCAGGCCGCGTTGCTGGCCGGGGAATTGGCCCGCCTTCTCGACCAGGCGCAGCGGGAACGCCTGTCCTTCGACACCCTGGCGTCCCTGGTTCCGGAGCAATACGCCGCCCATTGGCGCGTCACCCTAGATTTCCTGAAGATTATCAGCGAACACTGGCCACGCATATTGGCCGAAGAGGGCCGTCTTGACCCGGTGGCGCGGCGCAATCTGGTGCTGGAACGCCAGGCCGAAATCTGGCGTGCCGCGCCGCCGAAAACCCCGGTCATCGCCGCCGGCTCCACGGGCAGCCTGCCGGCTACCGCCGATCTTCTGGAAGTGGTGGCGGGGTTTCCCCTTGGCGCGGTGGTGCTGCCGGGGCTTGATGGGGAGATGGACGAGGAAAGCTGGAAGGCGCTGGCTCCCAGTCACCCCCAACACGGCATGGCGCACCTTCTCGACCGGCTGGGCGTGGCGCGCAGCGATGTGAAGGAATGGACATGCGGAGAACGCGGCAGCGCGGAGCAAAAGGCGGCGGCGCAACGGGGGAAACTGTTACGGGAGGTGATGCGCCCGGCGCAAACCACCCCCGCCTGGCAAGACGCATCACCCGCGCCCGAAGCCCTGCGCGGCATGCGCCGGGTGGATTGCCCCAGCCCCCGCGAAGAGGCAGGTGTGATCGCACTTTTTTTACGCGAGGCCCTGGAAACACCGAGCAAGCGGGCGGCGCTGATTACCCCCGACCGCGACCTGGCGCGGCGCGTGGCGGCGGAGCTGGAACGCTGGAATGTGGAAATCGACGATTCCGCGGGGCAGCCGCTGGCCGCCACGGCACCCGGCGTGTTCCTGAGGCTCAGCGCCGAGATGATGACGGGCGAGGTGGAACCCCTGCCTCTGTTGGCGGCGCTCAAGCATCCCCTGGCGGTGGGCGGTAGAAAGGCAGGGGACTTCCGCGCCCTGGTGCGGCGATTCGAAAAGGCGGTACTGCGCGGCCCCCGCCCGGCGGCGGGATTTAGTGGATTGGCCAAGGCGTGCACAGCGGCAAAGGCGGAGAAGGACCTGACGAGCTGGTTTAAGAAACTGGCCGCCATGGCCAAACCTTTCGCCTGCCTCATGGCGCAGCCAAGTGCTTCTCTGGCAGAACTAACCGAGGCCCATCTGGCCTTCGCCGAGGCCCTGGCGACGGACGACACGCAGCCGGGGGCGGCGCGGCTATGGCGAGGGGAGGCGGGCGAGGCGGCGGCGGCTTTCTTCGCTCAGCTGCTCGAGGCCGCCGGGGATTTCCCGCCAATGCAGCCGGCCGGCTATGCCCCTCTGCTGTACACCCTGATGGACGGTGTGGTGGTGCGCCCACGCTTTGGCCGCCATCCAAGGCTACATGTGTGGGGCCTGTTGGAGGCCCGTCTTCAACAGGCCGATCTGGTGGTTCTGGGCGGCCTCAACGAAGGCGTCTGGCCCCAGGAGACGCGCGCCGATTCATGGATGAGCCAGCCCATGCGCCAAGCCTTCGGCCTGCCCCCGGCGGAGGTCCATATAGGTCTTTCCGCCCATGATTTTGCCCAGGCTTTCGCCGCCCCCGAAGTGGTCATGACCCGGTCCACGCGGGTAGCGGGCACACCCACGGTGCCGTCACGCTGGCTGCTGCGGATTGAGGCCCTGTTGCCCGGGAACAAACAGATCGCCGGAGCCGCCGGAGCCCATGAATACTTGCACTGGTACGGGGAGCTGGACGCGCCGCAGGCAGTGCGCCCAGTGGCGACGCCAAAGCCCCGCCCTCCCGTGGAAACCCGACCGCGCCGCCTTTCGGTGACCGCGATCGAAACCTGGCTGCGCGATCCCTATGCCATCTATGCCCGTCATATTCTGGAGCTGGATCCGCTGGACCCGCTGGACGCCGATCCCGGCGCGCCGGAGCGTGGCCTGTTCATTCACAAGGCGCTGGAAACCTTTGTAAAGAGATTCCCCAGGGAGCTTCCCGCCAAAACCGGGGAGGAATTACTGGTTATAGGGGAAAAAGCCTTCGGTAAGGCGCTGGAGAGGCCCGGTGTGCGCGCCTTGTGGTGGCCGCGTTTCGTACGCATCGCCCGCTGGTTCGTAGCCGCCGAACGGGAACGGCGCGCCGGCGGCATTTTCCCCCTAGTCACGGAAGCTAAAGGGGAGATCACCCTGTCCGGACCGCGGGGTGATTTCGTGCTGACCGCCCGCACCGACCGTATTGACCGCTTGGAAAGCGGTGATATCGCGGTCATCGATTACAAGACCGGCGGCGTACCCAGCCCCAAACAGGTGAAAACAGGGCTGAGCCCGCAGCTTCCCCTAGAGGCGGCCATCGCCGCTAATGGCGGTTTTGAGGACATGGGCGAGGAAACTACCGAAGCGCTTATCTATATCCGGCTCACCGGCCGCACGCCGCCTGGAGAGATGAAGCCAGTCAAGGGTAATGCCGGGGCCATGGAACTGGCCGGAGCCGCCCGCGAAGGGCTGGAAGCCCTTATTGCCGCCTTCGACGACGAGAATACGCCTTATCTCTCGCGGCTGCGGCCCATGCTTCTTTCCCATGAGGGAGACTACGACCATCTGGCCAGAGTCAGGGAATGGTCGGCCGACGTGGAGGGAGACACATGAGCAAGGGCGCCGATCCCGGATACGCCAGCCAGAGGCTGGCGGCGGACCCGAAGGCCTCGGTATGGGTAGCCGCCAATGCCGGAGCCGGCAAGACGCGGGTCCTGGTGGACCGGGTGACGCGGCTGCTTCTTGGCGGCACAGCGCCGGGACGTATCCTGTGCCTGACCTTCACCAAGGCCGCGGCGGCGGAAATGTCCAAGCGCCTGTTTGAGCAGCTAGGCGCATGGACCACTTATTCCGACGGAAAGCTGGCCGAGAAGCTTCTTACCCTGTTGGGCCGCGAAGCCACGGGAGAAGAAACACAAGAAGCGCGGCGGCTATTCGCCGCTACGCTGGATGCGCCTGGCGGGCTGAAAATCCAGACCATCCATTCCTTCTGTGAATCCCTGTTGGCACGCTTCCCCCTGGAGGCCGGGGTTTCGCCCCATTGCACGGTGATGGATGAACGCAGTGCCGCCGAAACCCTGGACCAGGCGTGCAACCACGTACTGGCCCAGGCCCATGACGGCGGCCATCATCAACTAGCGGCAGCGTTGGACGCCATTGTGGAGAGGGTGGATGAAACCGTCATGGCCAAGGTGCTGAAGGAAGTCGCCATCCACCGCCACCGCCTCAAATGCCTATTCGCGGCGAAGGGCGGGCTGTCCGCTCTCATGGCCGATCTACGCGGCCTTCTGGGTTTAGGGGAAAAAGACAGCCGGGACAGCGTTATCAAGGCGGCCTGCCGTGATACAGCCTTTGACGGCAAGGGGCTGAAGCGGGCCTGTACGGTGCTGGAAAAGGGATCTGACAAGGACAAGTCCCGCGCGCAATTGATCTCCCGCTGGCTGGGACAAAAAAAAACCAGAGCTGCCCTTCTCGACGACTATGCCCGCGTCTTCCTGACGCAAAAGGGCGGGCTGCAGAAAACCCTTATTACCAAAGACGCCCTGGCAGCCGACGGGGGAGCCGGGGAAATTCTGAAAGCCGAGCAGGCCCGGCTGCTGGCTCTCATGGACACGCTCAAGGCCCTCACCGTGGCTGAGTCCAGCGCCGCCCTACTTGTCTTTTCCCAAGCGCTGATTTCCCGTTACGAGACGGAAAAGGACGCCCGCGCCCTGCTCGATTACGAGGACCTGATCCACAAGGCCCGCGACCTGCTGCACTGTAACGGTGGTGTCAACTGGGTGCTCTATAAGCTCGACGGAGGCATCGACCACATTCTTGTGGACGAAGCCCAGGACACCAGCCCCGCCCAATGGGAGGTCATCGAGGCCTTAAGCGGGGAGTTCTTCGCCGGGGAAGGCCGTCATGAGGACGCTCACGAGACGGGACGCACCATCTTCGCNGTGGGNGACGAGAAACAGTCCATCTATTCCTTTCAGGGAGCCGAGCCCGAAGCCTTCGAGAGAATGCGCAACACCTTTACCGAAAGGGTCACGGCGGCGGGGGCAGACTGGCGGCCGGTTGACCTGTTCCTCTGTTACCGCACGGCACCGCAGTTATTGACCGCCGTGGACCGGGTCTTCGCTAGGCCGGAAGCAAACACCGGACTGACGGCCACGGGCGGTGAGACGCGCCACCTTGCCTTCCGCGGGGGCCAGGCCGGATGCGTGGAGTTGTGGCCGACGGTTACGCCGCAACAGGCCGAGGAAAGTGAGCCCTGGGACGCGCCGCTGGACAGAATCGCCGGCACCAGCCCCGAAGCCGTTCTCGCCACGCGCATCGCTGCGCGTATTTCCGGCTGGATCGAAAACAGGGAAATTTTGGAATCCCAGGGGCGGCCCATCCGTCCCGGGGATATTCTGGTTCTGGTGCGTCGCCGTACTCCCTTCGTGGACGAATTGGTGCGTTGCCTCAAAAATCACGAGGTGCCAGTGGCCGGTACCGACCGCATGGTACTCANCAAACAGATGGCGGTGATGGACCTGATGGCCCTGGGTGCGTTCCTGCTCTTGCCAGAGGATGACCTTACCCTGGCGGTGGTGCTTAAAGGGCCGCTGTTGGGATTCAACGACGACGACCTGTTGGCACTGGCCCGTGGCCGCAAGGGAACCCTGTGGGCGGAACTACAGGCGCGCCGGAAGGAAACTTCGCATTTTACCACCGCCTGTGACGAGCTGCGGGCGCTCCTGAAACGCGCTGATTTCACCTCACCTTTTGCCTTTTACGCGGAACTTCTGGGGCCGGGTGACGGGCGCAGACGGCTCACCNCACGGCTGGGGCGGGACGCCAACGATCCCATAGANGAGTTTCTCAACCTCGCCCTGGATTTCGAGCGCACCCATACGCCCTCGCTGCAGGGGTTTCTGCACTGGCTGGCGGCGGGAAGCGCGGAGATCAAGCGCGACCTGGAACAAGACCGAGATGAGGTGCGGGTGATGACGGTCCACGGTGCCAAGGGGCTNGAGGCNAATATCGTCTTTCTNCCNGACACCTGTGGCGCGCTCGGCGCCCACCATGACGAGGCCCTGCTCTGGACCACGGAAGGGGGCGGCGAAGGGGACGATCTTAAGAGGGTACTGTGGCCGGTGAAACGCGACAACGAGGACAGGCTGTGTACTGTCCTGCGCGAACACGGGCGGGCGCGCCGCGGCGACGAACACCGGCGCTTGCTCTATGTGGCCATGACCCGCGCCCGCGACCGGCTTTATGTGTGCGGCTGGGAGACTAAGAACGGACGCACCGCCGGCTGTTGGTACGATCTTGTGAGTGATGCTCTTGAAGGCGCCGCAGAACCGGTGGAGCTGGAATTCGGGGAAACTGGCTGGTGTCTCGCNACACCCCAGACGGCGCAGCCGGACGGCGAACGGAAAGAGGCGGNGGATGCGGGAAAAGCCCCGCACCTTCCCGGCTGGGCGCNGNCCTTGCCGCCGCAAGACCCCCTGCCCCCGGCACCGCTGGCCCCTTCCCGTCCGCAAACGGAAGAGCCTGCCGTGCTTTCGCCGCTGGAAACCGGCGGCGGNAAAGACAAGGCGCTGTCCGCCTTTGCCCGCGGACGGCTCGTCCACCGCCTGTTGCAAAACCTGCCAGATCTTGCCGCAAGCGCGCGGGAAAAGGCGGCGCTGGACTATCTCGCCCTGGCCGCGCCCACTCTCAACGAGAAAAAAAGGCNCGCCATTGCGAAGGAGTCCCTGGAGGTTCTTGAGGCACCCGGATTCGCGTCCCTGTTCGCCCCGGGTAGCCTCGCCGAAGCGCCCCTTTGCGGCGTAGTGAACGGACGTGTCATCAGCGGCCAGGTGGACCGGATGGCGGTGGGCAAAAAGGAAGTTATGGTGGTGGATTACAAGAGCAACCGCGCGCCGCCGAAGGAAGGTGAGGCGGTGCCGGAGGCTTACCTCAAACAGATGGCCGCCTATCGTGCTTTGTGCCGGGAGATTTATCCGGACAAGGATATATGCTGTGCCCTGTTATGGACCGAGGGCCCTGCGTTTGCGCTTCTAGAAGGGGCGGAGCTGGACCGCCACGCACCTTGACGGGTGAGATAGTGCTTCCTAGATTGATAGCTAGTGGATAGCGACCACGTCGACCGGCCCACATTGAGTGACACTCAAATTGAGTGAAACACAGAGGAACACACCCCCATGCCGAACCAGGTAACCGACGCGACCTTTGAAGAGGAAGTTCTCAAGTCTCCCGATCCCGT
>NZAO01000022.1 GCA_002686135.1 Rhodospirillaceae bacterium
GTGCCCGATGTGGCGATATAGGCGTTCGGCATGGTGCGGGTCTTGCCGCCCACCGCGGCCAGCCCCACTAGTTTATACTCGGCGCGATAGGTCTTGCCGGCACGGCGGCGGATGGTCACCGAGCCGTTCTGTCCTTGGGCGGCAAAGCGCACCGCCTTGACGCCGGCGCGGCGGGCTTCCCTCTGGTCCACGTCTGAAACACAACCCAGGAAGGAGCGCTGGAGATAGCCCAGGGTGTCGGCGCGCACCCGCGCAATACCCAAATTGTCCCTGATGGTTTTGGCCAGCATGTCGCCCAGCGCGCCGGTACCCGAAAGCTGGATGTTGCCGTGGGCGTCGCGCTCCACCTTTCCCACCAACTTGGTAGCGATGGGTACGCCGCGCCCGTCGTGGATGCCTTCACTTACCGCGATGACGCAGCGCCCGAGCCGCCCATAGACTTGTTTCACGTCGCGCAGGAAGGCCCGTTGGTTGAAGCTGCGTTCCGGCAGATAGATCAAGTGCGGTCCGTCGTCGGTGTGGCGGCGCGCGAGCGCAGCGGCGGCGGTGAGAAAGCCTGCGTGGCGGCCCATGACTACGCCCACATAGACGCCGGGAATGGCGCGGATGTCGAGGCTGACTCCGGTAAAGGCCCCGGCTACGAAACGGGCGGCTGAGGGGTAGCCCGGCGTGTGGTCGTTCAACACCAGATCGTTGTCGATGGTCTTGGGCACGTGGACGCAGCGCAGGGGGTAGCGCGCTTTACGAGCCTGTTGGGAAAGAATGCGCAGGGTGTTGGAAGAATCGTTGCCGCCAATATAGAAGAAGCGGTCGATGCCGTGGGCCTGGAGCGAAGCAAGAATCTCGCGGCAGTATTTTTCATCGGGCTTGTCGCGGGTAGAACCAAGTGCCGAGGAGGGCGTTGCCGCCACCTTCTCGAGATTGGTCTCGCTTTCCCGGGACAGGTTTGTAAAATCCTCATCCACGATGCCGCGTACGCCATGAAAAGCACCGTAGACACAGCCCGCGTTTTTACCCTTACGGGCCTCCAGCACCACGCCAACTAAGGATTGATTGATAACAGCGGTGGGGCCACCTCCTTGCGCCACCAGGACCTTGTCTCTTGGCATGGCTCTTTCTTTCCAGAATGAAAACTGTTGGACGTGTTTTATAGCCCACACCATCTCTCCATTCAAAAGGATGATGTTGAGGTGGTGGAGGTTTTCTCCGATAGTGAGCCATGCACTCGATTCTCTTGCCAGGCGATTTCTGTGGTGGCTCCTGTGGCTGAGGCGGTAGCGTTCGAAACACAAGATGCTGGGGAGGCTTTCCTCGGCGTGGAACACTCGCTAACAGGCAAAAGATGGCGGTTGCGCCTGGCTGATGAGCGCTCGGCGTTACTCCTTTCGCAGCGCTTGGAGGTGCCGGAGATCGTGGGCCGGATCCTAGACGCACGCGGGGTGACACCAGAGGAGGGGGAGAACTTCCTTGATCCCACCCTACGCTATTATATGCCCGACCCCACCACCCTGCACGACATGAAGACGGCGGCTTCACGTATCCACCGCGCTCTGAGCGATGGCGAAACCATCGCAATTTTCGGTGATTACGACGTGGACGGAGCCACCTCATGCGCCCTGTTGCTTAGATTCCTCTCCGTTGTGGGGGGCAAAACCGTTTTCTACGTGCCCGACCGCATGGCCGAGGGCTACGGCCCCAACGAGGCTGCNCTGAAGAATCTGCATGCCAAAGGTGCAGCTCTGGTGATTACGGTGGATTGCGGCATTACCGCCTTCGAACCATTGGCCGCGGCGGCGGCCATCGGGCTCGACGTGATTGTAGTGGATCATCATGAGGCTGAGTCCTTACTGCCCAAGGCTTGTGCCGTTGTCGATCCCAATCGCCTCGATGAAAGCGACGGATTTGGGCATCTGGCTGCTGTGGGCGTGGCCTACCTTCTGGTGGTGGCCATCAACCGCCTCTTACGTGAAGAAGGCTGGTATGACGAAATGCGATCCGAACCGGACCTCATGCAATGGCTCGACCTGGTGGCACTTGGCACAGTATGCGATGTGGTGCCTCTTAAAGGCCTGAACCGGGCCTATGTGGCCCAAGGGCTCAAGATTATGGGTCGCCGTGGCAATGCTGGTCTTATGGCGTTGGCCGNCGTGGCTGGGATCAAGGAGAAGCCCGGTGACTATCATTTAGGATTCATCCTCGGCCCCCGGGTCAATGCTGGGGGGCGGGTNGGNCGCGCCGATNTAGGNNCNCGCCTTCTTTCTTGNGACGATCCTGCAGCAGCACGCATCATGGCTGTCGATATGGACNCCCTNAACCAGGAGCGCCGTGTCATCGAGGCTGGTGTTCTGGAGGCCGCAACCAGACAGATCGAGGAAGAGGCATCGGCNNCATCTGTCCTTTTTGCGGCTGGCGAGGGATGGCATCCCGGCGTCATCGGTATTGTAGCCGGCAGGCTGAAGGAGCGTTTTAACAAACCGGCCTGCATTTTCGCTCTGGACAGGGGTATGGCCAAGGGGTCGGGGCGTTCAGTGCCGGGTGTTGACTTAGGGGCAGCGGTAATTGCGGCACGCCAAGCGGGGCTTCTTGTCAATGGTGGTGGTCACGCCATGGCGGCGGGAATGACCGTTGACGAAGACAAGATCCCAGAACTTAAGACATTTCTCACTGAACGTCTGAGTGACGACTCGTCGGGGGTGGGGATTCCCACACTGGAACTTAAGCTCGACGGTGCACTTTCCATTTCCGGTGCGACGCGAGATCTGGTGGCGTCGCTAGAACGGGCCGCACCTTTTGGCTCGGGGAATCCCGAGCCGCGTTTCGCACTGCCCCATATGACGGTGGCGAAAGCCGATGTGGTGGGGGAAAACCACGTGCGCTGTTTTCTTTCTGATGCTGGGCGCGGCCGCCTCAAGGCCATCGCCTTCCGCAGCCTCGACACGTTGCTGGGACAGACGTTGCTGAACAACCGGGGCGAAACTCTCCACATTGCGGGCCGTCTGCGTATAGACAGTTGGAAGGAGCAAACCCGGATACAATTGATGATCGATGATGCAGCACCCACATGAGGGGCTGATTGACTCGGGTGCAAACTGTGTGTTTGGAAAGGCCCTTAAGTCCATTTGTCTTGAATGGGCTTTTTGGATTTCATTCGCCATCATATGCAGTGGCAAGATAGCCGTCCCTGACCGTAGAGTGACATAGGGCCAGTAGAAAGTTTCTGGCCCACAAAAGAAAACCCTCGCCGCACCTCAGACCCATACGCAGCGAGCTTGATTTTACCAACGCGGGAAGATATGACCCTTGCCCTGTGGTGACGGCCCCGTCGTCTAGCGGCCTAGGACTCCAGGTTTTCATCCTGGCAACGCGGGTTCGAGTCCCGCCGGGGTCACCATTCCTCCCTTCGCTATCCCCTCCACCCGCGCGAATTTGTGTCTCCATGTTTTGCTTCGGGAGTGGTTCGGATAGGGGAGAAAATATCGCCAGTTGACCCCCTGTTATGTTTTATTGGAGAAAAATGTAACGGGTGTAGGAACCGGACAGTAACGCATCATGGAATCAATACAGGGAAACCAGAATAATGGGCGAGAGCGACCTCTACGACGATTACGATGTTGAATCCAAGAAAAAAGCCTTGATCATTGCCCGTGACGCCTTTGAAGCATGTGAGAAACAGGGCGTTTCCGGCGTTATGGCCGTGGGCGCGTTTCTCGATCACATCCTTTTTCACCTAGTGGCCATGAACGACCGTGAAGTAACAGCTTCTTTCCTCCAGGCTCTAGCAGCAAAGGTTATTGACGGCGTCTACGACGCGGCAGAGGAGAAGGTGGGAAAAGATACAAAAAAAGATACTGCCAGTAACTACACACCATGAAGATTACCTTGAAGCTATATGCGCTTCTCTCTCGTTATCTTCCCGCAGGGGCGGAAGGAAATGAGGCTGTTCTCAGCTTGCGCGAGGGTATCACAGTGGGAGAAGCCCTTGAAGGTGTGGGGTTACCAGCGAAACTAGTCCACCTTATTCTCGTCAACGGAGTCTACCTTGCCCCCAGCGAACGTTCGGGGAAAGTTTTGGCCGATGGCGATGCTCTAGCGGTATGGCCCCCTGTGGCCGGCGGTTAATCCGTGGCTCATAGACCATGAACGAAGCCCCCTTCACGCTGTTGCGCGAAATGAGCGTTACGGTCCACGATTTTCTGCGCCTTGTTCCCGCCGCTGCCCGTGCCGCAATGGGAGATGTCCCTGTGGCCACCACAAAAAGTGGGGCGACCATTGGCGATGGAGTAAAACAGGTGGAGATCACACTTACGGAAATTCCGGAAAAACGCATCGGCTCCCTTCAGCTTCCCCGAATCGAGGCACACTTTGCTTTTCACGGTTACAGTGAGATGGAACGGACGACCTTCCTAGAACGTTTTGACCGGGTAACTCAGCGTGGCGGCGGTTGAGAATAAAGTTCGGAGAGAAATTCAATAACCACCCCTGGCGCATCAAAGTCGTAAAGGTCGTTATGGCCTGCTCCGGTGATCACCTTCATCTTGTTGGGTTCATTCGCTGCCTCAGCAAGCCTGCGGACGAAAGAAGGCGGCACGACGCGGTCTCTTTCGCCGTGGAGAATCAGCAATTGCGCACCGATGGCGGTGATCTTGGAGAGTGAATTATAGTGATCGCGCATAAGCCAGCGCATGGGAACCCAAGGGTAATGGAAGGCAGCCATGTCCCCCAGAGAGGTAAAGGGCGATTCCAGTACCACAGCCCCCACGGGTTCTTCTCCTTGTGCCCACGCGCGGGCTAGTTCCACAGCTACACCTGAGCCTATGGATTCGCCGTATAGAACCCAGCGTGCGGAAGGAATTCCCTGCTCTGAAAGGAAGGCTAGTGCCGCACGGCCATCAGCGTAGAGACCCTTCTCAGAGGGCGCGCCAGCGTTGCCGCTATAGCCGCGCCAGCTCGGCAGTAAGACTCCGTATCCAGCATCCAGATAAGGCCTGACTTTTGCGCCGCGATAGCCGATATGACCGGCATTGCCGTGGAAGTAAACGATCACTGGCACGTCTGGTCCCTGCGGTGCGCGATACCAAGCCAGGAGTTCAAGATTGTCGGCAGTTTCCAGCATGTGCACGGTCATCTCTGGCACCGTGTAATCCGCCGGTTCAGGCCGGTGGGAGGAGGGGAAATAGATGAGGTTGCGTTGGAACAGGAATAACAACGCCACAATAATNCCGTAGCCGATGAGGATGGCGAAAAAACCGGAAATCATCTTCTTTGCCATACCGCCACGCCTAGTCTCTCCANGCNTACTCTTTCCCGGNGCATGCACCGGNAGCANGGTAGTNANTCGTNAGAATTCCCANTAGGTNCCNCTCTGGAGAACGCTGAGCNCGACGNCGCCTGGTTCTNCAAGACTANCACGCNNGCGAAAGGTNGNGGGNTTCAGGTTGCTGAGGAAGAGGTGGGTNTACCCAAGGGGGTGGGCTGACCCTAGATAGGCNTCCATNAACCGCGTCGGATCCTGCNCCAGCTTCTCTTTCCAGTGACCGAGCTTGGTGCGGCTCTGGATCATGCCGCGCATGGCTCCCACATGCTGGGTTATGCCCACGCTGCATGCGCCAATCAGACAGTCTTCCTCAAATTCCAGTCGCAAATATTTATAATTGCCTTCATCTACGGCTNCGGCGTGGCTGCTGCCCTTCTTGCCCTGCCATTGGCCAAAGGAGGTCGCAATCAAGCCAGCGGTGTCGAGTACGTTCATCAGCAGGCTTCCCCTNTAGGTAGCGGGAACCCCGGCCATGTTTANGGCGGCGATGCGGCCGTGTTCTGTCGCCGTAGGCTGGATGGCATGAACCGAACGTCCGCCACTGGAGAAATCCAGACCCTGGGCCACATCACCAGCGGCNAAGACACCCTTGATATTGGTCTGCATGTGTTCGTCGACGAGAATGCCGTGGTCTGTCTTGATACCACTGCCGTCAACAAAATCCACATTTGGCTTGACCCCGACGGCGACGATAATAAGCGCCGGGTTCATGGTTTCGCCGTTGTCTAGATCAACTTTCAAACCGCCGTCATTGGTGACCCTAGTGGCGTTAGTTCCGGTCAGCACTCTTATACCCTTCTCCTCGCACCAGCGCTTGATCATGCCTCCGGCCGTCTCCGTCATCATACTCCGCACCATGCGGCTGCGGACGATGGTGGTGACCTTAGCGCCGCGTTTAATCAGCCCGTTAAGGATGATACAGGCGACAAAGCCTGCTCCCATCAACAATACTTCCGAACCGGGCTTGATTAATTTAAGAATGTTGCGGGTGTCCTCCAGCGTCCAGCAGTGATGGATGCCGGGTCCTTCCAGCCCCTCTACAGGCGGTGTGGTGGCGGCTGAACCGGTGGCGATGAGCAGGCGGTCATAATCAAGCTTTTTGCCGTTATCAAGGGCCACACAGCTCTTCTTGGTATCAACTCCATCTGCGCGCACCTGCAGGTGGTCGATTCCGAGCTTCTTGTAATGTTTTGGGTTCTGTCTCAGGTATGTCCCAGGTTCACTGATTCTATCCGAGAGCAAATAGGGAATGGCCATGCGCGAATAGGGCGGTTCGGGCTCGTCCCCGACAAGGGTGATTGCACCGCCATGGCCGTGCTTACTCAGCGTCTCGGCGGCGACAACCCCGCCCGGCCCAGCTCCTAGGATCACGTGCTTCATAGACAGCCTCCAGCGGAATTTACAGAATGAAACCCGTCCCCACGCGCGGCAAAGTTGCGAGGACGGGCTGGATGATTCCTAGAGGGTCAGACGGTCCAGGGTCTTGTTGGTGGGAACGCCCTCCTTAGTCCACCCCCGCAACTCGTAGTATTCCGGCAGCATCTTACCAAGATCGTTGACCTTTCCCTTAGCAGGACCGGTCTTGCCGGCCTCCTTGAGCAAGCGCTTGGGAAGGGTGTCGTCCTTGGCGGTCATGCCAGCGGCGAGGTTGTATTTGCGTTCCAAGTTCCAGATGCGTTCGCCCATCAGCATCAGGTCATCAACGGACCAGTCACCCTCGCAGGCGGCTTGAATCTGGGGCTGGATGTCCTCCATGCTCCAGGCGAAGGTGGTGAACACGCACAACCCGGAACTGTCCACCACTGCGGTGGCATCCTGAAAGGCCTTGACCAGTCCTGCTTTGCCATCAGTCTCCAAGGGGTCGGTCTTTTCTGGAATTCCTAGCACTTCGGAGGCTACGGTATAGCCCCGCAGGTGGCAGGCCCCACGATTGCTGGTGGCGTAGGTCAGTCCCATACCCTGGATTCCACGGGCNTCATAGGCTGGNAATTCTTGGCCTTTCACCGTCATAGAGAGGTCGGGGTGACCGTATTTTTNGCACAGGCGCTTCGANCCCAGNCCTATTTCCTTGCCGAATCCTTCTCCCTTAGCGGTCAATTCGGCTAGGGTGCAGAGCGCNTCGGCTGAGCCGAAGGTCAGTTCGATCCCGCCGGTGTCTTTTTTCGTAATGGCGCCCATTTCATAGAGCTCCATGGCAGCGGAAACGGTGGAGCCGAAGGAAATGGGATCAAAACCGTCCTCGTTGCAGATGAAGTTGGCGAAGGTCAGCACTTCCAGATCGTCAACNCCAGTATTTGAGCCAAGCGCCCANGCNGCTTCGTATTCCACCCCGCCNGAGGCATTCCAGTATTCGGGGCGGGTTTTCACGGTGAANTGCTCCTCGTCCATTTTGGAAATCCGCCCNCAGGCGATGGTGCATCCAAAACAGGCGTTGTTGGCAACGAGATTGGCTTTACCGTCGCTTTTACGGGGTTCGCGCATGGCCTCACCGGAAATCTGGGAAGCACCCTCGAACTGTACTTCCCGCCAGTTGCGGGTGGGCATGGCACCAATTTCATTGATTACATTCATCAGCACCTGGGTGCCAAAGGTAGGAAGGCCTTCACCGGTGACGGGATTTTCAGCCAAGACCTTATTGCCGGCATTAACAGCCTTCATAAAAGCTTTTGGGTCGTTGGGCTTATCACCCTTGGTGCCGCGTACGGCAATGGCCTTGAGGTTTTTCGAGCCCATAACGGCGCCGACGCCGGANCGTCCGGCAGCGCGGTGGAGGTCGTTCATGACGGCGGCGTAGAGTACGCCATTCTCACCAGCGCGCCCGATGGAGGTGATCTTGATCTGCGGATCTTGNAGCTGGGCCTTGATGGCGGGTTCNGTCTCCCACACGGTTTTNCCCCACAAATCGCCAGCAGGTAGCAGTGTTGCTTCGTCGTCGGAGATGAAGAGATAGACCGGCTTCTTCGACTTGCCCTCGAGGATGACCATGTCCCAGCCGGCAAATTTCAACTCTGCGCCCCAATAGCCGCCGGAATTGGAACAGGCAATACAGCCAGTAAGCGGTCCCTTGGTGATGACTGAGTAGCGTCCGCCGGTGGAGGCCATGGAGCCGGTAAGCGGCCCGGTAGCAAAGATCAGCTTGTTCTTAGGCGACAGCGGATCCACCTTGGGGTCTGTTTCCTCGCACAAGTATTTCGTCGCTAGCCCACGCTGACCAAGATAGGACTGTGCCCATTCTTTATTGAGCTCTTCGGTTTTACACTCGCCTTTCGAGAGGTCAACACGAAGTATTTTTCCATGCCATCCCATAATCTTCTCCCCATCTATGCCTGTGGTTGTTCAGCAGCGGTCTTGTCCGCATAGCCGCGCATACGTTCAAGTCCCGTCCAGTCGGCATCCACATAAGTGATAGCCCCGGTAGGGCAGGCCTTGGCACATTCCGGGTCACCGCCGCAAAGGTCACATTTGACGACGATACCGGCAGATGCGTTGTAGTTTATGGTGCCGAAGGGGCAGGCGATGGTGCAGACCTTGCAGCCGACACAGAGGACATCAACCACTTCCTTAGCACCGGTTTCACCAAGGCGGATAGCGTCTACGGGACAAGCATGCTGGCACCAAGCCTCGGCGCACTGGGTGCAGGTGTACGGGACCATGCGCCCTTCCGCATGAAAATTGAAGACCTTGATGCGCGACTTTGTGGGATTGAAGGCCCCTTCTTTTTCAAAGGAACATGCCATCTCACACTGGAGACAGCCAGTGCACTTAACGGGTTCGATCTGAAGTGATCGTTGCATCGTCATTCCCCCCTGATGAATTTTTCTTGATGATAAAGCAGGGCCTTAGAGTGTTCAACCTCAACTTTTGTATGACTTTAATTTACTGCGTTTCGGGTCACAAGCGACTCGTGGTGAACTGGGGGCTTCTGATATGCTGACGTCATTATGAGCTTGCTCCCGCCGCATTTTGTCCTCCGCATGCTTACGATGGTGGTGCCTATGGCTATCCTCGTCGTGCCCAGCCTTGCCGTGGCGGGAGAGGCGGTGCCGCATTTAGACGGGTCTGAGGTCGGCCTGATTTGGATTATTCCCTTTATCGGAATACTGTTATCTATCGCCACGGTGCCGCTGATAGCCCCCCATTTTTGGCACGATCATTTCGGGAAGATTTGCGCCTTCTGGGCGCTGTCTTTCCTCATCCCGTTTACCATCTTTCACGACTACGAGGTGGCGCTGTTTGAGCTTTTGCACGTCGCCCTGCTGGAATATATCCCCTTTATCATACTGCTACTGACCCTCTACACAGTAGCAGGCGGCGTGCGTCTGAGGAGCATCGTCTGGAGTTCACCTGGCGTGAATACCATGATTTTACTGATTGGCACCCTTATCGCCAGTTTTATGGGCACTACCGGTGCCGCAATGCTGTTAATCCGCACCTTGATTGATGCCAATGCGTGGCGTCGTCACAATGTGCATGTGATCATCTTTTTTATCTTTTTGGTGGCTAATGTCGGTGGCTCGCTGACACCACTTGGGGACCCCCCCCTATTCCTTGGGTTTCTCAAAGGTGTGGATTTCTTCTGGCCAACGGTGAACATGTTTTTGCCTATGGTGTTGGTAGTGGGGATTCTACTGATTTCGTTTTTTCTTCTCGACAGTTATTACTTCCGCACGGAGACGGATTCGCGGCCGCCACGAGAGGGTGAAATAGGTCCTCTGGAAATCGAGGGTTGGGCTAATATACTTTTGCTTGCCGGCGTAGTTTTGGTTGTGCTGCTCAGCGGGCTCTGGGTCTCCGGAATCACCTTTACCATCAATCACGTTCCGTTACAGTTTCAGAGTATCGCCCGTGATCTACTTTTGCTGGGATTGGTTTTTGTTTCCCTGAAGATAACCAGCAAGGAACGCCGTAAGGCCAACGCTTTTACTTGGTTCCCCATAGTGGAAGTGGCCAAGCTGTTTGCTGGTATTTTCATCACTATTATTCCCGCTATCGCCATCCTACGCGCCGGCAGTGAGGGTACCTTGGCGCCGTTGTTAAATCTGGTGAGCGAGGGCGGTGAGCCAGTGAATGCCATGTATTTCTGGATTACCGGCGCTTTGTCTGCCTTCCTCGACAACGCTCCTACCTATTTGGTGTTCTTCAGTGCTGCTGGAGGCGACGCCGCGACCCTGATGGGGCCGTTATCAGGAACGCTGTTGGCCATATCCTGCGGTGCCGTCTTTATGGGGGCCATGAGCTATATCGGCAATGCTCCAAATTTCATGGTGCGTACTATTGCTGAAGAGCGGGGCATTCCCATGCCGAGTTTCTTCGGCTACATAGGCTGGTCGGCTCTGTTTCTATTGCCAGTCTTTTTGCTGGTGACATGGGTCTTCTTCTGACCCGTGACAGCCTCTCCCGATTAGCTGCGGCGGTTTTCAGCATAGACGGCACCGCCTCTAGTGGGAAAGAAGCACCGGGATGGTCATATGGGCGGTGACGTATTTGGTGANNCTGCCAAACGCNACNTCGTGGAGNTTGGAATGGCCGTAAGCTCCCATGACGATAAGGTCGGCCTCAAAATCCTTCGCATTCTTCAGGATGCTCTCTCCCACATTCCCGGNACTTGATTCATCCTTTGCTACATTCACCAGAACATCATGGCGTGACAGGAAATTGGCAAATTCCTGTTCCTCGATACTTTCCTGTGANGGNTTGGCGACGGTAAACAGGGTCACTTTCTTGGCAATTTTCAGTAAGGGCATGGCATCGCGCGNGGCTAGCAGGGATTCCCTGCATCCTTTCCAGGCGATCATAATGTGGGTGCCGGGTATCATGGCCTTGTACTTTTGAGGAATTACCAGGACCGGGCATCCGGAATAAAGCACAGTGTTCTCAGGGATGTGGAAGGTGACGCGGTCTTCCAGTTCGTCAGCCTTGGCGTGGCTTACGATGACCAGGTCTGCGGCTAGGGCGTGCTGGCTCAAGACCTTAATATGATCGCCTTCGCCTATGCGCCACTCCACGGGAACATCTNCCTTGACACAAACTTCCTCGACCTCAGCCTTGACGCTGACGGCCTTTTCANGGGCGATCTGGGTGGCTTCGGCGAGGTATCCTACGGAAGCGCCGCGCCCGGCCTGGGGCATGCTGACCGGCGAGGCGTTGTAAAGGGCGATAAGGTGGGCCTGGCAGGCCTTGGCCATTTCNAGGGCGATGGCAAAGCGGATCATGTGGCCTTCGTCGTTGGCCATATGCACCAGAATGGTTTTATACACGATCCCGCACTCCTCTTTCGCCGTGCCACCGTGCCGATACGGTCCCGAAAAAGCTAGCCCCGTCGCCGTGTGATTGCAACGGCTGTAGAGCCGGGCAGTTGATGTGGCCTCATGGTCAGGCTAAGCATAGATCATGATGCGACGGTTTTTTCTTTTCTTGTGCTTCCTTTGCTTTTTTATCACGGAGGCGCTCCCCGTTATTACGGAAGTACCCAGCCCGGTAACTTTTGAAGTCTCCAGACTTATCATCAGCGGGGCTGATGGACGGGATCATTCCTTTACAGTGGAACTGGCGCTGTCCGCTCCCCAACGCGCCCGTGGGCTCATGTTTAGGGACAGGCTGGCCCGTGATGCCGGCATGCTCTTTCTTTGGGAAGACGAAGCACCACGCCGCATGTGGATGAAGAACACAATGGTGCCCCTGGATATGATTTTTTTCGACAAGGAAGGGCGCATCATCCACATCGAACACACCGCCACGCCCTACACCGAACAGACCATATCCTCGGGTGGCGCGGCACAGGGTGTTCTGGAGCTTGCCGGTGGGACCTCCCGTCTCCTAGGGATCGTAGCCGGGGACTGGGTCGTGCATCCGCTTCTTCCACCCCTCGCCCGATAACAGGGCAGATCTAAGTGGAGCAGGTCTGAGGTGGTGCAGAGCCGCCGCTGGAGGAAAGAGGGCAGCGTGTGTCCTGACAGGGAGTCTGGACGATGCGGCTCTGCACTACCGAAACCTAATACGGAGCCATGTCTGGCACAGTGATCCCCATCACAGTTCATAAAAAAATGATTCCCCAAATTCTTGTATAAAAATCCAAAAAGCAGGAGAAGTAATCACAAGGTTTAGGAATTGCTTTTTGTTAAGGATGCTTGAGGTTGGGGCTACATTCGTGTATCCCCCAATGGAATGGTTTAGCGGGGTGTAGCGCAGCCTGGTAGCGCACCTGCTTTGGGAGCAGGGGGTCGGTGGTTCGAATCCACTCACCCCGACCAGTTTCCCGTCCCAGAATCCTCTTTGGAGGAATGGTCATGGATGTTCGCATCTACCAGCCGGGGAATTCCCCCTCTCAGTCGGGCAGCGCCCGTAGCCAGGACTGGGTGCTGGAGCCTCGTTATCTCGGTCGCAAGGTAATCGACCCGCTCATGGGCTGGACCGGTTCGAGAGATACATCCCAACAGGTATGTCTCAGATTTTCCAGTCGCGAGAGTGCGGTAGCGTATGCTAACCGCTATCACCTCAACTATGTGGTGGAGGAACCCCATAAGCCGCGCATCTTAGCCAAAAGTTACGCCGATAATTTCAGATATGACAGTGTGCTCTGAACGGCT
>NZAO01000023.1 GCA_002686135.1 Rhodospirillaceae bacterium
CTGGGCGGAGGAATACGCCTCGGTTCTGCATCGCTCTTGCGTAAAGCACTCCCTGCGCTGGCACTATGCGCCTGTTGATGAACAACTTTGGGAAGTTGCTGAAGAGCAGGCGGAAGAGGTTGTCTCGGCGGTTGCCGCAAGACTTGCTGTTCCAGGAGAAATCCTCCGTTTCGAGGATATCCCGGCATACGCCGCCCGCGCACGCCGTATCAAGCGCTTTTCCCACTGGCGGCGGCCCGTTTATTCGATTCCTTTTTTCCTTACGAAATTGAGCGTGGTTGAAATCATTAAGGTGATTGGTTTGCAGTCTGTAAAAACGACTATCCATTATCTCCGAGAGGCCTGCTTGACTTGGCCCGCCTTTTATCGATTGGTCGTTACGATCCTCAAATCACCCGTTGCCATGGTGCTCGGAGGAATGTGGGTGCTGTTGATCAAAAGATTTAAAGGTAAACTCGTTGCTGAGAAAATTCTGCAGTTTCCTTTTTCCGTTTATTTCCGCGTCCTGTTGCTCAAGTCCACGGTTCTAAGCCGGTTTTTTGTGCCATTCGCCGTAACGTTTGTTCATGACGATTCCGACTAGGCCGATGGGGTGACGGATTCTATGACAGAGACATGCGGGGCGGGCCTCCTCTCCCTGCCCTGCCTCTCCGTGGTGGTGGCCAATTACAACCAGGCCCATTACCTTCCCGGCACGCTTGAGGAGTTGGCAAACCAGAGCGTGCGGCCGCTGGAGGTTATTGTCGTCGATGATGCCTCCACCGACGACAGCCGCGCAGTGGTGGAAGGCTTCATCGCCACTCACTCCTATGTGCGGCTGGTGCGGCAGGAAAAAAACCTCGGGGTCAACGCCACCTTCAACCGGGGTCTGGAAGAAGCGACAGGCGACTACATCTATTTCTTCTCCGCCGACGATCACGTAACGTCCGACTTCACTGAAAGTTACCTCTCCTTCCTGGCAGAGCATCCCCAGGCGGCCTTCTGTTTTTCAAATCCCGCCGAAATCCCAGGCGAGGACGGGGAACAGCGGGATTTCTCCCTCTTCATCGCCACAGCACCGCGTGCCTTTTCAGGCTCCGAAATGGCGCAACTGCTATCCCGCAGTTTCTTCACCTTCACCTCCAATTCGGTGGTCTACCGGCGCCATGCGCTTATGGAGACGGGCGGCCACCCCGAGGCACTGGACTGGCAGGCCGACTGGTTCGTTAACCATGTCCTCGCCTTTCGTCACGGCGCCTGTTACCTGCCCGGCGTCTATTGCCCCACCCGTGTGCGCGGTGAGTCTTTTTCGGCGCGGGGGCTTGCCGATGCCCAGGAACAAAAGACCCGTGTCCTGCGGGCGCTGGATATGTTGCGCCAGGATGAATATGCCGACGTGGCCCACGCCTTCCGGGAGGCGGGCGTGCTGCCGGAGATGTCGTTGCGGGCGCTGACCTGGGCCGCCGCGTCACCCGCCCATCGCGGCTATCTGAGTGCAAAATTGCTACGCCGTGCTTGCGCCTTTTCCTTATGGTCTCTCTTCAGGCCCCTGCTTCCCCACCCGGCACGGCGTTTTGCACGCTGGCTCTTCGGTGGCCTTACCTGCCGCTGGCGCTCGGAATTACGCGGTGGCTCCGGTTCTCGTGCCGAAAGCTGATGGGCTCTTTATTCCGCCCCTGATCCATGGTGTATTGGCGCCGCAATGGCTAAATCCGCTCCCGATCTCCATGAGGACCTGAGCCGCGGCCACACGGTGAAACGGGGCTCGCCGCGCGGCTTCGGCATGGTTTTTGCCGTGGTTTTCACCGTCATCGGCCTATGGCCGCTGATGGACGGAGAGGGCGCGCGGGTGTGGGCGCTCGTCCTTGGTGCGGCATTTCTGGTCCTGGCCCTCATGCGCCCTTCGCTTCTCTCGCCTTTGAACCGGCTCTGGCTTGGCCTTGGGGCAGTTCTGCACCGTATCGTCAACCCCCTGGTCATGGGATTGATGTTCTTCGCCGTGATCACGCCCACGGCATTGATACTCAAGCTCATAGGAAAGGACCTACTGCGCCGCCGCTTTTCCCCCGGCACCCAAAGTTACTGGATTCCGCGCCAGCCGCCGGGACCGGAGCCCCAATCCATGCGCAATCAATTCTAGAGGTAACCATGCTATCCCTTCTTTCCGAACTCTGGACCTTTCTCAGGGTGCGCAAGAAATTCTGGCTCTTCCCCATCGTCTTCATGATGGTGGTCTTCGGCGCCTTGGTGGTTCTTTCCCAGGGCAGTGCCGTGGCGCCTTTCATCTACACTCTGTTCTAGAATAGGGACCCATACCTTGCGCATTCTGGGTGTTTCCGCCTTTTATCACGACAGCGCCGCAGTCCTGATCGGGGATGGCCGCATCATCGCCGCCGCCCAGGAGGAGCGCTTCACCCGCAAGAAGCATGATTCCCGGTTTCCCGTTTGCGCCATCGGCTATTGCCTGGAAGAGGCCGGCATCGGCCTCGACGGGGTGGATTTCGTCGTCTTCTACGACAAGCCGTTTCTCAAATTTGAACGCCTGTTGGAGACCTATCTCGCCTTCGCACCGCGTGGATTCACCTCCTTTCGCATGGCCATGCCGCTGTGGCTGCGCGAAAAGCTGTTCCAGAAGGACCTGTTGTCGCGCGAGCTCAAACGCTTCGACCCCGACTATGACTGGGCGGGCCGCCTGCTTTTCGCCGAACACCACCAGAGTCACGCGGCCTCGGCCTTCTTCCCCTCGCCTTTCGAGGAGGCGGTGGCGCTGACCATGGATGGGGTGGGTGAATGGGCCACCACCTCTGCAGCCATCGGCCGTGGTAATGCCTTGGAGGTTATCAAGGAAATCCACTTCCCCCATTCCCTGGGCCTGCTTTACTCCGCCTTCACCTATTACACGGGGTTCCGGGTCAATTCCGGGGAATACAAGCTCATGGGGTTGGCTCCCTACGGCGAACCCAAATACACCGGTCTCATCCTAGAACACCTCATGGACCTCAAGGAGGACGGGTCCTTCCGCCTTGATCTCGATTATTTTGATTATTGCACGGGGCTGCGCATGACAAACGAGCGCTTCCACACCCTCTTCGGTAGCGCGCCACGCCAACCCGGAGAGCCGCTTACCCAGCACCATATGGACCTGGCGGCTTCAATCCAGAAGGTGACCGAAGAAGTAGTGCTGCGCCTGACGCGGGGTCTGGCGCGGGAAACTGGGATGGATAATCTGTGCCTCGCCGGGGGGGTGGCGCTCAACTGCGTGGCCAACGGCAAGGTGCTGCGCGACGGTGCGTTCAAGAACATCTGGATTCAGCCGGCGGCAGGCGATGCCGGCGGGGCGCTGGGGGCGGCCCTTACCGCCCACCACCTCTTCCAGGGTCAGCCGCGCAAGGTGGAAAAGGGCCGCGACGCCATGTCCGGCGCCTATCTCGGACCCGCTTTTTCACAGACGCACATTGAAGCCAGGCTACGTGAAGCCGGCGCCCGCTTTAAAACCTTAGGCGAGGCGGAAGTAATCACCGCGGTGGCCCAAGCCCTGGCCGATGGCAAGGCCGTGGGCTGGTTCCAGGGCCGCATGGAATTTGGACCCCGCGCCTTGGGCGGGCGGTCCATTCTCGGCGATCCGCGCTCGCCGGACATGCAGAAGATGCTCAATCTGAAAGTGAAATACCGGGAATCCTTCCGCCCCTTTGCGCCTTCGGTACTGGGCGAAGCGGTGGGCGACTGGTTCGATCTCGATCACGACAGCCCCTATATGCTACTGGTGGCTGATGTTCAGGCCAAGCGACGGCGCGAGATGACGGCGGCTGAACAGGCGCTTTTTGGCATTGAAAAACTCAACGTGCCCCGTTCCGAAATTCCCGCAGTCACCCATGTAGACTATTCTGCCCGCGTGCAGACGGTCCATGCCGACACCAATCCGCGCTATCACGCGCTTATCTCCCGTTTCCACGAACTGACCGGCTGTCCGGTGGTGGTCAATACCAGCTTCAACGTGCGTGGCGAGCCCATCGTCTGCACGCCCCAAGACGCCTTCCACTGTTTCATGGGCACCGAGATTGAAGTGCTAGCCGTGGGCGATTGCCTGTTGCGCAAGGAAGACCAGGACCCCTCCCTGAAGCGGGATTACAAGGACGCCTTCGAGCTGGACTGAAGCCTAGCCTGAATTGCTTCCTTCCTGTCTCCGTCAGTTTATGTCCAAAACGGGACTATCCTTGCCGGATCTTGATGAAATAGAGATTGCGAGCATAGACCAGAAGACCGGCGGCCTGGCCGACGATAAAGACCGGGTCGAGACGGTGGATGGCGTAGGCCAGCAGGGTGGCGCCGCCGGCGACACTGAAATACCAGAAAGCGATGGGGATAACGCTTTCCCTGCGTTTTTCGCTGGAAATCCACTGGATAAGAAAGCGCATGGAGAACATAGCCTGGCCTAAGAAACCCACGGCCACCCAGATGGCCCAAGTCTCGCCGCTACTGAGTTCAAGCAGGAAATCTTCAATCATTGTCATATTCCTCGGGTTCGATGACCGGTTTGTTACCCCGTTTGAGCAGCCACCAGACACCAGCAAGGTCAATGATTCCGGCGCCAAAGCGGTTGCCGAGGCCGTATTTAGAAATACCCGTCTGACGCGGGCGGTGATTGACGTCTACCAGGATGATCGCGCTTCCTTGGTCTCTGAACAGGGCAGCAAGAAAGCGGTGCATATGGTCGAAATAGGGCAGTGCAAGAAAGGTTTCGCGAGCAAACAGTTTCAGCGAACAGCCTGTATCCGGGGTGCCGTCCCGCAGCAGGGCGCGGCGCACGGCGTTGGCGGTGCGCGAGCACAACCGCTTGAACAGGCTGTCCCGGCGTTTGTGGCGCACTCCCGTTATCAAGGGNGGGGCGGCGGCGTCCTGTCCTCCGGCGCAGGCGGTGATCAGGCGNGGGATGTCGGCGGGATCGTTCTGGCCGTCGCCGTCCAGGGTCACGATCCAGGGATGAACGGCGACTTCAACGCCGCTGCGTAGGGCCGCACTCTGGCCAGAACAGATCTGGTGTCTCAGACTGCGCAGGCGAGGATAACGCTGTTTTGTCTCGGCCAATCGCGATGGGGTGGAATCGGTGCTGCCGTCATCTACAAACAGGATTTCGTAATCCATGCCCAGCCCCTCCATCACCTCGTGCAGTTCCGCCGTCAGGGGCGCGATGCTGCCGGCCTCGTTGAAGACGGGGACGACGACAGAAAGGGACGTGACGACATCGGGCATGAGGATTTCTCGGGGGCTTTTCCCAGGGNGGATGAAAGACCGAAACTTCTTGGATTAGGCTCTGCAATCTGTTGTTTTCGCAAGAGNCTGTCAAGGCGCGGCCGGTGAGGAAGAGGTGCGTTTCGTGAGCGGTGAAAACGGTGCCGTACGCGAGCGTACCTTGCAGCTAGGTTTTCTTATCCTACCTCGGGGCCATGGCGTTTGCGCATAGACGCGAAGNTTGTTCACGNTGCAGGGAAATTAGATGGTTACATTATAGTAACAAACTAAAAATAATGCGGTTACACTATAGTAACAAATTAAAAAAATACGTTAATTTTAGCCGTTCTTATGGCGAATAGTACGTCGTATAAAATAAATAAAATAATTTTCTAAATATAGTTCTTCTATTCATCGTTCGTTCAGGTAAATCGTATTTAAATGCCCGATGCCAATGACGGCGTAATGATAAGAAGAATAANTNGGAGAGCATCATGAGTTGGGTTGATCCATCATATTGTGATCTACGTCTTGGTTTTGAAGTTACTGCCTACGCCTACGTGCGTTAGATCAGTTTAAGTTAATGCGGGGGCCTTCGTTTTTAGGCCCCCGCATTTTCTTGATGCGTCGCTTCCGGCGCGCCAGTCCGCTGTGAATGGCGGTCGAAAAAAAGGCACCAGTAATGTCAGAAACTCTGCAAATTGATCCGGCGGACCGGTTCGAGCTACATCCGTTCTATATGTTTCGCTGGGAAGAGCGCCAGAAGGCGTATCTCCTGATGTATCCCGAAGGGATCGTCAAGCTTAATACGACGGCGGCAGAAACCCTCAAACGCTGTGACGGCGATAGGTCAGTCACAGAAATTATCGATGAGTTGAAAGAGGAAGTTAAAAACGGGCCCAATCCAGAATCGGCCTCACAGGTAGAAAAAAGCGTGTGCAAATTTTTGGAGGAATCCAACGCCAAAGGATGGATTAGGAGGAAAAAGGAGGGATTGGAGAAAAATGGTAATCGGTAAAGAAGAAACTGAAGTCAGACTGGACGGCCAGGGCATACCATTGTGGCTATGTATGGAGGTGACCTACCGCTGTCCGCTTCAGTGCCCGTGGTGTAACAATCCTCTCGATTATGATACCTACCGGAAGCACGAGCTAAGCACCGACGAATGGTTTCGCGTTCTCCGTGAAGGTCGCGAGATGGGGGCGTTGCAGATTGGACTCACCGGCGGTGAGCCCATGATGCGCGATGATATCGTGGAAATCACCGCAGAGGCCGGCCGGCTTGGCTATTACACCAATTTAATCACCGGTGGTATTGGACTGACCAAGGACAAGCTTGAGGCTCTTAAGGAGGCCGGCCTCAACCAAATCCAGCTCAGCATCCAGTCCTGTGACCCCGCAATCACCAACAAGCTTATCGGGGCCGATGCCCACGACAAGAAGATGCAGGTCGCCCGTGATATCAAGGCATTTGACTTCCCCCTCTCACTCAATGTTCCGGTATGTCGCGAGAGCATCGACCAAACCAAGGAAATTCTCGATATGTGTGAGGAGGTTGAAGCCGACTACCTCGAATACGTGCAGATTCAATATTACAATTGGGCCCTGCATAACCGCGACGAATTACTGCCTACAAAGGAACAGGTGAAGCGATCCGAGCAACTGGTCAACGAAGCACGCGAGCGGCTGGGCAAAAAGATGACTATCTATTTCGTCGTCCCTGACTATCACGACAAGTTCCCCAAGGCTTGCATGAATGGCTGGGGCGCCATTCACCTCACCATCGCCCCCGATGGCACGGCCATGCCCTGCCAGGAGGCCCGGGCTATCAAGGAGATTGATTTTCCATCCGTGCGTGACCATGACCTGTCGTGGATCTGGCACGAATCACCAGCCTTCAACTTGTATCGCGGTGACGACTGGATGAAGGAACCATGCCGCAGCTGTGACGATAAGGAAAAAGATGTAGGCGGTTGTCGTTGCCAGGCCTATCTACTCACTGGCGATGCCACCAACACCGATCCAGTGTGTTACAAATCACCACATCACTACATCGTGGAGGAGGCGATCACCGAGGCCAGCCGTCCTGGTAGGAACACGCTGCCCTACGTCATGCGGAGCGTGCAATCGGCTGCCTCCATGCGCGAGTAGACTACGTAATATGTATAAACTTCCTCACGATTCCATGGCGGGGACATTCCTTGCCGGGGTTGTCCTGACTCTGCTGTTGTGGGCGGTCGTCAGCCATCTGGTGAACGGATAGGCTCTTCGTGGATATGCTTGGGGATCTGATCCCTGTTCTCCTGAGGATGATTCACATCATGGCTGCCATCATCTGGATCGGCCATATCTACGTTAATATCGTCATGCGGCCACGTTTTGAACCGCTGTGTCCCGAAGAGGTGTCAAATGAAACTGATGGCGGCTTCACAAAACGCATAAAACGTGAGCACGCAACTTTTCGCCACGCTTCCATCGTCACTTGGGTAACCGGGTTTTTAATGCTCTGGCACAGTGGTCGTCTTGTCGATGCTGCTATGCTTAATGGAGCCGATGCCGTGATTGGGATGGGGGGCTGGATTGGCACTATCATGACCCTCAATGTCTGGCTGGTATTATGGCCTCATCAAAAGAAGGTATTGGGCTTTGTGCCGGCGCCTTTTGCTGAGCGTGCCCGCTGCGCCCGCATCACCTTTCTCACCTCGCGCACCAACGCCATGCTCTCGGTACCCCTGTTCTTCTTCATGGTTTCCAGCTCCTTCGGCCTCGGCCTTTTCTGATCATGCCGCGCCTGTTTAATTTTGCCGCCGGCCCGGCCATGATGCCGGAGCAGGTGCTGGCTCACGCCCGTGACGAATTGCTGGACTGGAACGGCCACGGCCTGTCGGTTATGGAAATGCCATTCACGGGCGACGTCTTCAAAGAGATCGCTGCCACCACCGTATCGCGCCTTTCCGCGCTTCTCGGTCTGCCGCCGGGCNACCGGGTTTTGTTCATGCATGGCGGCGCCATGGCGCAACTGGCGCTGGTGCCCCTGAACCTTGCCTCTCCGGATACCGGTGCGGATTACGTGGAAACCGGCTATTGGTCGGGTCGCGCCATCGCCGAAGCCCGCCGTTATTGCCGGGTTGAAATTGCCGCCAGCGGAGAACCTGGCTGTTTTACGCACATTCCTCCGGAAACGGAATGGCGTATAAGGCCAGAGGCCGCCTATTGCCATATCACCACCAACGAGACTGCAAATGGCGTACAGTTTCCCGCGACTCCAGAGACCGGCGATGTGCCCCTGGTGGCGGATATGACATCAGATTTTCTCACCCGCCCCCTTGATGTCTCCCGCTACGGGCTTCTCTATGCCAGCGCCCAGAAGAATATTGGCCCCTCGGGGCTGACCATTGTCATTCTGCGTGAGGATTCCGGCGGCAACGCCCATTCTCTCACGCCCAGCGTTTTTGATTATGGTATCCAGATGGAAAACGATTCCCGTTACAACACACCGCCCACCTTCTCCATTTACATGGCGGGGCTGGTTTTCCGGTGGATCGAGGATCAGGGCGGACTTGCCGCCATGGAGCGGGCGAGCGAAGCCAAAAGCCGCAAGCTTTACGGCCTTATGGACAGCGGGGATTTCTACTGCTGTCCGGTGGCGCCCGAGGCTCGCTCACGGGTCAATGTCTGTTTTACGCTGGCCGATCCGGCGCTGGATGACGCCTTCGATACGGAAGCCGCCGGACACGGTTTAATCAACCTCAGGGGCCATCCTGTTTTTGGCGGCTTCCGTGCCTCGCTCTATAATGCCATGCCCGAGCAAGGGGTGGACATTCTGGCCGGGTTCATGGCTGATTTTGCCCGCCGCCACGGCTGACTCCGCTGTTACAGAGGCGCTGTTTCATGGAACCTTTTACCGGATTTTTCCTTTTCTTTCTGTTCGCGTCGCTAGGCCTGGAATTGTGGCTTGGCGCGCGTCAGATCATCCGGGTCGGCGCTCATCGCACCGCTGTACCGAAAGATTTTAAAGCCAGCATCCCGTTGCGAGATCACCAGAAAGCAGCCGATTACACAATCGCCAAAACCCGCCTCAACCTTTTGGCGCTACCTTATGAGACCGGACTGCTACTGGCCTGGACCCTAGGCGGTGGCATTGATCTTCTCGATGGTCTGTGGCGGGTTTCTGGCACCTTTGGCATCTTCCAGGGGACAGGCGTCCTCCTCTGTCTTCTTGTAGCCACCGCCGTGTTGCGGCTTCCCTTTGCTCTCTATGGCACCTTCGTGCTTGAAGAACGGTTCGGATTCAACCGCACCACCGCCGCGATATTTCTCACCGACTACGTGAAATCCCTGCTCCTCCTTCTGGTCATCGGCACGCCACTTGTCTGGGTTATCCTGTGGCTGATGGAAACGTCAGGAAGTACGTGGTGGGTCTACGTGTGGGGCGTCTGGACCTGTTTCCTNTTTCTCGAGCTATGGCTCTATCCCCGCCTNATCGCACCGCTGTTNAACAAGTTNACGCTTTTGAAGGATGAAACACTGAAGGCACGAATCGGGAGACTTGCCGAAAAATGCGGTTTCGTGNTGAAAGAGATATTNGTTATGGACGGCTCGCGGCGCTCTTCTCACGGCAACGCCTATTTCACCGGTTTTGGNCGGAGCAAGCGCATCGTTTTCTTCGATACGCTTCTCACGAGTTTGGGNGCGGNGGAAATTGAAGCCGTACTGGCCCACGAACTGGGCCATTTCAGACGTCGTCACGTGCCGAAGCTTTTTGCCGCGTCGGCCATTCTTGCCCTGGCCGGGTTGATGGTTCTCGGCTGGTTGGCTGATACCCGTTGGTTTTATTCCGGTCTTGGGGTCAGCCAGCCTTCAATGCATATGGCGCTAGCGCTGTTCATGCTTGTTGCGCCGGTGTTCGTGACGTTTATTCGCCCCTTGGCATCCCTTTTATCGCGCCGTTTTGAATATGAAGCGGACAGATATGCCGCCGCCAACAGCGATGCCGGAATGCTGGTCCAAGCGCTGGTAAAACTCTATCAGGACAATGCCAGCACCCTGACCCCCGACCACCTCTACTCCGCCTTCTATCATTCTCATCCCCCTCCGGCCCTTAGATTAGCCCGTCTCAAGGAACTGGCGGCGGGGTGACCTCCGTGGATCTTCAGTGTCCTCTCGTCTTTATTTGGGGCTGACATAGATAAGCCCGAAGACGGCTAGGCCCCTACGCGCCAGGATCCATCGGGTTGGCGGCATGCAATTCCGTGAGCCCGTTCCACCTTTCCATCTATAGTAATGGTCCGCTGAAATTCCCGGCAGTAATCGCCATTATTGGTGTAGCCATCACGTGTGGGGGTAACGGTGCCGCTATGACCGGAATCGGGATTGTTCCAGGAGATGGTCTCGCCGAT
>NZAO01000024.1 GCA_002686135.1 Rhodospirillaceae bacterium
GCCTTTACCGGGGCTACGCAACGCAATTCCGGCCGCTTCGAACAGGCCGATGGCGGCACTCTTTTCCTCGATGAAATCGGCGACATGCCCCTTGAGGCCCAGACCCGGCTGCTGCGGGTGCTTCAGGAAGGCGAATACACAACCGTGGGTGGACGCACGCCCATACGCGCCAATTCCCGGATTATTGCCGCCACCCACCGCGATTTAAGACAGTTCGTCCGGCAGGGACTTTTCCGCGAGGATCTTTTCTACCGTCTCAACGTGGTGCCNTTGCGCCTGCCTCCCTTGCGNGAACGCAGCGACGACCTTCCGGACNTGGTCAATCACTTTTTTTCNCGGATTACCGAAGAAGGCCTGCCNGCGAAAAGCCTCGATGCGGCGGCNATGGAACGGCTGACATCCTACCGCTGGCCAGGCAATGTGCGCGAGGTGGAAAATCTGGTGCGNCGTCTAGCGGCGCTGTATTCCCAAGAGATAATCACCCTCGACATNATCGAAGCTGANCTTGCCGATATTTCCGTCACCAGCGAGACGGGAACGGAGATCGTGGCGAACGAATCCCTGGGCGAGGCCGCGGAACGGCACCTGAGGAACTATTTCAAGGCCCATGGCAACGATTTGCCCGCCTCNGGACTTCATGACAGGATACTGCGCGAGGTGGAAAGACCCCTGATCACCTTGTCGCTTTCGGAAACCAGGGGCAATCAGNTCAAGGCCGCCGAGATGCTCGGTATCAACCGTAACACGTTGCGCAAGAAGATTCGCGAGTTGGACATAGAGGTGGTGCGCGGCATAAAATAAACCGTGTCCTCTGACCGATTCGCGTTACAAGACACAATCCTTTTCCGTCAGGCGGCTCCTTTTTTGCATATGGCGTTTTCCTGCGATTTTTCGCGATATATTGATGATGGCTGATTCTCCCGTAACAGAAGGTTTAAACGGCCGGGCGCGTTTCGATTTCTCAGATTCGAATTCCTGGGCCAGATACCGCAGGATTCGCCGGCGTCTGCGGCGCTGGTCGATTCACGTCGGGCTGGCCCGAAAGTTCGCGATCGGCCTGACGGCCTGCACCGTGATTTCCGGCATCGCCACCTACGCCGCCCTCACCGGGATGGCTTCTATGGGCGCCAACTCCCGCACCGTCCTGATTCTGCTGACCATCGATCTGNTCCTGCTTCTGGCCCTCTCNGTNGTGGTTATTCGGCGGGTGGTAAAGGTCTGGGTCGCGCGCAAAAAGGGGTCCGCNGGCTCAAGACTACANNTTCAGCTGGTGGCACTGTTCGGGTTGGTGGCAATTACCCCGGCCATAGTGGTGGCTGTGTTTTCGCTTTTGTTCTTCGGGCTGGGGATTGAATCATGGTTTTCCGACCGCGTCCGCACGGCGCTGGAGGGGGCAAATGTGGTGGCCGAATCCTATCTTAAGGAACATCAGGAAAATATCCGTAACGCTATTGTCGCCATGGCCGATGACATTAACAGCGAGGGCGCCGTTCTTTACGCTAATCCGACGGCCCTCAATCAGACCCTGATCACACAAACTACCTTGCGCTCACTCACTGAGGCCGTGGTGTTCGTAGGCCGGGGCCGGGTGCTGGCCAAGTCGGGGTCAAGTCTGGTGCTGGATTTCGAAATGGTGCCGGACTGGGCCATCGAAGCGGCACGCGATGGAAGGATCTCCATACTCACCAGCGAACGCGGCGACCGGGTGCGGGCATTGATCCGGCTCGACGAGGTTTGGGACACTTTTCTCTATATCGGGCGTTATGTGGACCACAACGTACTTCAGCACCTGGAACAGACGCAACGTGCGGTCACGGCTTACAAACAACTCGAAGGACGGCGTTCGGGAATTCAGATCACCTTTGCCATGGTGTTCGTAGTGGTGGGGCTGATGCTGCTTTTTTCCGCGGTTTGGGTAGGGCTTCTCTTCGCCAACAGGCTTGCCCGCCCCATCAGCCAGATGATCGCGGCAGCCGAAAAAGTGCGAGCCGGGGACCTGAGCGCGCGGGTGGATGAAAAGGCGGGACATGATGAAATCGACACCCTTGGGCGCGCCTTCAACCGTATGACGAGCCAGCTAGAGGGCCAGCGATCGGAACTGATGGGCGCCAACCGCCAGCTTGAACTGCGCCGCCGCTTTACCGAAACCGTACTCGCCGGCGTTTCGGCGGGCGTTATCGGCCTCGACGACAAGGGCTGCGTCAACCTTCCCAACCGTTCTGCATCGGAACTTCTGGCTACCGACCTCGAACCTTTCATCGGCAAGAGCCTGAAAGAGGCGGTTCCGGAAATGACCAGATTGCTGAACCAAGTTATGGAACGGCCCGGCCGCCTAGCCCAGGGCCAGATAAAGCTCATTCGCCAGGGAAGCTCCCGTACACTTCTGGTGCGCATCGCCGCCGAAAGCGGGGCGGACAAGGCGCTGGGATTCGTGGTCACCTTCGATGACGTTTCCGATCTTCTTTCGGCCCAGCGCAAGGCCGCTTGGGCCGATGTGGCGAGGCGTATCGCCCACGAGATCAAGAACCCGCTGACTCCGATCCAACTTTCCGCCGAGCGTCTGAAAAGGAAATATCTCAAACAGATCACCAAGGATCCGGAAGCCTTCACCACCTGCACCGAGACCATCATCCGTCAAGTGGGCGATATCGGGCGTATGGTGGACGAGTTTTCCTCTTTCGCCCGTATGCCCCAGCCGGTGATGGAGCGGCACGATCTTCTCGAGCTGTGCCGTCAGTCCATTTTCCTTCAGAAAACCGCCTTTCCCGGGATAGAGTTTTCCTTCCAGTGCGATGCTGAGACCCTGGAGATGAATATGGATTCCCGCCTCGTGGGCCAAGCTCTGACCAATTTGCTGAAAAACGCTGCGGAATCCATCGAAAGCAAGGCCAAGGACGGGGGAGGTAAGAACAAGAAGGGTGGCCAGAAAAAAGATACGCCTCTGGGACAGGTCGAGGTCTCCGTAGCGCCGTCGGATTGCCGGGCGGAAATCATCATCGAAGACGATGGCTATGGTTTCCCGGAACAAAGCCGCGAAACCCTGACCGAACCCTACGTCACCACCCGTGAAAAGGGCACCGGTCTGGGGCTGGCGATCGTCAAGAAAATCATGGAAGACCATCANGGGACNCTGATCCTTGAANACNGNTCCAAAGGCGGGGCCAGGGTCCGTCTGATCCTGCCTCTTGGCGGTGAGGTTCTACCTGTCGGCGGCNACGGGTCCAAATTCGAAAATCACGCTGACGCCCCTGANGCTCACTCTTCTTCATCGGCGGCATCTCNTTATGGCAAGTGACATTCTCATNGTCGATGACGAAGCCGANATCCGCGAGCTTATCTCCGGAATCCTCGGCGACGAGGGGTATGAAACCCGGCTCGCCGGGGACAGCACCCAGACGCTCAAGGCTATCGCCCAGCGCCGGCCGTCGCTTGTGATCTTNGACATCTGGCTTCANGGCAGCGAGCTTGACGGCATGGAACTGTTGGAAATTATTAAATCGGAACATAAGGACCTTCCCGTGGTNATGATCAGCGGCCACGGCAATATAGAAACCGCCGTCAACGCCACCAAGATCGGCGCCTATGATTTTATTGAAAAGCCGTTCAAGGCTGATCATCTGATGGTGGTGATCTCACGCGCGCTGGAAGCCGCTGGCCTGCGCCGGGAGATTTTGGAACTACGTCTCAGGGTGGGTGAGGATGTCGACCTGATCGGCGATTCCAGCCCCGTCAACCTGTTGCGCCAAACCCTGGAAAAAGTGGCCCCCACTGGAAGCCGGGTGATGATCACGGGCCCCGCCGGGGTTGGCAAAGAGATAGTGGCGCGCAGCATTCACAAGATGTCGGAGCGCCGGGATGGCCCCTTTATCATTCTCAATTGCGCTACCATGCGGCCCGAACGTCTGGAGACGGAGCTTTTCGGCGTTGAGGCGGGCGAGGACAGTCCTGACAGTCTGGGCAAGACGGGAACTTTCGAACAGGCCGATGGCGGCACCCTGTTCCTCGACGAGGTCGCCGACATGCCCATAGAGACCCAGGGCAAGATCGTGCGCGCGCTTCAGGACCAGACATTTCTCCGGGTCGGCGGCGACCAACAGGTTTCCGTGGATGTGCGCGTGATCTCGTCTTCCAACCGTAATCTAAGCGATGAAATGGCAGCGGGCAGATTCCGTGAAGACCTTTTCTTCCGGCTCAGCGTGGTGCCTATTGAAATTCCCCCGGTCAAGGAGCGGCGTGAGGATATTCCCGCCATGATCGGTTATTTCATGACAAATTCTGCAAAAATCTCTGGCATGGCCCCGCGCAAAATTGGAGACGACGCCATGGCCATCCTCCAGAACTATGATTGGCCTGGCAATGTCCGACAGCTCAAAAACGTGGTGGACTGGCTTCTTATCATGGCGCCGGGAGAGGACGATGATAAAATACGCGCCGATATGCTGCCTCCGGAAATCAGCGGCAGAACCCCGGTCACTCTACAGTTGAACACGGACGAGGATATAATGTCCCTGNCTTTGCGCGGCGCCAGGGAANCCTTCGAGCGTGAATATCTCANGGCCCAGATTACCCGTTTCGGAGGTAATATTTCACGCACCGCCACCTTCATCGGCATGGAGCGTTCCGCCCTGCACAGAAAGTTGAAATCCCTGGGAGTCCAGTACGGAGATAAAATTTCCGCGGTGGGTAAGGTGTCTCAGGGAAATAAGAAGAATCCCGAAAAGGCCGCTGGCCAAGGCCGNTAGCCCNGAAGGGGAAGGGGTCTCATGAAGATAATCGTTTGCGGCGCCGGTCAGGTGGGGTCCAGCATTGCNCGCCATCTCGCCGGGGAAAACAATGATGTGACGGTGGTTGACCAGTCTCCGGAGCTCGTCCGCAGCCTCAGCGATACCCACGAGGTCCGGGGCGTCGTTGGTTTCGCCTCCCATCCCGGCGTTCTCGAACAGGCCGGGGCAGGGGATGCCGATATGGTGGTGGCCGTTACCTACCACGACGAGGTCAATATGGTGGCCTGCCAGGTGGCCCATTCCCTCTTCAAGGTGCCCACCAAGATCGCCCGCATCCGCGAACAAAATTACTTGGAACCCATATGGGCCGACCTGTTCAGCCGCGATCACATGCCCATCGATGTGATCATTTCCCCTGAAACCGAGGTCGCCAGGGCCATCTGGCGGGGCTTGCAGATTCCCGGCGCCTTCGATTCCATTCCCCTTGCAGGGGATAAGGTCCGTGTCATAGGTGTGCGCTGCAGTGAGGATTGCCCGGTCATTAATACGCCCCTGCGCCAGTTGACTGGCCTTTTCCCCGATCTCAATATCCTGGTGGTGGGAATTATCCGCAAGGACCAGTTGATCGTCCCCAACGCCAACGAACAGATGCTCGCTGGCGACGAGGTTTATTTCGTCGTCGACAGCAGCCAGGTCTCCCGCGCCATGATGGCCTTCGGCTACGAAGAACTGGAAACCCGCCGCACCATCATCATCGGCGGTGGCAATATCGGCCTCTATCTCGCCACCTTGATCGAGGAGAACTTTCCGGGGATGAGCGTGAAGCTCATCGAGCTTAACGAGGACCGGGCCAGGCGCGCCGAACAGGTCCTGCAAAAATCCGTGGTTCTTTGCGGCGACGCCCTTGATCCGGATATTCTCAACGAAGCCAATGTGGGGCATGCGGAAACCGTGGTGGCCGTCACCAACGAGGACGAAACCAATATTCTTTCTTCGCTTCTGGCCAAGCGTCACGGTGCCAAGCGCATTCTCACCCTGGTTAACAATGCCACCTACAGGCCGCTCATCACCGATCTTGGCGTCGATGTGGTGGTAACGCCGCAGGCCATAACCGTATCGACCATTCTCCAGCACGTGCGCCGCGGACGCATCCGTTCCGTCCATTCACTGGGCGAGGGCATGGGTGAAATCATCGAGCTCGAAGCCCTGGAAACGTCGCCTCTGGTGGGGCAAAGGTTGACCGACATCGAACTCCCCCCGGGGGCTATTATCGGCGCCATCGTGCGTGAGGATGAAGTGCTTATTCCTTCGGGCTCCACGGTGATCAAGGGCAATGACCTGGTGGCTCTGTTCGCCAGCGCCGATGTGGTGAAGAAGGTTGAAAAAATGTTCTCCGTGCGCCTGGAGTATTTCTAGTCTATGGCTCGGATTGCCTACGTTAACGGGCGTTATGTCCGGCGCGACATGGGCGTGGTTTCCATCGACGACCGCGGATACCAATTCGCCGAGGGCGTTTACGAGGTGATCTGGGTCCAGAAAGGCAATCTGGTGGACCTGGAACACCATCTCGACCGCTTGGGTTGCTCTTTAGAATCCCTGAACATTCCATGGCCTATGGGCCGCCCGGCGTTAAAGGTGGTGGTGGGGGAGGTGGCGCGCCGCAACCTCATCGGCAACGGCCATGTCTATATCCAGGCCACCCGTGGCGTCGCCCGACGCACCCATCTCGTGCCCGAGGATACGCCCTCCTCCCTGGTGGTGACGGCCTCGCGGGAAGGGTTCCGTGACGCCCGTGTTCACGAACAGGGCGTGGCGGTCATCACCATTCCCGATATCCGCTGGAAAAGATGCGATATCAAATCCATAGCCCTTCTTCCTAATATTTTAGGGAAACAGAAAGCCAGCCGGGAAAAAGCCTTCGACGCGTGGCAGGTCAACGGCCATGACATCATTACCGAGGGTACCACCACCAATGCCTGGATTGTCGCCCACAGCGGCGAAGTCATTACTCATCCCGCCAACCGTTCCATCCTTTCCGGCATTACCCGGCGGGTGGTGATGGAACTTGCCGCCGGGGAAGGTCTCGACGTCTGCGAGCGTCCCTTCACCGTGGCCGAGGCGTGCGGGGCAAAAGAAGCCTTCATGACCAGCACTACCAATTACGTGGTGCCGGTGGTGTCCATCGACGGCCACAAGGTGGGTGACGGCCGTCCCGGCCCCGTGACCAGCGGCCTCTATAAGCGCTATCTCGCCCATATGGCCGGGGAACAGGAAGGTGAGGGCGAATAAACCCGTTTTTGACGTGGTTTGCCCCTGATTCACAGTCCCATTCCCCGCTTCTTTACCACTTACCCCCCTCCAACATTCCCAAGACCCGTCACTTATCCGCGATAAGTGCGCAAAGGCTGTTAAATTTGCCTTGTTTGCCTATATGATACTCATATCACCCATGACGGTCGGGGGGCCGTCCGGCGGAGAAGCGCTTGGGGAAGGGAAAAAGCGCGCCGCCTGAAACAATAATAAACAATGGGGGGGTATGACTGTGGATAAATCGCAAAACGTACAGGACGTGTTTTTAAACCACGTAAGAAAGAACAAAACGGCGGTTACGGTTTTTCTGGCAAGCGGGGTAAAGCTACAGGGCGTTATCACCAGCTTCGACAACTTCACGCTGCTGCTTCGGCGCGATGCCCACTCGCAACTGGTGTTCAAGCACTCCGTTTCCACCATTATGCCGGCAACGCCGATTCAACTCTATGATCCAAAGGAAGAGGGTGAAGAGGACAACGCGGAAGACGCGGCTTGAAACCCAGACCTCCGTGCCTGGTAACGGTATAAACCGGAAACAGGCCAGGGTACGTCGGCCCCAAAAACAGGCCACGGGACGCGCCCTGATCCTGCATCCGGTGGTGAAAGCGAAAGGCAATGGAAAGTCCGCTCCCGCCCCGGCGGACCTATCCCCGGATGCGCGCCTTGAAGAGGCGCAGGGGCTGGCTCTCGCCATTGGTCTCCATATTGTCTGCGCCGAAGTGGTGGCGGTCACCAAGCCGCGCCCGGCGACCTTGTTCGGGGGCGGCGTTCTGGAGCGTATGGCCGCTTTTGTAGCTGGGGAAGACATTGACATCGCCATCGTCGATGCGGTGCTGACGCCCATTCAACAGCGTAATCTGGAACGCGCCTGGTCGTGCAAGGTGATCGACCGCACCGGGCTGATCCTGGAAATCTTCGGCGAGCGGGCGCACACCCGCGAAGGCGTGCTTCAGGTGGAACTGGCGGCGCTCAGTTATCAGAAAAGCCGGCTCGTGCGGTCTTGGACCCACCTCGAGCGCCAGCGCGGCGGTTTCGGGTTCATGGGTGGCCCCGGCGAACGCCAGATCGAAGCCGACAGACGCCAGATCGGGGAGCGTATCACGCGGCTCAAACGCGAACTGAAAGAGGTCAAACGCACCCGTTCCCTGCACCGGGCGGCGCGGAGCCGCGTGCCTTATCCCGTTATCGCGCTTGTGGGCTACACCAATGCGGGGAAATCCACCCTCTTCAACCGCCTCACCGCGGCCGGGGTCCTGGTGCAAGACCAGCTCTTCGCCACCCTCGACCCCACCATGCGGGGTCTGACGCTGCCCTCGGGACAAGAGGTCATCCTGTCGGATACGGTGGGCTTCATCTCCGATCTGCCTACCGACCTTATCGCCGCCTTCCGCGCCACCTTGGAAGAGGTGCTCTCCGCCGATCTCATCGTCCATGTGCGGGATATCTCCCATCCCCACAGTGATACCCAGAAACGGGACGTGATCGGAATTCTTGAGGATCTGGGCATTTCCCGAGACCTCGAAGACGGTCTGGTGGAGGCCTTGAACAAGATCGACCTTCTCGATGCCGAAACAAGGCAATCCGTCGTCACTATTGCGGCGCGAAGCCAAGGCCACATCCCCCTCTCGGCGCGGACTGGGGAGGGCTGTGAGGGGCTTCTGGAGTATCTTGACCAACGTCTCTCGCGCCGCCGCCATGTGGTGGACGTGGCCATCGGGCTCGAGGACGGCGCCACCATCGCCTGGCTCTACAGTCACGGCCAGGTGCTCAGCCGCAGCGACGATGAGCGCCACGCCCATATGACGGTGGGCCTCGACCCTAAGGACCTCGTCCGCTTCGAGCGCCGCCAGGCCTGTTAGCCTTCCATAGCGGGAAAAACCGGCGCCGGTGTTTTTTTTGAACTGCGTCCTTATTAGCACAGCAGATGCGAAAGAGGAATCTCTCCGGTTGATCGCAAACGCATCCTCGAGGAGGCGCCGTGAAACTCCGTCCATGGCCTCAAAAACGGTGGAAAATAAGGACTTTCACGCCAAGAATAAATTCCGGCATGTCTGAGGACCACTCATGGGAAGTAAACGGGGCGTCTTTCCAAGAGGATCCGACCGAGATGCAGCAATACACCACATGTAGTACGTCAATGCACCACATGTAACTGATACGTAACCAAGATTATTATAATATTGTAACAAGGAAAACTTTAATATAATTTTCCTTGTACTATTGACTGAGGTTATGTGATGGTGTGGAAAACAGGTATTTTGGAGCGCATGCATTTCTGTAGAAGCCTGATTTAGCTGTTTTCTAGCTGTCTCAAGAGGGGGCGTAACGTGTCAAAAATGGTAGAGGCGAAAAAATTGGGGCTTTGGCCATAGGCTCGGCGTTTCTCTTGATGGGAGCATCATCGGCTTGGGGCGAGGAAGCCTCAGTTAAGGCCGCCGATTATGAATTGGGCATGGGCTTGGTCTATACCACCGGCCAGACGGATTGGAATCACGACGCCACGTCTGC
>NZAO01000025.1 GCA_002686135.1 Rhodospirillaceae bacterium
CAGGAATTCGCCGCGGGCGTACATGTCGATACCTAGCATGGCCCTGGCCTCCATATGGCTCTGCGCCGGGTCCACACGAACCTCCGGTGCGAACCAGGCACAGGCGGACAAAAGGCTCGCTGCCGCCACAATGCTCGCGATTACCTGTTGCATGGGGCTCAGCTTATACCCAAAGCTGGACTAAGGGCCAACTGGGTCTTCCCTTTTAGCTTGCGTCCCGGCATGGTGCATAGAGGAACATGAGCGAACGTTACGACTTGATCATTCATGGTGGCCAGGTGGCCGCCCAGGGCGGCACTGTGGAAGCCGATATCGGCGTGGCCGGAGGCAAGGTGTCGGTGCTGGGCGATCTTTCCGCCACCGAGGCCCCCGAACGGTTCGACGCGTGCGGCCTGCACGTACTTCCCGGCGTCATCGACACTCAGGTGCATTTCCGCGAGCCGGGGCTGGAACACAAGGAAGACCTTGCCACCGGAACCGCCGGGGCGGTTCTGGGTGGCGTCACCAGCATTTTCGAGATGCCCAATACCGACCCCTCCACCCTNACCGAGGAAGACCTCAACNACAAGCTGGCGCGGGCCCGTGGCCGGGCCTGGTGCGATCACGCTTTCTTCATCGGNGCGGCAGCGGAAAACNCGGGCGATCTTGCGCGGCTGGANCGGCTTCCNGGATGCGCCGGGGTCAAGGTGTTCATGGGNTCTTCTACCGGCAACCTTCTGGTGGATGATGAGGTGGTGCTGCGTGCGGTGCTGGAAAACAGCTCGCGCCGCATCGCTGTCCACAGCGAGGATGAAACCCGCCTGCGCGAGCGCCATCCCCTGGTGGAAGCGGATGGCACCACCGTCCATCTTCACCCCCAATGGCGTGACGTGGAAACGGTGCTGCTCTCCACCCGCCGTCTACTGGCTCTGGCCGGGGAAACGGGACGGCGGGNGCATGTGCTCCATGTGACCACGGCCGAAGAAATGGCCCTGCTGGCGAAACACCGTAACAGGGCCACAGTGGAGGTGACACCCCAGCACCTGACNCTGGTCGCTCCCGACTGCTATGACCGGCTTGGCACCCTTGCCCAGATGAATCCACCGATCCGCGAGACCCGTCACCGCGAGGCTCTGTGGCAGGCTGTAACCGAGGGCGTGGTGGACGTGGTGGGGTCCGACCACGCGCCCCACACGCTGGAGGAAAAGGCCCGGCCCTATCCCGAGTCGCCATCGGGCATGACCGGGGTCCAGACCTTGCTGCCGCTGCTGCTCGATCACATGAACGCCGGGCGGCTGTCGCTGAAGCGCCTCATAGACCTCACTAGCGCCGGCGCGGCGCGTATCTATGATATTGAAGGGAAGGGTGGCATTGCGCCAGGTTTCGACGCTGATTTCACCATCGTGGACCTGAAGGCAGAACGCACCATTAGCAATGACTGGATTGCCAGCAAGGTGGGCTGGACACCCTTCGATGGCATGGCCGTGAGAGGCTGGCCGGTGGCCACCGTTATTCGTGGCCGCGTGGTCATGCGCGAGGACGAAATCCTGGGCGACCCTTGTGGCGAGCCTGTGCGCTTCCGGGAGATTCCGTGAACCCCTTCCGCGCCCTTATCCTGAACCTGGAAGGCGACGAAGTTATCTCCCGCATCGGCGAGGTGAGCGAGGCCGAGCTCATCGCTGCCGCGCCAGAGGGGGCTGAGGTCACGGTGCGCGTTACCTGTTCCACCCTCAATTACAAAGATGGCCTCGCCATGGCCGGACTGGGTAAGGTGGTGCGCCGCTATCCCCATATTCCCGGTGTTGATCTTGCCGGCGAGGTGACGCAGTCGGACGTGCCCCTGTGGAAGCCCGGTGACAAGGTGATCGCCGGAGGATACGGCATCGGCGAAAAGGCCTGGGGTGGTTTTGCCGGTTTTGCGCGCCTACACCCCGACTGGCTGGTGTCCCTGCCGCCATCACTGACCATGCGCCAGGCCATGGCTATCGGCACCGCGGGCCTCACCGCCATGGAGGCGGTGACTGTTCTCGAAGAGCATGGCCTTACGCCTGGCGATGGCGAGGTGCTGGTGACGGGTGCGGCGGGCGGCGTGGGAAGTACCGCCGTGGCGGTGCTCGCCGCTCTGGGCTATGAGGTAACGGCCTCCACCGGCCGCGCCGACACCCACGACTACCTCAAGGCGTTGGGTGCCGCCCACATTATCGACCGCGCCGAGCTTTCCACGCCGCCGGAGAAAACCCTTCTTCCCGAGCGCTGGGCGGCGGGTGTGGATGCGGTGGGCGGGACCACGCTCGCCACCATTCTGGCGAGCCTCAAACACGGTGCCGGTGTCGCCGCTACCGGCCTTGTGGGCGGGAGTGAACTCACCACCACCGTCATTCCCTTTCTCCTGCGCGGGGTCAATCTTTTAGGGATCGATAGCGTCCAACTTGCCATGGAACGCCGCCGGCGGGCCTGGGCGCGTTTGGCTACGGACCTGCCGTTGGAAAAGCTGGAAAGCATGATTCAGGATACCCGGCTCGAAGAGTTGCCAGAATTGGGCCGACGGATACTGAATGGCCTGGTGCGCGGGCGCGTGGTGGTGGAGATGGACGGCTAGTCGCCTTTTTCGGAGTCCCATTCGACGTCGGTAGCGTAACGCAGATTCGTCGATAGCGTAACGCAGATTCCCAGTCTCCTCCCTTTGTCATAAGTGAAAAAACCCCGGGGCGCCGCCGCCGCACCCGGGAGTTTAGGGAGGAGAATGCAAAGCGGGGCTTAGGAGCACCCGCTTGTCGAGCCGCAGGTCACGCATTTAAGGCAGGTGCCGTTGCGGACCAGCGTAAAGTTACCGCAATCGCCGCATGCGTCGCCTTCATAGCCCTGCATCCGCGCCTCAATGACGCGGTCGAGGGTGGAGTCGACTTCCTCGGTGATTACGGCACTGACAGCGACGGCTTCGGCGGTGCCGACGCCGGTCAGGGCAGCAGCAGAAGCAACGGTTTCCGTGCTTCCGCTTTCATTCTGTTTGATCACATAAAGATTGTTTCGCATATAGCCGGTGCTGGCGACGCGGCGCATCACGTCCTCGGGTCCCGCCGCCGTGCCTTCGGCAGTGCCGCCGCCGATGCTGTCGAACTGTTCCTCCGGCTCGGCATGGCCAAGGTCATTGCGTCCGAGATAGGAGACGGCAAGCTCGCGGAAAATATAGTCCAGGACAGAGGTGGCCATCTTGATAACCTCGTTGCCTTCGACCATGCCCGAGGGCTCGAAACGGGTGAAGGTGAAGGAATCCACATATTCCTCCAAAGGCACCCCGTACTGCAGGCCGATGGAAATGGCTATAGCGAAATTATTCATGAGGCTGCGGAAGGCCGCGCCTTCCTTGTGCATGTCGATAAAGATTTCACCCAGCTGCCCGTTTTCGTATTCGCCAGTGCGCAGATACACCTTGTGGCCGCCGACGATGGCTTTCTGGGTATAGCCCTTACGCCGTCCCGGCAGGCGCGCCCGTTCCTGGTTGGCGATGATTTTTTCCACAACCCGTTCGACGATACGAGGGGCGCTCTCGGCCGCCACCGCGGCGATGCTGTCGGCTTCCCTGGCATCGTCGATTTCGCTGTCCTCAACCGTGGAACTCAGGGGCTGGGACAGCTTGGAGCCGTCGCGGTAAAGGGCGTTGGCCTTCAGACCCAGTTTCCAGGACAGCATGTAGGCGTCCTTGCATTCCTCCACGGTTGCGCTGCCCGGCATGTTGATGGTCTTTGAAATGGCCCCGGTGATGAAAGGCTGGGATGCTGCCATCATGCGGATATGGCTTTCCACGGAAAGGAATCGCTTGCCCAGACGTCCACAGGGATTGGCGCAGTCGAAGACGGGAAGGTGCTCGTCTTTAAGATGCGGTGCGCCTTCCACCGTCATGGAGCCACAGCAATAGACGTTGGCGGCTTCGATGGCCTCGCGCGAAAAGCCGAGTGCACGCAGCATGTCGAAGGCGGGATCGTCCAGTTCCTCTTTGGAAAATCCGAGAACCTCGGTACAGAAGGTCTCGCCAAGGGTCCATTTGTTGAAGGCGAACTTGATGTCGAAGGCGTTGGCGAGCGCCGCCTCAAGGGCCTTGATGGCTTCGTTGGTAAAGCTCTTTTCGAGCAGCGCGTCAAAACCGATCTCCGAGGCCTGGTACAGGGTGCCGCGGCCCACGGCATATTCGCTGATTTCAAGAATCTGGTCCTGAGAATAGCCCAGGGTCTCCAGCGCCGTTTCCACGGTGTGGTTGATGATCCTGAAATAGCCGCCGCCGGCCAGTTTCTTGAACTTGACGATGGCGAAATCGGGCTCGATTCCGGTGGTGTCACAGTCCATGACTAGGCCGATGGTCCCGGTAGGTGCGATGGCGGTTACTTGGGCGTTGCGGAAGCCGTTGGCCTCGCCTTCGGAGCTGGCGTGGTCCCAGGATTCGGCTGCCGCCCGGGCCAGGCCCTCGAAAGGACAATCCTCGGCACGTAAGGGCACCGGAGCAACCGAGAGCCCTTCATAGCCATCGGCCAGGCCGTGGGCGGCAAGACGGTGATTGCCGATAACCCGCAGCATGGAATCGCGGTTTGTGTCATAGCCGGGAAAGGCCCCCAGCTCGTTGGCCATTTCGGCGGAGGTTTCGTAGGCGACTCCGGTCATGAGTGCGCTGATGGCGGCGCAGGTAGCGCGGCCCTGGTCGCTGTCATAGGAGAAGCCCGACGCCATCAACAGCCCTCCGATATTTGCGAATCCTAACCCTAAGGTCCGGTAATCGAAGGAGAGTTGGGCGATCCGCCGCGAGGGAAACTGGGCCATCAGGACCGAGATTTCCAGAGTGATGGTCCACAGCCGGGTTGCGTGCTCGAATCCTTCTAGGTCGAAGGATCCGTCCTCGCGGCGGAACGTTAGTAAATTCAGTGACGCCAGGTTGCAGGCCGTATCGTCTAGGAACATATATTCCGAACACGGGTTCGAGGCGTTGATGCGGCCGGAATCCGGGCAGGTGTGCCAGTCGTTTATGGTGGTGTCGAACTGCAGTCCGGGATCGGCGCAGGCCCAGGCGGCATGGCCAATCTGTTCCCATAGGTCACGGGCGTGGACGGTCTTGTCCGGCTTTCCATTGGTGCGCTGGACCAGGGTCCAGTCCCCGTCCGCTTCCACGGCCTTGAGAAACCCGTCGGTGACACGGATGGAATTATTGGCATTTTGCCCAGACACGGTCAGATAAGCTTCGGAATCCCAGTCGGTGTCATANGTGCGGAATTCAATTTCGGTGAATCCCTGGGACGCGAACTGGATGATCCTCTGGATATAGTTTTCCGGGATCATGGCCTTGCGGGCGCTTGAAACCGCTTTCTTCAGCGCCGGGTTACGTTTTACGTCGAAACGGCCGTCGGCTTCCTCGTCGCTGTCCACGGGCCCGGTGTGACAGGCCTTGAGGATGGCGTTGAGGTGAAGGTTGATGGCCCTNGATCCGGTGACCAGCGCCGCCACCTTCTGTTCTTCCACCATCTTCCAGTTGATGAACTCTTCCACGTCAGGGTGGTCTATATCCACACAGACCATTTTCGCCGCGCGCCGCGTGGTGCCTCCGGACTTAATGGCNCCTGCCGCACGGTCGCCGATTTTGAGGAAACTCATAAGCCCCGATGATTTGCCGCCACCCGAAAGGGGTTCGCTGTCGCCGCGCAGGGACGAAAAATTGCTGCCGGTCCCCGATCCGTATTTGAATAGGCGCGCCTCGCGGGTCCACAGATCCATGATCCCGCCTTCGTTGACCAGATCATCGTTTACGCTCTGGATAAAACAGGCATGTGGCTGGGGATGTTCGTAAGCGGANTGNGACGCGATTGGCTCACCGCTGTGGAAGTCCACGTAATAGTGCCCCTGGGCCGGGCCATCGATGCCATAGGCCCAGTGCAGGCCGGTATTGAACCATTGCGGCGAATTGGGTGCGCCCATCTGGCGGCACAGCATATAGCGCATTTCATCGTAATAGGCGCGGGCGTCGTCTTCGCTGTCGAAATAGCCGCCTTTCCAGCCCCAATAGGTCCAGGTGCCACACATGCGGTCGAACACCTGCCGGGCGCTGGTTTCTCCGCCGCACGGGCTTTCCGGTGCCGCCTCGTGCTGCCACANCCACGAAGGAACGCTGTTTTCCTCGACCGGAACCCTGTTCTCGGGCACTCCGGCCTTGCGGAAATATTTCTGGGCAAGAACATCGCAGGCCACCCGTGACCAGTCGGTGGGAACTTCGATATCATTGAGTTCGAAAACGATCGAACCATCGGGATTACGAATATCACTCGATGTGGTCTTGAATGTGATGCCTTCGTAGGCGGAGTGTCCCTCTTGAGTGAATCGCCGCGTAATCCGCATTCCCCCCTCCTTCCAAAACTACTATTTCCTTACCCGACCATCTCTGGGAAGTGACCGCTCGGAAAGAACCCGGTGCCAGAGCGAAAGCCCGAAAGACACAAAAAGATCCATCCCCTCCCCCGGGAAAAACCACCGTCCCAAGCACACGCTATTTCAAAGCCATATGTAGTGGACGGATATAGTTAACCCACAACATCTATCCACAAAGGCATGGTTCAAAGCAACAAGATTTTGTGTCTGGGGAGAAAAAATCAACTATATTAAGGGAAAATTAAGCCTGTGGCCTCGCTTCATCGCGCATCTCTTTGCCCGGCCTCTTCTCCACCCTTTCTCCATGGTGGCGGGGCTGGACGCGGGCCAGAGCAGGTGTCATATTCGCATTACGAGGTATCAACGGTGCACGGGTCTTTTCTCAGGGTTTCCGGTGCACCATATGGGACGGGGTAGAACGGTTTTTCGGCGTGATTCCATGATTACCGGCACCATTCTCTACACATGGATTTTCGGCAAGCTGGTCGGCTGTGACGGGGCGGGAAACCGCTATTACCGCCGCCGTACCGCCGCCGCCCGGCGCCGCGCCAATAACGGCCGTGAACAGCGCTGGGTCATGTACAAGGGCGAGAAAGAAGCTAGCTGCGTGCCGCCGCAATGGCATGAATGGCTCCATCACACCACAGACGACAGCCCTGTGGAGAAACCCCGTCAACAGCTGGGCTGGCAAAAGCCTCACCGGCCCAACCCGACCGGAACAGGCAAGGCCTATTACCCTCCCGGCCATGTGCTGGGCGGCGGCAAGCGGGCGCCCGCCACCGGGGATTACGAACCGTGGAGACCGGAATGAACTCCAGCCCGCTGTGGTCACTCTCGCTGGAGGATCAGGTGGGCGACATCATCTTCCTGGCTTTGGGCGGTGACGATAAGGACGACTAGCTCTTAAGTGGGGGCTGATATGCCGGCACCGGCTCCCGCCTGTCTCTTAATCCAGCCGTATTGCGGCCATGCTCCTGCCGCACCGTGACTATTCTTTTACCATACTCTGACCATTGGGTGCTGTGACATGACACACGGGGACAAGAAAACGACGGGGCGTGGCGTCATTCCGGGGACCGATCCCCGGGGGGCGAATGCCTGGCGTACGCCCAAAGGCAATTCCGTGTCCTGCCTCGAGAAGATCAAAGTCCTCAATCAGAATCTCGAAGAAATCCGCCAAATGTGCCAGGACGCACTGGAGGATGCGGTGCTCATGGGCTGTGACGAGGCCCAGTTCAGACAGGTCATCAATGAACTCGTCGAACAGCTGGAAAATCCTTATCACAAAAAATAACCCCTTCCGCTTCTTAGCCATTAAACGGCGTGGCTGTGTCCTGACAGCTATTCTGGTTGGGGCCAGGGTGGTTGCGGCGGCGGTGTCGGTGTCGGGAGGAGTCTGGGCGTCCTTTCCAGCTACGGCTGCGGATATGGTGGGTGACGTGGCCCTGTTACAGGGCCTTGACAAGGTGACGGCGCGTATTTCCACCTTCCGCGCACCCATCAACAGGACGGTGCATTTCGGCACCCTGGAAATCGTCGCCCGCACTTGCCACAAGCGGCCGCCGGAGGAACCTCCCGAAAGCGCCGCCTTTCTCCAGATTCGCGATATCAAGCCCGGCGAGGCCCCGGAGACCCTGTTTCAGGGCTGGATGTTCGCCTCAAGCCCCGCGCTTTCGGCGTTGGAACACCCGGTTTACGACATCTGGGTCATTGACTGTCTGTCGCGCATCGGCCCGAAAATGCGGTTTCCCAGGAAATAATTTGGGGCTGACATTTATAAGTAATTTTCCTTATCTATGTCAGTCCCAATAATTTTTACAGAAACATTATTTCCACAACGATTCCACGGGTGCCGCCAGTTGCGCCGGGAACTGGGCGTTCACTTCCAGCGCCTCGCTCAGAAGCATGTGATAGTCGTGGCGCGGCACTTCTATGGCTCCGAACTGTTTCAGGTGCTCGGTGACGAACTGTATGTCGAGCAGAGTAAACCCGCCCTGGCGCAGACGCGCTGCCAGATGCACCAGCGCCACCTTGCTGGCGTCGGCAGCGCGGGAAAACATGCTCTCTCCGAAAAAGACGCCATTCAGGGCGATGCCGTAAAGTCCCCCCGCCAGATCATCCTCCTTCCAGCATTCCACGCTGTGGGCGCGCCCCATGGTGTGCAGGGTGGTATAGAGATCGATAATAGTCTGATTGATCCAGGTGCTCTCGCGGTTTTGTGCTGCCTCCGCACAGCGCTCCATGACCAGGGCAAAGGCGGTGTCGCACCTGACCTTGAAAGAATTGTTACGCACACGGCGCCGCAACTTGCCGGGAACGTGGAAGCTCTCCAGGGGGATGATTCCGCGGTTTTCGGGGTCGACCCAGAACAGATCGGGATCGTCGCGGCCCTCCGACATGGGGAAAATACCGGCGGTGTAGGCGCGCAGGAGAATTTCAGGGGTCAGCGTCTTCATGGGGTGGCGCCTCTATCCTGATGTGGTTCCGCCGACCCAGGCTCTACGGCTTCAGGCCTCGGGCTCGAGTATGTTTTCCAGCCAGTGGATATCATAGTCGCCATTGATGAAATCGGTTTCCGTGATCAGTCTTTGGTGAAGCGGGATCGTGGTCTCGACGCCGCCGATGACGAATTCCTCGAGGGTGCGCCGCAGCCGCATTAGACATTCGTTGCGACTGCGTCCGTGTACGATCAGCTTGGCGATGAGGCTGTCGTAATGTGGCGNCACTCGGTATCCGGAATAGAGGGCGGAATCCACCCGCACGTCGAGCCCGCCCGGCGCGTGATANTCGGTGATGGTGCCCTGGGACGGCAGGAAGGTTNCGGGATTCTCGGCGTTGATCCGGCATTCGATGGCATGGCCGGTGAGCTGGATATTCTTCTGTGTCACGTCGAGCTTGGCCCCGGCGGCGATGCGGATTTGTTCACGCGCCAGGTCGATGCCACTGATCATCTCGCTGATAGGATGTTCCACCTGAAGACGGGTATTCATCTCAATAAAATAGAATTTTCCGTTTTCGTACAGAAACTCGATGGTGCCGACGCTGCGATAGCCCAGCTTCTTCATNGCCTTGACGCAGCGGGNGCCGATCTTGTCCCTGGTGGCGGAATTGAGAGCCGGCGAGGGGGNCTCCTCGATCACCTTNTGGTGGCGGCGCTGCAGCGAACAGTCCCGTTCNCCNAGGTGNATCACGTTGCCATGGTTGTCGGCGAGAATCTGGATTTCGATATGGCGGGGCGTTTCCAGGAACTTTTCCAGGTACAGCGTATCATCACCGAAATTGGCCTCAGCTTCGGCCCGCGTGATGGGGAGCGCCTGGCGCAGGACCTTGTCGTCATGGGCCACCTTCATGCCCCGTCCGCCCCCCCCGGCCGCGGCCTTGACGATCACTGGATAACCGATTTNCGCTGCCAGTTTGAGGGCCTCGTCTTCATCCGCCACCGGTCCGTCGGAACCGGGCACCACGGGCAGCCCAACTTTCTTCATGGCCGCCTTGGCGGCGATTTTGTCCCCCATGATGGCCATGTGTTCGGGCGCCGGGCCGATGAAGGTGATGTCGTGTTCGGCCACCATTCCGGCGAAATGGGCGTTTTCAGAAAAAAATCCGACTCCGGGATGAATGGCGTCGGCGTTGGTGATGGTGGCCGCCGTCAGGATGGCCGGAATATTGAGATAACTTCCCCGCGCCGCGGCGGGGCCGATGCAGACGCTTTCGTCGGCCAGGCGCACATGCATGGCGTCGGCGTCGGCGGTNGAATGGACGGCCACGGTANGGATGCCCATTTCCCGGCAGGCGCGGTGAATGCGCAGAGCGACTTCACCGCGGTTGGCGATGAGGATTTTTTCAAACATCCGTGATCACCCTCTCCAGACCGTTTCCAGGGAGCGTCTTATTCAACGACCATCAGGACTTGACCGAATTCCACGGGGTCCCCGTTCTCCACGAGAATCCGCACCACCTTGCCGCCGTGGGCAGCGGGCACGGGGTTCATGGTCTTCATGGCCTCAACGATGAGCACGGTCTGGCCCTCGTGCACCGTATCGCCCACGGAAACAAAGGGCGGCGCACCAGACTCCGGCGCGGTATAGGCCGTGCCCACCATGGGCGAGGTGACGGTGCCGGGGGGGTGTTCCTCNCCCACCTCTGCCGTCTCTGTGGCGGCTTNCGGTTCCGCGGCCACCGCCGCCTGGGGTTGGGACGCCGCCGTCCCGGTCACGGCCCCGCCGCTGCGGGCGACGCGGATACGCTCTCCTTCGGCCTCGAACTCGATCTCGGTGAGTCCGGTCTCCTCCAACAGCTTGGCGAGGGAACGGACGAGATCGTCATCGAACTTGAATTTAGCCATTTAGGCCCCGCTTTTCTCCTTGAGAATCTGCGCCAGCGCATCCAGGGCCAAAAGATAACCATGGCTGCGAAACCCGCAGATCATACCGCAGGCGGCCTGGCTGACAAACGAATGATGACGAAAGCTTTCNCGCTGGAAAAGGTTNGANAGATGCACTTCCACCACCGGCTGTTCGAGGACCAGAAGGGCGTCGAGAATGGCCACCGACGTATGGGTAAGGGCGCCGGCGTTGACTATCATGCCGGCACATGTCTCCCGCGCGTTCTGGATGATGGTCACCATCTCGCCCTCGTCGTTGGACTGGCGGAAATCAATTTCCAGCCCCAGCCCCTTGGCGTGGTCGTGGCAGGCGGCCTCGATATCGGCCAGGGTTTCGCTGCCATAGACGTCGGGTTCGCGGCTGCCAAGCAGATTGAGATTGGGGCCGTTGAGGATCAGGATGGTGGTGGACATGGTACCTGTCATGGGCGCCTGGGCTGAGGCGCGGGTCCCCTGCAAAAGTCGTCAATAAACCTGTTTTCTTCTCAGGGTTATATCACGGGCGAGCGCGGGTGCAACGCGCCATCCGCCTCAGGAGCTTTCCTTGTCCTCGCGTACCTCGGCGATAAGGGCCTTGAGGCTGGCGGCGTCGACGGCGCCGGGCACCAGTCGGTCGCCGATCACATAGGCCGGGGTGCCGGTAATCTCCAACGCCTTGGCCAGGGCCCTGGTGCGGCTGAGAATGGCGGCGATCCCGGGGTCCATCATGTCCCGTTTTAACCGCGCCACGTCGAGCCCGGTCGCTTCGGCTACCGCCATCACCGCGACCTTGTTGAGACGGCCCTTGTGGGTCATCAGGGCGTTATGGAAGGCGATGTACTTGCCCTGCGCGCGCGCCGCCAGGGCGACCTGAGCGGCGATCACCGAATTGTCGCCGAGAATGGGGTATTCCTTGTAGACGANGCGGATGTCGCCGTCCTCGGCCACNAGATTNCGNACGCTTTCATGNGANCGTTTGCAGTAGGGACAGTTGTAATCGAAAAACTCCACCATGAAGANGTNGCCGGCGGGGTTTCCCCCCACCACGGAGCCGGGGTCTTCGTTGAGTTCCCTGGCTTTGGCCTTGAGGTTGAGCCGCTGGCGTTCTTCCTCGGCGCGGCGGCGCTTCTCCATGAGCACCTGCAGGGCCTCGCCGACGATTTCCGGATGCTCGCGCAACAGGGTGCGGACCGTCTCTTCAATATCCGCTTTCCCACCCTGGGTCGTGGGGGTCATGCCGCCACGCAGCAAAACCACGGCGGACAGGATAATGGCGGCCAGGGAAAGGGCGGCGACGGCTATCAGGGGGCGATTCACAAGGGGCCTCTCTCTTTTATTTCTTGGCGACGGTGATGATGTCCTGGGCCCGCAACCAGCTCGGCGACCCGTGGGGAAGCGCTTTTTCCGCGCGTTTGGCCTGGGCGCGGGCGTCTTTGTTCTTGCCGTGGATGAGAAACTTTTCTGCCAGCGCCAGGGACGAGAGTCCGACCTGGCCCTGACGGCCATAGGCAATAGCCAGGAAGTTCCAGGAACCGGCATTGTCCTTTTCCAGTTTCACCGCCTCTATCAGATGGGCAGTGGCGGCCCGGGTCTGGGCCGGGTCGTTCAGTTCAAGCTGGGCCTGGGCCAGCATGGTAAGCAACAGCGCGCTGTCGGGTTTCAGGCCCACCGCCACTTTATAAGACTGCACGGCCTCGGCCAGATGTCCGTTTTCGAACAGCATCTGGCCCCGCAGTTCGTGAAAATAGGGATCATCGGGATGTTCGGCGATGAGACCGCCCACGAGCGGCAGGGCGCGGGCGAGGTTGCCCTTGCGGTAATAGGCNATGGCCNGGGCATAGCGGGCGGGCAGGGAGGTGTCNCTCTCGGGATATTCCTTCAAGGTGCGGTCCAGGGGTTCNAGAAAGGCNAACAGCTTGGCCCGCATGCGGGCATGGGCAAGAACGCTTTGCGGCGGCTCCGGCNCGTCGGACCAGCGCGAATTGGCCACATGNTTGCCGATCACCTCGACGCGGTCCCGAGTCATGGGGTGGGACCGCATATAGGGATCGCTCTGTCCCACATAGATGGCCTCGTGCTGGGCGAGGATACGCATGAANTCCTCCANNCCCTTGGACGANTGCCCGGTACGGTCGAGATAGGACATNGCGGCCTGGTCGGCNGCNNCCTCCTGGCCGCGGGTGTATTTCAACAGGTTGCGGCCGGCGATCTCCTGTCCACCCATGACCACGGCACCTCCCGCGGCGCCNGCCTCCCCGCCGCTTCCNGCAATTATCCCTGCGCCCAGCACNANGGCGATGATGGATTCGAGCTGNGCATNTTTCAGAGCTTCCTGGAGNCGCGCCAGGTGGCCTCCNGCGATATGGCCGGNTTCATGGGCGATGACGCCCTTGACTTGGCCNGGGCTCTCGCTGCGCATGAGCAAGCCGGAGGTGAGAAAGATNTTCTGNCCTCCGGAAACGAAGGCATTGAGGGCCGTTTCNGNGANGATATAGACCGCGACCGCNNCCGGGTCGAGANNGGCGGCNTGGAAGATTGGCGCACTCCAGNAACGGATGGTAGTTTCAATCTCTTCGTCGCGGATAAGNGCGCGGGCNTCGCCGGCAAGGGCGACAAACGCNGTCANCATGCCGGCAAGAAAGACCGTTAAACGNAAAAGGAAAGANTTGTGCAAAGNGGCCGCCTGGAGGGTTCTCGTCATTAAGTGGGGAAAAAGTTAAATAGGAAGTAAAACGCATGCCGTCAATGAGACCCATGATAGACCGAAACAGCCGGAAATGGCCATCATGGCGCTGAAAAGCTCGCGCCGGGGGGACGTCTCCCCCTTCATTGTCATGGAAATGCTGCGATTCGCGAACAAGCGCGTGGCCACGGGCGGCGATGTGCTCCACCTTGAACTGGGGGAGCCCAGCGCGCCCACGCCCCAACCCGTGGTGAAGCGGGTGCATGAACTGCTGGACAAGAACCTGCCGGGCTACACCGAATCACTGGGCATTCCTCCCCTGCGGGAACGCATCGCCGCCTATTACCAGGAGCGCGAGGGTGTCGACGTAGCGCCGGGCCGCATCGCCGTCACTACGGGCTCCTCGGGGGCTTTCGTGCTGGCCTTTCTCGGCGCCTTCGACGTGGGCGACAGGGTGGCCCTGGCCGTGCCCGGCTATCCCGCCTACCGCAACATCCTGACCGCACTGGGGGTGGAGACGGTGGCGCTGGCGGTAGGGCCGGAAACCCGGTTCCAGCCGACGGTGGAGATGCTGGAACGGGTGGAAGGCCCCCTCCATGGGCTGATTATAGCCAGTCCCTCCAATCCCACTGGCACCGTTCTGTCGGGCGAAGAGTTCCGCGCCATTGCCGGTCACTGCCGGGACAAGGGCATCCGGCTTATTTCGGACGAGATTTATCACGGCATTACTTTCGGAATGGACGCTGTCTCGGCCCTGTCTTTCGGCAGTGATGCCGTTGTCATCAACAGCTTCTCAAAATATTTTGCCATGCCGGGCTGGCGTCTGGGTTGGATGGTGGTGCCCGAGGACCTGTTGCGGGCCGTGGAAAGCCTGTCCCAGAACCTGTTTATTTCCCCGCCCTGCCTATCCCAGCACGCGGCCATCAGCGTCTTTGACTGCCTTGCCAAACTCGACGCCAACGTGACCACCTATGCCCGCAACCGCGCAATTCTGCTCGATGGCTTGCCGCGAGCCGGATTCGACCGTCTGGCGCCCTCCGACGGGGCGTTTTACCTCTATGCGGATGTTTCGGAGCTGACTAATGACAGCCATGACTTCTGTCACCGCATGCTGGCCGAGGCCGGGGTGGCGACAACGCCGGGCATGGATTTCGATCCGGTTTCTGGACACCACGCTATCCGCCTATCTTTCGCAGGCCCCGCCGCCGCCATGGAAGAGGCCGTGCGCCGCCTTAAGGACTGGGAACGCTAATCCATCAGCGTGTTCCACCAGCCCCGGCGTTTGGGCTTGTTGTCTGCAGCCGGTTTGGCGGCGGAACTTCCGTCGGAGTCACTGGCGGCGGCTGGCGCGGCGGCCGTGGATTTCTTTTTCGCCGGCGTCTTTGAATCTCCATCTTTCCCGGATGACAAGGCCGCCTTTTTTTCGGCCACACTCTTGGCGGGCTTCCTGGTGCGGTGGGTGGCCTGCTTGCGGGGCTTGGCAGCGGGTTTTTTGCTTTCTTCCTTCGCCGCCTTTTCCGTGGTTGCGGAAGATACCTTGGATTCGGAATCCATCTCCGTAGATTCAACTGTGGTTTTCTTGGCGGCGCTTTTGCGTGAATGCCGCCTGCCGCCGCGCTTGCCGCGCTTGCGTGGAGGTTTATCCTCCCGATCCCCGTCGCCGTGCTCGTCCACGACCGTGGAGGTTTCCCTGGAGTCTTCGTCCGCCGTTTCCTCGGCGTCCTTGGCACGGCTCCGTCCGCGGCGGTGCAGAGAAGAGGACTTGCTTTTCTTCTCCTCCTTTTTACCGGTTTTGTCATCGGCGGCCTTTCCGCCTGCGCTGCCTTCGATGTGGAAATCGGGTGGCACAAGAGATGCGTCATGATGAATCATGACACGGAGAGAATGACGGGCCTCGATAGCACTCAAAAGATCGCGTTTCTGGTTGAGGATATAAAGGTCCACTTCGGACGGAACATGAATGGAGAGCTGCCCGTTGCGGTTGTGGCTGCCTTCTTTCTCTATGGCGCGCAAGACGTGAAGCGCCGTGGATTCAATCGAGCGCACAACACCCCTGCCACCGCAATGGGGACAGGTCTGGGTGCTGATTTCATGGAGGCTGGGGCGGAGCCGCTGGCGCGACATCTCCAACAGGCCGAAGCCGCTGATACGGCCGATCTGGATGCGGGCACGGTCGGTCTTCAGTGCTTCCTTGATGCGCTTTTCCACCTTCGAGCGGTTGCGGTGCTCGTCCATGTCTATGAAGTCGATGACGATAAGACCGGCCAAATCACGCAGCCGCAACTGACGGGTCACTTCGTCGGCGGCCTCGAGATTGGTCTTGAGCGCGGTTTCCTCAATATTTCGCTCGCGGGTAGAGCGTCCGGAATTGACGTCGATAGAGACCAGCGCCTCGGTCTGATCAATGACGATATAACCCCCGGATTTGAGCCTTACCGAATGATTGTGGATGGCGTCAATCTGGTCATCTACCTCAAAGCGGCTGAACAGGGGAATGTCGCCGTCGCGATAGCGCTTGACCCGCTTGGCGTGGCTGGGCGTGAGCATGCGCATGGATTCCTTGGCCAGGCGATAGCCATCTTCGCTGTCCACCAGCACCTCGTCCATATCGCGCGAATAAAGGTCGCGTATAGCGCGTTTGATTATATTGGCCTCTTCATAGACCAGGGACGGCGCCGAGGATTGCAGGGTGGCATCCCGGATGTCGCTCCAAAGCCGCATCAGATATTCATAATCGCGCTTGATTTCGGCCTTGGTGCGCTCGCGCCCCGCGGTGCGTACGATGACGGCGACGCCCTCGGGGATGGAAAGCCCGTCGAGGATGGCCTTGAGCTTGCGGCGGTCGGTTGGATTGGCGATCTTGCGCGAGATTCCGCCTCCCCGCGCCACGTTGGGCATCAGTACACAATAACGTCCGGCCAGTGATATGCGCGTGGTAAGGGCGGCCCCCTTAGTGCCGCGTTCTTCCTTGGCGACCTGAACCAGAAGGATCTGGCCGCGCTTGATGACCTCTTGAATTTTGTAACGGCGTGTTGCCGGCTCCCGTTTCGGCGCCATGTCTTCGTCGGTGTCGCCACCCACGGTTTCCAGGTCCGTGAACTCCTCGTCCTTGTCATTCTCGCTGTCCGGTGCCGCCACGTCGTTGTCGTTGGTGTCGGCGGCGGAGCCTTCGGCCTTTACCTTCTCTTTTTCTTTTTCTTTTTCATCCGCTCCGCTTGCAGGGGCTTCCGCCACGGTCTCGACTTTGACGCCGCCGTTTAAAGCCGCGGCCTCCCCCGTGGATTTCTCTGCGGATTTGGATTCTTTTCCGTCATTGGTCTCGTCGCCGTCATCCTTGGTGGGGGATTTCGATTTTCTGGACGTTTTCCCCGCCACGTTAGACGAGGATTTCGAAGAGGTTTCGTCCTCCGCATCGGAGGCTATTCGCGCCTCTTCGGCGATAAAGGCCTCGCGGTCGGCGACGGGAATCCGGTAATAGTCGGGATGGATTTCGTTGAATGAAAGAAATCCGTGCCGACTGCTGCCGAAATCGACAAAGGCCGCCTGCAACGACGGTTCGACCCGAACCACTTTCGCCAGATAGATATTGCCCTTGAGGGACTTTTTTGCGGTGGCCTCGAAGTCAAAGTCTTCGAGAATGTTTCCGCTGAGCACGACCACCCGGGTTTCCTCGGGTTGGGACGCGTCAATCAGCATCCTTTTAGCCATGAGGCTATGTTCTCCACAGGCGCGACCTGCTGCTGTCCGGAATGCGCATCGGACGGCGGCGCGCCATTATTTGCCTGTTATCTTTAAGAAGCCATCCGATACCGGAACATTTCCCGTCAACGGCGCCTTCATGCACGGTTTCCCGAAGGGAAAAACCACGGGGCCGCGCCAAGGAAACCGCACATCCGGCAATTACCGGGGGCCTCCAAACCAAATTATGGTGCCGCCATGCCAACCTTCTTTCCGCCTGGGGAAAGCCCGAATGCGGATTGGTGCCGGCTGCGGCTCATTCACGATTGCAACATACTCACCGCACGACGGTTCCACAACACGATATTGTGTACTGTCTCTTTTTTTCCTCATGCTGGAACATGGTGATGGCGGGGAATTTATGCTAGACAATAGGCAGATATAGGTTGAAAGGAATGAAAATCATCTAGATGTGGAGTTCAACGGCCCGATTCAGACGGCATCTCTTCGCGGCGATTCTCCTCGGCGCGGCACTCTTCGTCATCTTCACCGTCACCTTCACCGGCGTCGTCTCCGTTGCCTTCGCCGCGCCCGCCACCGTTACGGAGGTGCGCTTCGGCGAACGTTCCAAGACCCTGACGCGGGTGGTGCTCGACCTCAGCCGCAAGGTGCATTTTAGCGTCTTCACCCTGTCCAACCCCTACCGCGTGGTGGTGGATCTGCCGGAAATAGCCTGGGACATCCCAAAGATTTTCAGTGTGGCGGGAGTGGTGAAACAGTTTCGCTATGGTCTCTTTAAGGCCGGGAATTCCCGGCTTGTACTCGACGTGGACAGCCCGGTGGCNGTGAAGAAGGCATTCGTCCTGNAATCCGACACCCCGTCNGATGGTGCGTCGGGCACCCGCCTTGTGCTCGATCTTGAGAAGGTCGGCAAGGCGGCGTTTCTGAAAGCCCAGAAATCCAGGCCCCGGCNGCCTCCCGNACCGTCCACCCAAGCCGACACCCCNCCNCCCACGGCCCCGCCGCCCTCNTCTTCCGCCGGCGATGTGGCGCTGCTTCCGGTGGNGCCGTCTCCCGGTGATCTGCCGCCGGGAACGCTCCGGCCGCTGNCCAAGCCCGGCAAGCGCATTATCGTTCTCGACCCCGGTCATGGCGGCGTCGATCCCGGCGCCACCGGCAAGAGCGGGCGTTTTGAAAAGGTCATCACCCTAGCCATGGCCAAGGAGCTGAAAAAGAAATTTGAGGCCACGGGCCGNTACAAGGTGGTGCTGACGCGCACCAGGGATATCTTCATCNGNCTCCGTGGGCGCCTNGCCAAGGCGCGCCAGGCCCAGGGCGACCTGTTCATTTCACTGCACGCCGACAGCATCAAGAACCGGAGCATCCGGGGGCTTTCCGTCTATACCCTGTCCGAGACCGCCTCCGACAAAGAGGCCGCGGCCCTGGCCAGGTCCGAAAACAAGTCGGACCTGATCGCCGGCATCGACCTCACTTACGAGACGACGGAAGTGACGAATATCCTCATCGACCTCGCCCAGCGCGAGACCATGAACCTGTCCGCTCATTTAGCCAACCTTCTGATCACCGACTTCCGCCGCCAGGTCAAGGTGCTGCACAAGACCCACCGTTTCGCCGGCTTCGCGGTGCTCAAGGCGCCCGATATCCCCTCGGTACTGGTGGAGCTGGGCTATCTTTCCAACGCCGGGGAGGAGCGACTGCTGCGCGATCCCAAGTACCGCGGCAAGCTGGGGGTGGCTATCGTTATGGCCGTAGATAAATTTTTCGCCTGGAAGGATAATCTGCGCCGGTCATGAATCTATCACGGGCCATGAACCGGCCATAAACCTGCCGCATTCCCTTGTTAGCGTTTCCGGTGGTTCGCGCATTTATGACACGACCGGAGAACATGGCTCCCCGGCGACACGGATATGCTCAGAGCAATCGGATTTCTATTCTCTATTCTCCTGCTTCTCACCATGCTGGGTGTGGGCGGTGGCTTGTACGTGCTCTATCATTTCGGGCGCGGCCTGCCCGACTATAAACAGTTGGCCGATTACAACCCCCCAACGGTGACGCGGGTTCATGCCGGTGATGGCCTCCTGATTGCCGAATACGCGGTGGAGAAGCGGGTCTTCGTTCCCATCACCGCCATGCAGAAACGGGTGATCAACGCCTTTCTTTCCGCCGAGGACAAGAATTTCTACAGCCATCCGGGGATTGATTTCCTNGGCGCGGTGCGGGCCATGGTCACCAACCTCGCCAATATGGGAACCCAGCGCCGNCTCAAAGGCGCTTCCACCATNACNCAACAGGTGGCCAAGAACTTCCTGCTCACCAACGAGGTNTCCCTGGAGCGCAAAATAAAAGAAGCCATTCTCGCCTTCCGCATCGAGAGGGCGTTTACCAAAGACCGTATCCTCGAACTCTATCTCAACGAGATTTATCTCGGGCTGGGGTCCTACGGGGTGGCCGCCGCCGCCCTCAACTATTTCAACAAGTCCTTGGGCGAGCTTTCCATCGCCGAGGTAGCCTATCTCGCCGCCCTGCCCAAGGCCCCTAACAACTATCATCCCTTCCGCTATCCCGAGACCGCACGGTCGCGCCGTGACTGGGTCATAGACCGCATGCTGGACGACGGCCATGTCACGCTCGGCGAGGCGCTCGAAGCCAAGGCCAAGCCCTTGCAGGTGCGTCGGCGCGAGGATACGAAATTCGCCAGGGCCGAATATTTCCTCGAGGAAGTGCGGCGCAGAATCCTTGAACGTTACGGCTATAAGGGCCTCTACGAAAGCGGCTTTTCGGTGCGCACCTCGGTGGATCCGCGTTTGCAGGGGATCGCCGATGCGATCCTGGGCAAGGGCCTGCGCGTCTATGACCGCCGCCACGGCTGGCGCGGACCCATCACAAACATCAATCCCGGCGATAACTGGGCGCGCCAGGTGGCGGCCGTGCCGCCACCACCGGGTCTGATGGGCTGGAAGCGCGCGGTGGTTCTGGCGGTGTCGGACAAAAACGTGGATATCGGTTTTCCTGGCGGTGCCCTCGGCGTTATCCCATGGGCCGAGCTGAAATGGGCGCGCGAAGCCCTGAAGAAAGGCAAGCTAGGTCCGCCGGTGCGGCGCGCCGGCGAGGTGCTGGCCATCGGCGATGTGATCGCGGTGGAGAATGTCACCTCCTCGACGCCGAAATCGGAAGACGAAAAACCGCTCTCCTATCCTCCCAACACCTACGCCCTGCGGCAGATTCCAGAGATCGGCGGTGGCATTGTCGCGCTCGATCCCCATACCGGGCGCGTGCTTGCTATGTCGGGGGGGTATGACTTTTCCATAAGCGAGTTCAACCGCGTTACCCAGGCCAAGCGCCAGCCCGGATCGGCGTTCAAGCCTTTCGTTTATCTGGCGGCGCTGGAACAGGGGTTCACACCCTCCACCCTGGTTCTCGATGCCCCCTTCGTCATCGACCAGGGGCCGGGACTGGGCAAGTGGAAACCCGCCAACTACACTAAGAAGTTCTACGGCCCCAGCCCCATGCGGCTGGGTATCGAAAAATCACGCAACCTGATGACGGTGCG
>NZAO01000026.1 GCA_002686135.1 Rhodospirillaceae bacterium
GCTTTCATTGCCGGCACATCGGCGCCTCCGGGACGCCGCCTCGGCCATGCCGGGGCCATCATCTCCAGCAGCGCCGAGACAGCGGACGCCAAGAAAGAAGCCCTGCGCAGCGCCGGAGTCGAGGTGTCCGACACCATTATCGGCATCGGCGAGGCCATGAAAAAAGCTATAGGTGCGGCCTGAGACCAGGTCCATATGGAAATTAACGTCCCGAAACAAATAAAGGGGAGGCACACAACGTTACTATGTCACAGGAAATTTGCATTTGGTTTATAGGGCCTGATCGCACCGGCCTGATCGCCCATATTACAAACTATTTGTTCGACAAAGGGGTGAATATCAGTGACATCGCTTGCACCGCAACAGGTGACAATGCGGAGTTGACCATGATCCATACCCTACCCAGGGGCGTAACCATGGAAGAGATAGAAAAAGATCTGAAAGGCATGCCCGAACTCTCCGACGGCACGCTTGAGGTTGGCCCTTACCACTTCAAGGAGGCCCGCGGACCTTCCAGCACCGTCACCCACCGCTTCACCTTGGCAGGGGACGATATTCCGGGCCTGATCGCCAAGATATCCAAGACGCTCGACGAACACGGTGCCAATATCGTGCGTATGAACTCCGAGACCCATCAGGGCATCCATAGTGTGGTCAACATTTCCCGTTTCGCCNTTTCTCTGCGTCAAGAAAAGGCCCCNGACTGTCTGGCGGCCATCGTCAGGATCGCTTGTGAGCTAAAGCTTACTTTNCGCTACGAAGCGACCTAGATTTTTTCGAAAACTCGCAACGTNGCCTGCAAAGGGGAGAGAAGAACTTCCCTAATGGATATCCACGAACACCAAGCCAAGAGGAAATACTTAATAAATTTGGTGTCGCCGTATTGCGTGGCGGGGCCTGCGTTATACTGTCACTGAGTTCTTCAGTTTCTTTTTTTTCCNCAGCATGCCTCAAAAATCTTCAAAAGGAGCGGGTATATAAAGGATGCTATGCGAGGCAAGNAAAAATCTGGACGCTAAATTCTCCCTGTCCGGATGGCACTCCAATATCTTGTTTCCGGGTTGGAGGCGTTAACGGNACGAAACAAAAGGCTGCAACTAACNGATCCATTGTTTATTGTGCAACGCAAAAAAATAAGTGCATGATTTTTGCNNNAAGTGATTACGGGGAATGGTAATAAAAGTTTGAAATATGGANTTTGTTGTCACTCTCATCTGTGATCCGGTGGCCATNACCATTGATGGCACCACGTGTGCTGCCGCNAGTGACGCCCTNAAAAATGCCGAGATGGCNGTGACGGGAACGGACTTTCTAGCGCCAGGGATTGCTTGNGATATCTTTTTTCNGGCNANCGNTCCACCTGAAATAGTTACCGCCCGCGCTGAAGAATCGGTGCGTNTGGTTCTTACCCATAATCTTGTGGATGTGGTGGTGCAGCTTCAACAGGGGCGGCGCAAACGATTCCTCGCGGCGGACATGGAATCCACCATCATTGTTAATGAAATGCTTAATGANCTTGCCGCCCTTGTAGATGGGGACGGCAAAATGGAAAAACAAATATCGAGGATCACCGCCCGGGCCATGAGGGGTGATATGGATTTTTCCGGCGCTCTACGGGAACGGGTGGCACTCCTTGAAGGCTGCCCTTGCACATTGGTGGAGAAAGCTAAATCCAGGATTTCATTCATGCCGGGAGCAGTCTCTCTGGTTCGCACCATGAGGCGAGATGGGGCCTTTACTCTCTTGTTGTCAGGGGGGTTTTCCCCCTTTACAGAGTATGTCGCTACCGCTGCCGGTTTCGATCAGGTGACCGGGAATACCCTCGAAGTTAGAAATGGACGCCTAACCGGCCGAGTTATTGACCCGCTGTTCGATNGCAGTGGAAAACTGGAAACTCTCCGCCGTGTGGCACTGNNNAAAGGCGTTTCTCTTTCAGAGACCATGGCGGTTGGCGATGGCGTCAACGACATACCGATGCTCAAGGCGGCGGGAACTGGTGTGGCGTTCCACGCTAAACCCGTAGCAGCCGAGGTGGCTCAGGTGCGGATCAGTCATGGAGACCTCACGGCGCTTCTTTATTTACAGGGCTACCGGTCAGAGGAAATCGTAATTTGATTCCACTTTTTACGGGGGATCTCCATGAATTTCAGATTTTTTCTTCAGCCGCAGTGCTACATCAAAATTGTGCAACGCAGCATTTTTATTGACCTGAGGCGTGACTCTTCTTAAAAAGAACGATGGCGGTGGGCTCTGAAGGAGCTACCGNTTACCAATTTAAAGGCAGGGGTGACTTTTACATGGACCCGTTATTGCCGCCGGACACCCGTCCGAAAAATCCTTTATTTTCCTCCGGCCCGTGCGCTAAACGGCCCGGATGGACCACGGACGTTCTGAAAGACGCCTGTCTTGGCCGTTCGCACCGCTCCGAGCCCGCCAGGAAGAAGCTGGTCTCTGTCATTGAAAAATCTCGCTCCCTTCTTGGCTTGCCCGAAGATTACCGACTCGCCATTGTCCCAGCATCTGATACAGGAGCANTTGAGATGGCCTTGTGGTCGCTCCTCGGCCCTCGTGGTGTGGATGTACTNGTCTGGGAAAGCTTTGGCGCTGGCTGGGCAGCGGACGTGTCCNGGCAACTTGNGTTGTCTGATCTGAGGATTTTTGAGGCGGCATATGGGGAACTTCCNGACCTTTCCCAGGTTGATTTCTCTCGGGATGTGGTTTTNACNTGGAATGGAACAACTTCTGGAGTCTGCGTCCCAGACGGGAACTGGATTCCCAGTAAAAGAGAAGGGCTAACCATCTGTGACGCCACGTCTGCCGTTTTCGCCATGGACGTTACTTGGGAAAAACTGGATGTGGCCACTTACTCTTGGCAGAAGGTAATGGGCGGTGAGGGTCAGCACGGTATNCTTATCCTCAGTCCCCGTGCTGTTCATCGGCTTTCGACCTATACGCCTCCCTGGCCTTTGCCCAAGATATTCCGGTTAACGTCTAACGGTGCCCTGATTGAGGGACTGTTTTCTGGCGCCACCATCAACACACCGTCCATGCTGGTAGCGGAGGATGCCCTGGATGGTCTTGCTTGGGCGGAGTCTATCGGCGGCCTTCCCACTCTTATGGCCCGCTCCCAGAACAATCTGGAGGCAATCACTAGCTGGGTAGAAAAAACGGATTGGGTCGATTTTCTTGTTGCTGATCCGAATATTCGTTCCCGAACATCCGTTTGTTTGAAGATTAACGATTCCCATCTTGCAGCCATTAAAAAGGATCCGGCAGAGATTATCGACAGTATGGTGCGAAGTCTCGAAACGGAATGTGTCGCCTTTGATATCGGTGCCTACCGAGAGGCACCTCCGGGCTTGCGTTTGTGGGCTGGCGCTACGGTTGAACGTAGTGACCTTGAATTTTTATTCCCGTGGTTGGACTGGTCTTTTGAAACGGTTAGGCGGGTATTATCCGGGAAAGAATAAAGAATAATTATGCCAAAAGTACTGATTGCTGACACTATGAGCTCCCGCGCTGAGGATGTCTTTACCTCCCGAGGGATAGATGTTGACGTTCGCCCCGGGGTGAGCGCCCACGATCTTGGCGAGATGATTGGTGATTACGATGGGCTAGCTGTACGTTCTAGTACCAAAGTTACACCTGAGATCTTGGAGAAGGCCGGTCTCCTCAAGGTCATTGGTCGGGCTGGAATCGGCGTTGATAATATCAATATGACGGCGGCAACGGCTCACGGCATTGTCGTCATGAATACGCCTTTCGGCAACGCCATTACCACCGCTGAGCACACTTTGGCTATGATGATGGCACTTGCCCGCCGGATTCCCCAAGCCAATGCCTCGACCCATGGCGGTGCCTGGGAAAAGTCGGCTTTTATGGGCGTGGAACTTATGGGTAAGACCCTAGGTATAATCGGCTGTGGCAATATCGGCTCTATCGTCGCCGATCGGGCTCACGGTCTGAAGATGAAGGTGATCACCTTCGACCCTTATCTTTCGTCTGAACGGGCTACTGATCTTTCCGTGGAAAAGGTCTCTTTGGAAGACCTTCTAAAGCAGTCTGATTTCATCAGCCTGCATGCGCCCCTTACCGACGATTCCAAGGGTATGATTAATGCCAAAACAATCGCATTGATGAAAAAAGGGGTTCAGCTTGTAAATTGCGCTCGTGGGGATCTGATTGTCGAGGCCGACCTTAAGGCGGCTCTAGAAAGTGACCATATGGCAGGAGTGGCTCTCGATGTGTTTGCAGAGGAGCCGGCCCATGACAATCAGTTGTTCGGCATGTCCCAAGTGGTGGTAACGCCTCATCTTGGGGCGGCGACTACGGAGGCTCAGGAAAAAGTAGCAGTGCAGGTGGCCGAACAAATGGCAGACTATCTTCTGACCGGTGCAGTAATCAATGCCCTCAATATCCCTTCAGTCAGCGCTGAGGAGGTACAAAAACTCAAACCCTATATTAAGCTGGCTGATCAGCTGGGCAGTTTTGCGGGTCAGTTGACGGAAACCGGACTTAAAGCCGTTACCCTGGAATATGAAGGGCGGGTTGGAGACCTCAACACAAAATCCCTCACAGCGGTCACTTTACAGGGCCTTCTGAGCCCTCTTCTAGAATCGGTGAATATGATCAATGCTCCGGTTATCGCCAAGGAGCGGGATATTGAGATTACCGAGATTACCCACGATAGGGCTGGGGCCTTCCAGACTCTGATTACACTTACTGTAACGACGGAATCCCAGACCCGCAGTGTTTCTGGCACTCTTTCCAACGACGATGAGCCACGCATTGTCCAAATCCGGGGTATCCCCATTGACGCCGAACTAGGCCCTCATATCCTGTATGTCATAAACCGCGACAAGCCTGGTTTTATCGGTTCCTTAGGAACAATCCTGGGGGATGCGGATATTAATATCGCCACTTTCAATCTCGGGCGGGAGAGATCTGGCGGCGAGGCTGTCGCCCTTATCGAGGTGGATCAGCTAGTTCCCGAAAACGTTATGGCAGCAGTAAGGGCCTTACCCCATGTGGTACAGGTCAAGACCCTTTCATTCTGACTGCGCCACCGCGCGCCAGGCCCCAGGTTCCTAATTTTCGGCTTTTAACCTTTGGCTCTGGGGTGGGTGGCGCGATAGACGCCGCGCAGGTGTTCGCTGTCCACGTCGGTATAACGCTGGGTGGTGCTCAGCGAGGCATGGCCGAGAAGTTCCTGGATGGCGCGCAGGTCGCCGCCCCCGGCCAGCAAATGGGTGGCGAAGCTGTGGCGCAGGGCGTGGGGGGGGGCCGTTTCCGGCAGGCCCAGCAATGGCCGCAGTTCACGCAGGCGTTTCTGCGCCACCGCCGCCCGCAGGCGCTTGCCGCGCACGCCCACAAACAGAGGATCATCGGGGCCGTGGGCAAAGGGACAGGTGACGAGATAGTCCTCCAGCGCCTTCTTCACCACACCGAGCACCGGCACCACCCGCTGTTTGCCGCCCTTGCCATCAATGGTCATTTGGTCGCTGTGCGGCATATGGTGGCGGTCGAGCCCCAGCGCTTCGCCGATGCGCAGGCCGCAACCGTAAATGAGAGTGAACAAAGCGAGGTCGCGTTTTTCCACCCAGGGCGGACCTAGACCGTAGGCATCCCCCGTGGCCGCCACAAGGGCCATCGCTTCCTGGGGCTCCAGTGCCTTAGGCAAATGGTGGGGCAGTTTCGGCGTGCGCAGGGAATGGATGGCTGGGTTGTGGAGAATGTCCCGGTGTTCAAGGAAGCGGAAGAACCCCCGTACTACCGACAGGGCGCGGGCTATGGAGGATGCCTGCAGGCCAGCCATCGCCCGCCGCGCCAGCCAGGCCCGGAAGTCTGCCGCGCCCAGGCCAGAGAGCGCCGCAAGACTCACCGCGCCACCAAGATGGCCGCCGAGAAATCCCAGAAACCCGTCTAAGTCCCGGGCATAGGCGGCTAGGGTGTGGGGCGAGGCCCGGCGCTCGCTTTCGAGCCAAGCCCGCCACGCCGAGACGGCGCCTTGCAGATCGGATGCAACGGGAGAATCGGGCTCGGAATCGGTTATTGCAGACGGCCGAGCCATGAACGCACACAGCATTCGATGACGCGCGCCAGAAAAATGAGCAGTTCCCTGCCTTGACGGGCATGGAATTTACCTTCCTCGCGCGACCCCAGAGCCAGCAGCCCGGTAGAGTCCTTGCCCCCGAATTCGAGACGGATCAGGGCCTGGGAACGGACTAGGTATCCCATGCCTCCGTACACCAGGGGATCGGCCTTTGTCTCGCCGTCTAGGCGCACCTCGTGGCCGCCATCGAGCAGGCGGTTCACGGTGCCAGGCGGCAGCACCCGCACTCCGGCGGCAGATTCCGCCTCTGCGCTTTCCACGGCGAGAACCACAACATCTAGGCCTAAGATCACCACGAGGTCGGTGGTGACAAGATGCACCAGATGTTCAAGGCTGTGGGCGCAAAGAAAAGCCAACACGGCCTCGTGCACCCGTGACTGGCCGGCCATGTTGCCGCGGCTGGTGGTCAGAAGGTCGTCGTGATCGGCGCGCAGACGTTCGATAATGAAGGACTGCATGTCCACCACGTTACCGCCCTCGTGGCGGGATGATGGCGTGAAAGTGCGTAATAGGTCGGAATGGGTGGAAAAAAAATCGGGATGAGCGCGGAGATAGTCGGCCACCTGGGCTCCGGTTACGCTACCAGTCTCTGTTGTGACGGGCGATGGGCCGGGAGCCTCATGGTTTCCGGTCTGGTTTCTGGTGGCCGTCTGTTTGCGCCTTACCATCGATCCTTCCTGATAGGTAGCTCTGTTTGTTCTGATCCTGGCGGGCCCACGGCATGGCCCCCTTTGACCCGCCGCGACTCTTGAATAGAGTGTAGACCATGCCGCTTCACCATTCCAGTTCATCCCGCCCCTCCGGCAAGACCGCGACGGAGCCACTGCCACGCCGGGTCCAGGTGCTGTTACCGCTACCGCTGGATCGCGCTTACGATTACCTGGACGCGCTGGATACCCAGCTTGGCGAAGGCGATTTCGTGCGCGTACCCTTCGCCGGACGCGAACGCACCGGTTGTGTCTGGTCCTGTGACCCTGTCTGCAACGAAGTGGTAGACGAGAAAAAGCTCAAGCATGTGATCGCCCGCCGCAACGCGCCCCCCCTACCCGCCCCTATGGCCCGTTTCATCAACTGGGCCGCCGCCTATACCTGTGCGCCGATAGGGTCGGTCCTGCGCATGGCCATGAGCGTGCCCCAGGCTCTCGATCCCCCGGCGGGAATGACGGGCTATGTGCGGGCCACAAAGACCGCGCCTGAAGGCCTGCGCATGACGGCTGCACGGACGCGGGTTCTCGATGCGGCAGACGGAGATATACCGCTGGAGGCGGCGGAACTGGCACGCCGCGCGGGGACTGGAATCAGCGTGGTGCGGAGACTGGCCAAGGCCGGGGCCCTGACCCGGATGACTTGCGTGCCGTCATCGCCTTTCGCCGTCCCCGACGCCAACCGGGCGGGGCCGTCGCTGTCCGCCGACCAGGAAGAGGCGGCGGCATCGCTCCGCCGGAAGGTAGACACAGGCGGATTTTCCGTGACCCTGCTCGACGGCGTCACCGGGTCAGGCAAGACGGAGGTCTATTTCGAGGCCGTGGCGGCGGCCCTGAAAGGGGATAAGCAGATACTTGTTCTGGTGCCGGAGATTCCACTGGCCGGGCAGTGGCTGGAACGTTTCACGGAGCGTTTTAGCGTCGCCCCAGCGATCTGGCATTCGAACCTAGCGCAGGGGAAGCGGCGGGCGGCCTGGCGCGCGGTGGCTGACCACGGCGCGCATGTGGTAGTGGGGGCGCGGTCCACTCTGTTCCTGCCCTTTCCCGATCTCGGCCTCATCATCGTCGACGAGGAACATGAAGCCGCCTATAAACAGGAAGAAGGCGTTATCTATCACGCCCGCGATATGGCCGTGGTGCGGGGGCGCGAGGCGGCGTGCCCGGTGGTGCTGGCCTCGGCCACGCCGTCCCTGGAAACCACCGTCAACGTGGAGGAGGGGCGTTATAATCGAGTCCACCTTCCCGACCGCCACGGCGGCGCCGTCATGCCCCATGTTACGGCCATTGACATGCGCAGCGAAGGCCCGGAGACGGGGCAATGGCTGTCGCCGACTTTGCGCAAGGCCTTGGCGGCAACCTTCGCCGGCGGCGAACAGGCCATGTTGTTCCTCAACCGCCGCGGCTATGCGCCGCTGACTCTGTGCCGCACATGCGGCCATCGCTTTTCCTGCCCCAACTGTACCGCCTGGCTGGTGACTCATCGCGCGCCGGAGGGCCTCGTCTGTCACCATTGCGGTTATCACCTGCCACCACCCGAGTCTTGCCCCAAATGCAGCACTGAGGACACCCTGGCCGCCTGCGGTCCCGGCGTGGAACGGCTAGCCGAGGAGGCCGGGGATCTGTTCCCAAACCGGCAGCTTGCCGTCATGGCCAGCGACATGCCCGGCGGCGCGCAGGCAGCAGCGGAGGTTCTGATTCGCGTGCGTAACTGTGAAATCGACCTTCTTATCGGCACCCAGATCATCGCCAAAGGCCATCATTTTCCCGGACTGACCCTGGTCGGCGTGGTGGATGCAGACCTTGGCTTGGCCGGGGGCGACCTGCGTGCCGGCGAACGCACCTTCCAGCTTCTCCACCAAGTGGCGGGACGCGCCGGGCGGGAATCGCGGCCGGGAAAGGTCTATCTCCAGACCTATATGCCTGAGCACCCAGTCATGGGAGCGCTGGTTTCGGGAGACCGTGATGCTTTTTTCGAGGCCGAAGCGGAGCAGCGACGGGCCTTCGCTCTGCCGCCCTTCGGGCGGCTGGCGGCGGTGATCATCNCGGGCCGCGACNCCGGAACGGTAGAGGCCACGGCGCGGCGCCTACGCCGCGCCGCGCCNCANGTGAAAGNGGTGGAAATCCTGGGTCCCGCGCCAGCGCCGCTGACTGTTCTTCATGGCCGCGCGCGCTGGCGTCTGTTATTGAAAGCTCCGCGCCGCGTCAACGTGCCGGGACTGATGAAAACCTGGCTGGGGGCGGTGAAAATTCCCGGCGAAGTGCGGGCTCGTATCGATATCGACCCCTACAGTTTTCTTTGAGAGGTTTCCCCGGAAGGGACACCACCAGTTCTTGACGCGTGAGTCTGGTTGCAACGGCAATAAGGCTATGTTAGGTATCGCTGGCTTTGCCCTAAGGGGTTCCCCCGCTATGGGGCATTTTTATTTATAACCAATGAATTAGCTCTCCCCCTGTGGAAGTTAGGGGAAGATAAAAGGGCCACGACAGGTGTCATCCGGAGCCTCAGGTCAATCACAGATTTCCTTGCGTTATGCCACCGCCCTGTTCGATCTTGCCAAGGAGGGTAAGACCCTGGACGCGGTGGAGGGTGATCTTCACAGCATCGAGGCCATGATCACGAGCTGTGATGACCTTTCCCGCCTGTTGCGCAGCCCGGTTCTCTCGCGCGAAGACCAGGGAAGGGCGCTGGCGGCGGTTCTCGACAAGGCCAAAATCGGCGACCTGACCAAGCGTTTCGTGGCCGTCGTCGCTAGTAATCACCGTCTTTTTACCCTGCCCGCCATGGTCGACGCCTTCTTCGCCCTGTTGGCCGAAAAGCGCGGCGAGATGAGCGCCGAGGTAACGTCCGCCAAGGGCCTNAGCGATGCTCAGGTCACGTCTCTTGGNACCGCCCTGAAAAAGGCCATGGGGCGGAACATCAGTATTAACCAGACAGTGGACGAGTCGATTGTCGGCGGCCTGATCATTCGAGTCGGATCNCGTATGCTCGACAGCTCACTGCGCACCAAACTGCAAAATCTACAGCTCGCCATGAAGGGAATTGGTTGATGGACATCCAAGCTGCAGAAATCTCTTCCATACTCAAGCAACAGATCGCCAACTTCGATACCGACACCGATGTTTCCGAGGTGGGCCAGGTGCTCTCCGTGGGGGATGGGATCGCCCGCGTCCATGGGCTGGACAACGTTCAAGCTGGTGAAATGGTTGAATTCCCCGGCGGCATCAAGGGCATGGCACTCAACCTGGAGACCGATAACGTGGGTGTCGTCATTTTCGGCGTCGACCGCACTATCAAGGAAGGCGACACCGTCAAGCGCACCGGTGCCATCGTCGAGGCCCCGGTGGGCAAGGGACTTCTGGGCCGCGTCCTTGATGGACTCGGCAATCCCATCGACGGCAAAGGGCCGCTCACCGACGTCAAGATGAACCGCGTCGAGGTCAAGGCGCCGGGCATTATTCCCCGCAAATCGGTGCATGAGCCTGTTCAGACGGGACTGAAGGCCATCGACAGCCTGATCCCCATCGGCCGCGGCCAGCGCGAACTGATCATCGGCGACCGCCAGACCGGAAAGACCGCCGTTATCGTCGACACCATCATCAACCAGAAACACCTCAACGAAGCCGGTGACGATTCCAAGAAGCTGCACTGTATCTACGTCTGCATCGGCCAGAAGCGATCCACCGTGGCCCAGATCGTCAAAACCCTGGAAGAAAACGGTGCCATGGAATACACCACCATCGTCGCCGCCACAGCCTCGGAGCCCGCGCCGTTGCAGTTCCTGGCGCCTTATACCGGCTGTGTCATGGGCGAATATTTCCGCGACAACGGCATGCATGCGGTCATTTTCTATGACGACCTTTCAAAGCAGGCTGTGGCCTATCGTCAGATGTCACTGTTGCTGCGCCGCCCACCAGGACGCGAGGCCTATCCCGGCGACGTATTCTATCTTCATTCGCGCCTTCTCGAGCGCGCCGCCAAGATGAATGACGACAACGGCGCNGGGTCTTTAACGGCGCTGCCGGTGATCGAAACCCAAGCCGGAGACGTTTCTGCCTATATCCCCACCAACGTCATCTCCATCACCGATGGCCAGATTTTTCTTGAGACCGAACTGTTCTACAAGGGCATCCGTCCGGCAGTGAATGTGGGCCTATCGGTGAGCCGCGTTGGCTCCGCCGCCCAGGTCAAGGCCATGAAACAGGTGTCCGGCTCCATCAAGTTGGAACTGGCCCAGTACCGAGAAATGGCAGCCTTTGCCCAGTTCGCCTCGGACCTGGATGCCTCGACCCAAAAACTTCTGGCCCGCGGCGAACGTCTGACTGAGCTTCTCAAACAGCCGCAATACACCCCCTTTCCCGTCGAGGAACAGGTAGTGGTCATCTTCGCGGGCGTGAACGGCTATCTCGACGGTATTGAGGTGGGAGACATCACCCGTTTCGAACGGACATTGATCGATGAAATCCGTGATAAGAACGCGAGCCTTCTTAAGACCATCCGCGATGAAGGCGCCATCTCCGAGGACACGGAAACCCGGCTCAATGATTTCCTCGAAGATTTTGTGAAGAACTTCGTCTAGGCCCGGCCGTCGGGATTTAAAAAAATTACAAGCACGTAGAGCGACGGTATGTCCACTCTCAAAGAACTGAGAACCCGCATCACCAGTGTCAAGTCGACACGAAAGATTACCTCTGCCATGAAAATGGTAGCTGCGGCCAAGCTGCGGCGCGCCCAGGAACAGGCCGAGGCCGCCAGGCCCTATGCCGAGCGCATGGAGCGCGTACTGGGATCACTGGCCGCCAACCTCAAGGACCGTGAAGGCGCACCGCCTTTACTCGCGGGCAGCGGCAGCGACAAGACCCATCTTGTGGTGGTGGCGTCTTCCGACCGTGGCCTGTGCGGCGGATTCAACGTCAACATCGTGCGCAGCGCTCGTCAACTCATTAGCCAGCTTTCCGCCGAAGGCAAGGAAGTGAAGGTGCTGTGCGTTGGCCGCAAGGGGAACGACCAGTTAAAACGGGAATACGGGAGCCATATCGTTGACACCATCACCGATGTGGGCAAGCCAAAGCTGGAATTCACCCAGGCCGACACCATCGGCCACCGTATCTCGGTCATGTTCGCCGAAAGCGAATTCGAGGTCTGCACACTGATTTTCGCCAGGTTCAAATCGGCCATCACCCAGGAAATTATGCGCATGCAGCTAATACCCTTCGCCATTCCAGAAGCAGACGAAGAGGCCGATGCGGATGGCGGTATTCCTGGCGTCTATGAATTCGAGCCCGAGGAAGAGAAAATCCTGGCCGACCTGCTGCCGCGCAACCTTTCTGTCCAGATTTACCGCGCGCTTCTCGAGAACGCCGCCAGCGAACAGGGNGCGCGCATGACCGCCATGGACAACGCCACCCGCAACGCCAGTGACATGATCGACGATCTGACCATCTTCTATAACCGCACCCGTCAGGCTGTTATTACCAAAGAGTTGATTGAAATTATTTCCGGCGCCGAGGCGCTGTAACCACCCACGGCCCGGAACAGGCCCCATAGAGAGGAACTTTCACCATGAGCAACAAGAACGCCGGTTCNATCACACAGATCATGGGCGCTGTTGTTGACGTTCGGTTCCCGGACGANCTGCCCCCCATCCTCAACGCCCTGCATGTGGAACANGATGGCAAGCGTATCGTTCTCGAGGTCGCCCAGCATCTTGGCGAGAGCACAGTGCGCACCGTGGCCATGGACACCACCGACGGCATGGTGCGCGGCCAGGAAATCATCGATACCGGTGAGCCCATCTCGGTGCCCGTGGGGCCAGAAACTCTGGGCCGCATTATCAACGTGGTGGGNGATCCGGTGGACGAGCGCGGCGCGGTGAACACCAAGAAACGTTCCCCCATCCACANGGAAGCTCCGGAATTCGTCGACCAGTCCACCGAGACCGAGATTCTTGTCACTGGCATCAAGGTCATCGACCTTCTAGAGCCCTACGCCAAGGGCGGCAAGATCGGGCTGTTCGGCGGTGCCGGCGTGGGCAAGACCGTCATTATCATGGAACTCATCAATAATATCGCCAAGGGCCACGGCGGCTATTCCGTCTTCGCCGGCGTCGGCGAACGCACCCGCGAGGGCAATGACCTCTATCACGAAATGATTGAGTCCGGTGTTATCGACCTCAAGGGCAAAAATTCTAAGGCGGCGCTGGTNTATGGCCAGATGAACGAGCCACCCGGTGCCCGCGCCCGCGTGGGGCTGGCGGGCCTGACCCTGGCCGAATACTTCCGCGAGGAAGAGGGCCAGGACGTGCTNTTTTTCGTGGATAACATTTTCCGCTTCACCCAGGCGGGCTCGGAAGTTTCCGCCCTGTTGGGACGCATCCCCTCNGCNGTGGGATATCAGCCGACGCTGGCCACCGACATGGGAACCCTACAGGAGCGCATTACCTCCACCAAGAAGGGTTCCATCACCAGCGTCCAGGCCATTTACGTGCCCGCCGATGACCTTACCGATCCGGCGCCGGCGACCTCGTTCGCCCATCTCGACGCCACCACAGTGCTGTCGCGCCAGATCGCGGAGCTTGGCATTTATCCCGCCGTTGACCCGCTGGATTCCACGTCGCGTGTGCTCGATCCCCGCGTCGTCGGCGAGGAACACTATGTGGTGGCGCGCAAGGTGCAGGAAATCCTGCAAACCTATAAGTCGCTGCAGGACATCATCGCCATTCTCGGCATGGACGAGCTTTCCGAGGAAGATAAGCTGACCGTGACNCGCGCTCGCAAGATTCAGCGCTTCCTTTCCCAGCCCTTCCACGTGGCCGAGGTCTTCACCGGCACACCGGGTGTGTTCGTCAGCCTCGAAGACACCATCAAGGGCTTCAAGGGGCTGGTGGAAGGCGAATACGACGACCTGCCCGAGGCCGCCTTCTATATGGTGGGCACCATGGAGGAAGCCATGGAAAAGGCCAAGAAGATGGCCGCNGAAGCCGCGTAGAGGTTTTATCCGATGGAAGAAAAAGTCGCATTCGAGCTGGTGTCCCCGGAAAAGCTCCTGATCTCCGCCGAGGTAGACATGGTGCTTGTGCCCGGCATGGAAGGCGATTTTGGTATTCTTCCCGGCCATTCGCTGTTGATTTCCGGTATCCGTCCCGGCGTCCTGGAGGTTCATAACGACGGCATGGNGGAGGAGCGTATCTTCATCAGCGGCGGCATCGCCGAGGCGACCCCGGAATACTGTACAGTTCTCGCCGAACAGGCGGCGCCGGTGGACGAACTGGACACCCAGGAAATCGAATCCCGCATCAACGACCTTCGCGACGATATTGATACCAGCACCAGCGACGACGACCGTGAGACTGCGGAGAAAGCGCTGGTGGTGGCCGAGGCCATGCGCGACGCCGTGGCTGCCGCGGCTGCCCATTAAAAGCACATAAGAACCAAAACCGGCGTTTTCACCCATTGAGTAGGGAAACTACCTCGATAACGAGAAAACCGGCGCTAAAGGTAAGGCCTGCCGCCGGCACCCAGCGCGGGAAAACGCGGATGCCGGCCAGCGCGGGCGTGCGCCGCTTGACCAGGACCAGGGACAAATTGACCAGCGAAAAAACCACCAGCGTAACCGCCGAGGTGGCCTCGGCCAGGGTCTCGATCCCAAACCACAGGGCAAGCGTCAGCACCACGCCCGTAACCAGAACGGTGGTGATCAGCGGCGTACAGGTTGCAGGATGGACCCTGGAAAGGAAGCTCGGAAGCATCCCCTGTTCCCCCAGACCGTAGAGAACCAGCATAGGCAATCCAAGGACCCGCCCCAAGCGGGCCTTGCCGTCAGGAGACGTCGCCCCGGGAGAGCGCCAGATACCCGAATTCTGAAATAATGTCCTGATAGAGCCGGCGTTTGAAGGGAACGATGATCTCCGGCAGGAGGTTTATGTCCTCCCATTTCCAGTCGAGAAATTCCGGCGTTTCGGTGGCAATGTTGATGTCGGCGTCGTCGCCTGTAAAGCGCATAGCGAACCATTTCTGGCGCTGTCCCCGATAGCGGCCGTCCCAGACCTTTGGAAGCAGCCAATGGGGAAACTCATAGGTCAACCAGTCCCGACCTTCGGCTATAACTTCCGCCTTGGCGGTACCGATTTCCTCTTCCAGTTCCCGCAAAGCGGCCGCGCGCAGAGTCTCTCCGGGGTCGATTCCCCCCTGCGGCATCTGCCAAGCCTCCGAGGGCATGTCGATGCGACGCGCCACGAAGACACGGCCCGAGGCGTTGAAAAGCATGACCCCCACACCATCCCGGTAGGGAAGCCCGGTTACCTCACCATCCTCTTCGGCGACGGCATCTTCAGCTTCGGTGATATGGTCGTCCGGCTTAGTCACTCTGTCGGCCCCGGTAACGCCGGGCCCCCACTCAGCGGCGCGCGAAGGAGAAGATCAGTTGGCTTGCTGATCTTCATACAGCGCGATGCCTTGCAGAAGATCGAGAGCGCGCGCTAATTGATAATCTTCCAGTGACGGCTCTTCCGCCCCTTCGAGGGGAGGCTCCGCCGGTGTTTCCATTTTAGCGCCGNCAGGTTTTGCNTTGCCGCTCTCCAGCGCCCCACGCAGATTCTCCTCGCGGCGGCGGATACCGCCGTCAATAAGCTCGACACGGGCCTGTTCCACCATAATGCCCGGCTCGATGCCCTTGGCCTGAATAGAAACCCCCGAAGGCGTGTAATAGAGCGCTGTGGTCAGACGGACCGCACCCAGGCTGCCCATGGGGATAATGGTCTGAACTGATCCTTTGCCAAAAGAACGGGTTCCCATGATGATGGCGCGGTCGTGATCCTGCAGGGCCCCGGCCACGATTTCCGACGCCGAGGCGGAACCACCATTAATCAGAACCACAATCGGAAGGCCGTCGGCGAGATCTCCCGGATGGGCATTATAACGATGATCGTCATCATCGTGGCGGCCGCGGGTAGAGACCACCTCGCCACGTTCAAGAAAGGAATCGGCGACCGCTACCGCCTGGTCGAGAAGCCCACCCGGATTGTTACGCAGATCGAGAACAATTCCCTTCAGCTTGTCTCCAAGTTCTTCCTTGAATTCTTTCATGGCCTTTTTCAGGCCGTTATTGGCCTGTTCGTTAAAAGTGGTGATGCGGACATATCCGATATCTTTTTCGATACGTGAACGCACCGACTGGATGCGGATGATGGCCCTTGTGATGGTTACGTCGAAGGGCTCTTGGTTCTCGCGGTGGATTGTCAGTTTGATGTCGGCCCCCNCCCGGCCGCGCATGCGATCCACGGCTTCGGCCAGGGTCAACCCCAGAACCGGTTCTCCGTCAAGCTGCGAAATCAGGTCGCCAGTCTTGATTCCGGCGCGGAAGGCCGGTGTGTCATCAATAGGCGAAACCACCCTGACCAGACCGCTTTCCATNGTGACCTCGATGCCAAGGCCGCCGAATTCGCCCTTGGTCTGTACCTGCATATCCTGGAAATTCTTTTCGTTGAGAAAGCTGGAATGGGGATCGAGCGAGGTTAGCATGCCGTTGATCGCCGATTCGATCAGCTTGGCATCGGAGACCTCTTCCACATAATCCACCCGTACCCGTTCGAAGACCTCTCCAAACAGGTTGAGTTGACGGTAGGTTTCGGAATCATTTTCCTGGGAGGAAATATCAAAGGGGCAGAAAACAAAAAGAATTCCAACCGCTGCCGCCCAACGAAATCTTTGCATCAGCCACTTACCTTTTTGTGAATCGCTGCCAGCCATGGCAGCGGATTGATGGGCTCGCCCCTACGGCGAAGCTCAATATAAAGGCTGGAGTCGCCATTTTCTGGGCGCCCCATGGCACCCACCGGCTCCCCCGCAAGCAGAGCCTGGCCAACAGCGCTGTCGATCCGAGATAATCCTGCTAAAAGAATATGATAGCCTTCGCCGTGGGCAATGATCAAGAGTTGCCCATAGCCCCGGAAGGAACCCGCGAACACCACTTCGCCATCATAGGGGGCAACGACCCTTGCCTCGTGCCGCGTGGCAAGAGTAAGCCCCTTTGCGGCAAGGCCGGTGGAATCTCCCAATTCACCATACCGCGTCACCAGCCGGCCTCGCGCCGGGAACACCATTTTTCCACGCGCCTTGCTGAAAGGAGCCTCCGATGGGAGAAGCGCCGATTGTGGCGCCGGGGAAAGGACTATCGTCTCCGTAACGCCCGGCTTTTCGGTTTTGGTTAGCATGCTTTTGTTTTGACCCGGCACGCCCCCCGCTTCCAGGCGGGAAAGCAGATCGCGGAGCGAACGGGCCTCTGCGGCCAGTTTCTTCATTCGCGCTGCCGTCTGGCGGCTGTCCCGTTTCACCTGGCTGTGCAGCCGCGACTTGCGCCGCAACAGCCCGTCGAGAAAGGCACGATTGTCCTCCAGGTCATGGGTGGCGGCGAGAAGCTCGTCATGGCGGGTGGCAATTTCGTTTCGCAATTCCGCTAGGGCTCTCAAATCCCTGCCCAAGTCGCGGCTGCGCGCTTCCAGTGGCGGCACCACGGCCCGCAGCAACAAGGCGCTGCGCACCGCATCGGATGCCGTTCCGGGCTGAAAAATCACGGATTCCGGAGGCCGCAGGGCCACCCTCTCGAGCGCCACAAGGGTCGATGTCATCTGGCGGCGGCGGCCTAGCAATTCACCACGGAGACGGGATACGCTGGTGTTGAGTTTGTCTAGCGTGGCTTCTACCTCGGAAAGGGCATCCTCGCTTTCCTGTGCGGAACGGGCGGCAGTCACCAATTCATTTTTGATTTCCGAAATTTCCTCCGACAGCGTCCGCAACTTGCTGTCCAGTTCCCGCCGGCGCCCCTTCTCTNGGGTCAGGGCGTGTTCCACCGCCTCAAGTTTGGTCTCGTCCCCGGAAGGGGCTGCATCCCCGTCATCAGCCGAGGCCATGGAAACGGGCGCGGTAACTGCAAAAAAGGCACACAGAACATAATGTGCGTTGCTCTGGAAACCACCACGGAAGCAGCCAATTATCATAGGTCTCGCGGTTCCACGTCTTCAGGCCGAGGCCGCCTTGGCTCTGACATGCTCTGACGCCATGACGAGAAGAGACTGGCCCGTCATTTCCTTGGGATGATCAAGCCCCATCAGCGCCAGCAATGTGGGTGCGATATCGGCCAGACAGCCATGACGCAGGGACGTAACNTCCGCCGGCCCGCCCACCAGCACACCNGGCACCGGGTTACAGGTATGGGACGTATGAGGCTGTCCCGTTTCAGGATCGCGCATGAGTTCGATATTTCCATGATCGGCGGTAACCAGCATGGCGCCGCCAGCCTTGTCGAGAGCGGAAACAAGCTGTCCCAGGCAGACATCGATGGTTTCCACCGCCTTCACGGCCGCAGACATGGAGCCGGTATGGCCCACCATGTCNGGATTGGCNAAATTGACCACGATGAAGCCGTANTCCCCGCCTTCGATGGCCTTGANCAGCCGCTGNGTCACTTTGGGNGCGGCCATTTCCGGCTGCACGTCGTAGGTGGGCACGCGGGGCGAGGGAACCAGGATACGGTCCTCCCCCTCGAACTGCTGTTCGTTGCCAACGTTGAAGAAATAGGTCACATGGGCGTATTTCTCGGTTTCAGCAATGCGCAGTTGTTTCATTCCCGCGCAACAGACCGCCCAGGCCATAATGTTCTCGTAATGGGGGGTGGAGAACATGGCGTCGAGATATTTGTTGAGCCGTGGGGAGTATTCGGTCATGCCCAGCGCCGCAGCGAAACGCGCCATCCGCGTTCTCTCGAAACCCTCGAAATAGGGGTCCAGCAGCGCCGTCAGGATCTCACGCACCCGGTCTGCGCGAAAATTCGCCATCAGGACGCCGTCACCCTCCTTCATGCCGTCATAGCCCTCGATTACCGTGGGCACCACGAATTCATCGGTCACCGTTACGTCGTAGCTGGAGGTGATGGCGGAGATCACGTCCGCCACCTGCTTGCCCCGGCCCTCCACCATGGCTTCATAGGCCGTCACCACGCGATCCCAGCGGCTGTCGCGGTCCATGGCGTAAAAACGCCCGCAAATGGTGCCGAAATTAAGGCCCGGACATTCCTTGGTATCCGCTATCAGCTTCGAGATATAGTCCTTGGCGGTGAGCGGCGGGGTGTCGCGGCCATCAAGGAAGGCATGCACCGTTACCGGAACGCCGGCCTCCGTCACGGCATGGGCCAGGGCTGCGATGTGGTTCTGGTGGGCATGCACACCGCCGGGAGACACCAGACCCATGAGGTGACAGATACCGCTGCTTTCCTTGAGTTTCTGAATAAAGCCGATGAGCGTGGGAATGTCACGCAGGGAGCCGTCCTCGCAGACAGAATCGATGCGCAACAGGTCCTGATAGAGCACCCTCCCGGCACCGATATTCATATGCCCCACTTCGGAATTACCGAACTGGCCCTTGGGCAGGCCTACGCTTTCCTCAGACGCCTCCAGGGTCCCGTGGGGACAACTCGTCATAAGGCCGTCCCAGACCGGCGTATTGGCCTGGGCCACGGCATTGTCCCTGGAATCCTCGCGT
>NZAO01000027.1 GCA_002686135.1 Rhodospirillaceae bacterium
CCACCCGCCTCGTCGGCATCGGCCACGTCATCGTCGCCACCCGCCTCGTCGGCATCGGCCACGTCATCGTCGCCACCCGCCTCGTCGGCATCGGCCACGTCATCGTCGCCACCCGCCTCGTCGGCATCGGCCACGTCATCGTCGGCGGGANCAACCACGCCGCCCCGTTCCTCGATCAACGCCTTGAGGGCATATGCCATGTTCTGCGGCAACGCCTGCAGGAGGCCGGCGAACTGCTGCATCGGAGCCGCCATGGCGCCAGCCAACTGGGCCAGCAGGATCTCGCGCGGGGCGATCTGTGCCAGGGCGTCGATCTCGTCGNCGCCAAGGCGCTTGCCATCCAGCAGGCCNCCCTTGATGAGCAGGCTCTGATGGTCCTTGGCGAACTCGCGGAGTGCCCTGGCAACCGAGACGGCGTCGCCGGCCGTGCCATCCTCGCGCTCACCCACGAAGGCCATAGCGGTGGGTCCGACGAGCAGGTCCTCGAGGTCGAGGCCCAGTTCCTGAACCGCGAACCTCACCAGGGTGTTCTTGTAGACCTTGTACTCTCCGCCGGCATCGCGCAGCGCACGTCGCAGTTCAGCNNGGGCGGGCACGTCCAGACCNCGGTATTCGGTCAGGACCACCGCCTCGGTCGACGACAGNCGCTCACGAACTTCATCGACGACGGCGACCTTCCCGGCCCGGGCTTCTTTCACGTCTGTCATGCTCGCTCACCTCCTCGGAGTTGGTCCNGCTGATGGTTCCGACGCCGCCTTGGCGGATCGGGTTCGCACACCGAGGACCGGCGGCGGACACGACGGTCCGGACCGATGCCGAGGCTCTCCTGCTCCGGCGGTCACNCCTCCCGGGTTGCCGGGAAGCGGGACTCGTTCTGTGTCGCTGGGACACAACCGCGAGGTCTTCGGTGAACGATTCGATTGTGGCGGGCAGGCTACCGGCGCCCCGGTGCGCCCCAACCCGTGGGGTNCTACTCGCCGATGAGCNTCGGGTCGATGCGGACGCCCGGACCCATTGTCGACGACACCGAGACCTTCTTGATGAAGCGACCCTTGGAGGCCGATGGCTTGCGTCGCACCAGTTCGTCGAGCACGGCCTGCAGGTTGGTGTGGATGGCGTCGACCTCGAAGCCGACCTTTCCGATCGGGACGTGGACGTTTCCGTAGCGGTCGGTGCGGAACTCGACCTTGCCGCCCTTGAACTCCTCGACGGCCTTCGCCACGTCGTCGGTGACGGTGCCGGTCTTGGGGTTGGGCATCAGGCCACGGGGGCCGAGCACCCGACCCAACTTGCCGACCGTCGGCATCATGTCGGGCGAGGCTATGGCCACGTCGAAGTCGAGCATGCCACCCTCGACCTCGGCAGCCAGGTCGTCGGCNCCCACGTGGTCGGCNCCGGCCTCCTTGGCGGCNGTGGCGGCGGCGCCCTGGGCGAAGACCGCCACGCGGACGTNCTTACCGGTACCGGAGGGCAACGCAACCGTGCCGCGGATCATCTCCTCGGACTTCCGGGGGTCTACTCCGAGGCGGATCGCCAGGTCGACNCTCTCGTCGAACCCGGCTGCCGGGAAGCCCTTCACCAACTCGAGGGCCTCATGGGCCGGATACTGGTGCTCCCGGTCGAATCGTGTGACGGCATCCGTATGCCGCTTTCCCCTTGCCATGTCGCCATTCCTCCTGGCTCCCTCGGTGTCGCGGTTGCCGCCGGCGGAGCGAGGTCCTCTCCTGTCCCGGAACCATCCGTTCGGATGGCCGCTGCGTTCGGTTGTGGTTCAGTGCGGTCAGACGACGGCGATGCCCATGCTGCGGGCGGTGCCGGCGACCTGCAACCTGGCATCCTCGGCGTCGATCGCGTTGAGGTCGGGCATCTTGACCTCGGCGATCTCGGTCACCTGGGTCCAGGTGATCGTGCCTGCTTCTTCGCGCCCCGGGTTCTGGGAACCCTTGTCGACGCCGGCGGCCTGGCGTACCAGGAAAGAGGTGGGCGGCGTCTTGGTCACGAACGAGAACGAGCGGTCCTCGTAGATGGTGATCTCTACCGGAATGATCTGGCCGCGCTTGTCCTCGGTGCGGGCGTTGTATTCCTTGCAGAAGTCCATGATCGCGACGCCGTGGGGCCCGAGGGCTGTGCCCACGGGCGGCGCGGGAGATGCCGCGCCGGCGGGAATCTGGATCTTGACCATTGCGGCGACGGGCTTGGTCTTGGCCATGTTCCGGAACTCTCTACTACTCGGGGATCGGTACCGACGTGGAGCCACGCCGACTCTTGAGGACGGCCAAGTCTGGTCGGAGCCCGGGGCTTTACCAACCCGCGTGGCTCCCACCATGGTGGCCGCCGTGGGGTGCCTAGAGTTGGGCCACCTGGGAGAACTCGAGTTCGACCGGGGTCTCCCGACCGAAGATGTTGACCAGCACCTTGACCTTGAGTTGGTCCTCGTTGATCTCGATGATTTCGCCGGAGAAATCGGCGAACGGGCCTTCCTTGACCCGCACGGTCTCGCCCTTTTCGTATCCGAACCGGGCCCGGGTCTTGCGGGGGGTTTCGGGGCTGTCCTCGTCCGGGACCTGGAGGAGGTTCTCGACCTCGCGACGACCGAGGGGCAGCGACTTCCCGGACTTCCCGCCGGAACCCACGAAGTTGACGATCCCCGGCGTGTCGCGTACCGCAGCCCAAATGAAGTCGTCCATGTGGCATCGGACGAGCAGGTAGCCGGGAAACATCTTCTTCGAGACGGTCACCTTGCGGCCGTTGCGGAACTCGACAACGTCCTCCATGGGGATGACGACCTCGTGGATCCGGTCCTCGAGTTCCATCGACTTGATACGGGATTCGAGGTTCTGGCTGACCTTCTTCTCGTAACCCGACTGGGTGTGCACGACGAACCACTTGCCGGGCCGGTCGTAGGGGCTCTCGACCGGTGTCCGGGCCTCGACCTCCTTCTCGAAGAGCCCATCCTCGTCGACGACGACGTGGACCTCGTCGGCAATCGGCGGCTCGGCCTCGGGTGCGGGTTCGACGGCCGGCTCGGAAGCAGGTTCTACGCTGGTCGGGTCGGCTTCGGCCACCACGGGGTCGACCGTGCCGGTGGGCAGCAGGTCGGCGGCCTCCTGGACGGAGATCTCGGTTTCTTCGTTGATGCTCATCAGACGTCGAACAGTTCGAGGATGGAATTGGAGAACAGCCAGTCGAGGCCGGCAACCAGGACCGTGACGATCGTGATGGTGATCACGACGACGACCGTGTAGTTGAGGGTCTCGGAGCGGGTCGGCCAGGCAACCTTGCGCAGCTCGGCCCGGCATTCCCGGAAGAACTGGAGGGGCCCTGTGCGCTCTTCCTTCGTCCGCTGCTGGGAGGACTCACGACGGGTGCGGATCGGCTCGCCGTCGGCGTCGACCTCACCCTGGCGCTGCATCATGCGCCTCTGTTCGCGGTTCATGGACATGGTGGAGCCTTCAGGGGATGGAGAGGTTCGTTGGTCGGTCGGTCGGTCGGTCAGCCTAGGGGCGGTTCTGGCCGTGCACTCCCCGCCGGGTGGACACCGTCGGGGGATTCGCAGGGCAGGAGGGACTCGAACCCTCAACCGCCGGTTTTGGAGACCGGTGCTCTGCCAATTGAGCCACTGCCCTTTTCGTTCGACTCCTGTCCGGGTGGACTGGCGCTGAACCGGCCACAGGGNACCAGCCGCCCCGGCCGGGGAACCGGGGGTTTCGGCACGCCGGCGATCGCTCAGCGGGTCTCCTTGTGGGGCACGTGGGTGCGGCACCAGCGGCAGTACTTCTTGATCTCGATGCGCTCGCGGGTGTTGACCTTGGACTTGGTGGNGATGTAGTTGCGCCGCTTGCACTCCTGACATTCCAGGGTGACGGACACTCGCTTGTCGGACGCCATTTTCGCAGGGCTCGCTCTCTGGGATTGCGGGTGGTGGGTGCTGGACTGGGTAGCGACGGACAGATTCGAACTGTCGACCTCCCGATTATGAGTCGGGCGCTCTCACCAGCTGAGCTACGTCGCCAGCGAGCTCCCTGACAGAATCGAACTGTCGACCTTCTCCTTACCATGGAGACGCTCTGCCGACTGAGCTAAGGGAGCTCGACCGCNGTTAGCGGACGCCAAAGGATGCCACGGCACCGGGGCATCCCCAACATGTGCAGCGGCTTCAGGCGGTGGACCGTCTGTACCATGCCCGCCATGCATGTGCGCCTCGCCCGACCCGACGACGCCGAGGCGATCCGGTCGATCTACAACCACGAGGTCCTGACCTCGACGGCGACGTTCGACCTCGTCGAGCGGTCGACCGAGGACCAGGTGGCCTGGCTTACGGCGCGGTCGGGGGCGTTCAGCGTGCTCGTCGCCGAACTCGACGGCGACGTGGTCGGCTTCGCCTCGCTCTCGCCGTTCAGGGAGCGGGNCGCCTACCGGACCTCGGTCGAGAACTCCGTGTACGTCCACGGGGATCACCGGGGACATGGGGTTGCCGACCGNCTGTTGGGCGAACTCCTGTCGACNGCCCGCGACAGCGGCTTCCACTGTGTGATGGCACGCATCGGGGATGGCAACGAGGCGAGTGTCGCTCTGCACCGTAAGCACGGCTTCACCCTGGTCGGGGTCGAGCGCGAGGTGGGCCGCAAGTTCNGCCGCTGGCAGGACGTGACCCTCATGCAGGNGCTCCTGGACTGAGNCCCGACNCGAAGCGGACCCGCACGAGGCGGGTCCGATCCAGATTTCGAGCGTGGGCCGGGGAGGATTTGAACCTCCGAAGGCAATGCCGACGGGTTTACAGCCCGTTCCCTTTGGCCACTCGGGCACCGACCCGGGAGACGCGGAGGATAGCGGCGGACGGCGCGGGTCGGGCGGGGGCGTGCCAGCCGAGGACCGGTAGCGTGCCGGCCATGTCTTCCTTCGACGTGGTATCCGAGATCGATTTCCAGGAGGTCCGCAACGCCGTGGACCAGGCCGCCCGTGAGGCAGCCACCCGCTTCGACTTCAAGGGCACCGACTCGGTCGTCGAACTGTCCGGCGACGGCATCAGGCTCGAGTCCTCCACCGAGGACCGCCTGGCCGCCCTACTCGTGGTGCTCGAGGAGAAGTTGGTGCGTCGCAAGGTCTCGCTCAAGGTCCTCGACTGGGGCAACGTCGAACAGGCCGGCGGCGGCAGATCACGCCAGGTTGCCGGCCTCAGGGCCGGCATCTCGGGCGACGACGCCCGCACGATCAACAAGCTGGTCAAGGGTCTGGGGCTCAAGGGAATCCAGTCGCAGACCCAGGGCGACCAACTTCGGGTCACCGGCAAGAAGCGTGATGCGCTGCAGGAGGTGATCGCCGCCATCAGGGAGGCGAACCTCGACCTGCCCCTGCAGTTCACGAACTTCCGGGACTGAGACCGGGGCGTCGGTCCCCGGGAGGCAGGCCCTAGGAAATGGGCCCGCCCTGCATGGTGCCACCACGCCAGCTGCCCTCGCGCAGGCGGACGACCCGGTCGGCCGTCGCCGGGTGCGTCGAGAACATCCTCGGCACGCCTCCGCCCCCGCGGGCGTCGGCCCTGAGCGGGTTGACGATGTAGGCGGATGCCTGGTTCGGGTCGACGCCGGACGGGATGCGGGCGGCGGCGTACTCGAGCTTCTCGAGCGCCTGGGCCAGTGGCTCGCCATCACCGATCAGTCGGGCGGCTGAGGCGTCGGCCTGGAACTCCCGGCTGCGGCTGATGGCAGCCTGGATCATGAGGGCGGCGATCGGAGCGAGGATGGCAAAGGCGATCTGGCCGAACATGTTGCTGTTGCGGTTGCGGCCTCCCCCACCGAACATCGAGGCGAACATCGCCATGCGGGCAATCATGGTGATGCCCATGCCGACGGCTGCGGCGACCGAGCCGATGAGGATGTCGCGGTTGCGGACGTGCATGAGTTCGTGGGCCAGCACGCCGCGGATCTCGTACCAGGAGAGGTTGTCGATGAGGCCCTGCGTGATGGCGACCGCTGCATGGTCGGGGTTGCGGCCGGTGGCGAAGGCGTTGGGCTGCGGGTTGGGTGACACGTAGAGCTTCGGCATCGGCAGCCCGCCAGCCTGCGTGAGCTCGGTCATGACCCGGTGGTAGTCGGGAAACTGCTCCGGGCCGGCGAGCTTCGCCTTGGCGGAGGCGATTGCGACCTTGTCGCTGAACCAGTAGGCGCTGCCGACGATGACCAGCCCCAGCCCCAACCCGAGCACCAGCCCGCCGGTGCCGCCGATGGCCCCACCGACCACGACGAACAACCCGCCGAGGAGGGCCAGCAGTGCGAAGGTCTTCATGCCGTTGATCATNGGTGNGGNGGNNCTCCTNGNNTCGGGGTNNCCCCCAATCGTACGGCCACCGACCCCCNTCTTGGCATCGGCATCGGCGGCCCGGCGTGTGCGACGATCGTGGGATGCGGTTGCTGTGGGTGCTGTTCGTACTGGCGACGGCCGTGGCGGCGGTCTACGTGTGGGCCTCGGCGGTGGCGGCCGCCTGGCGGGACCGCGACCGGCAGCTGGCATGGCTGATCGCCCTCGTCGTGACGCTCCCCCTCCCGGTCCTGGCCCTCGCCGTCGCCATCGCCCACCACGTCACCCGGAGGCGCACCGGTCCCCGCTAGCCACTGCCACCCCGGTCGAGGACCTCGAGGACCCGTCCCGAGTGGCGATCGAGGATGTGCGATGGGATCGGTCCACCCNTGCTGACCGGGACCGACAACGCCACCCTGTCGAGGCAGTCATCACCGTGCATGAAGGTCGAGAACGCGATCACCTCCACCTCGGGGTGCGGCTCGCCGTAGGTCACTCCCGCCTTCGGTGCACCGTTGCACGAGGCGACACTGAGTGACAGCCGGTTCGCATCCGCGTCGACCCGTGCCTCCAGCACCGCGACCGTCGACCTCCAGGCACCGTCGCCGGCGTTCAACCAGATGGCCACCGCCGTTATGAAGCCGGCCGCGAACAGGCCGACTCCCGCAACACCGAGCAACAGCCTCTTCCTATGCACGAACACCCGAANCCTGCACTGCCGCTCGTCAATCAACTGCCAAGGGTACCTGAGACCGACAGGTCGCCGTTCACNCAGGACTTCGAGGCAGCACGGGGTGCGGCGCGCTTCACNACGTGGCCCAGTGCCAGTTCGGTAGGGCTTCGTGGAGCATGTCCGCCCTCGAGACTGTGTCGCGGTCGAACGGCCAGAACGGGTCGTACATCGAGCCCTCGTGGAGTCCATACGCGGTGGTTCCCCAGAACACCGGTGCCCCNCTGTCCCCACCGGCCGACAGGTCGGCCCCCATTTGGAGCATGTAGCAGTTGACGCCGGAACACACGCTGTTCTTCCTGACCTGCTGGCAATCCTTCTTGCTCGTCTTGCCGTTCCTGCACAACCACTGGCCGTTCACGGCCACCCCGAAGCCAGAGAGGTCGCGCAGGTACACCTCCAAGGTGCTCGAGTTCCCGGAGTAGAAGTCGTCCGTCTCGAGGTCGGGTCCCGTGTGCAACTGGAAGTCGCCGAACAGGCAGTCGTAACCGGCAATGAACGCCANCTGATCGCCGTCGTCCGTCTGGGAATTGGGGCAGTGCCCAGCGGTCGAAATGCCACGCTTGCCTGACGTCGGACTGGCAGCACGTGTGCCAAAGCCTGAAGTGCAATCAGTCAGGGCCTCCCCACCGTGATGGCGAGAAGAACTGTCCTCGCGAGAGAGAACGACCGAGTTCGATCGGGTCACACGAACAGATACTCCCAGCAGTCGAGCCTCGCCGATCGCGGCATCCACGGCGTCCGATGCAGCCACCTCGAGGCTCGACAGGTCTATCCGGTCGAACGGACCCCGTGACGCCGGAACGACGACGGAGATCTGACGTGTCTCGTGGTCATACCACGTCGAGGCGTCGTCGACTTCCTCACGATCGTGAACAGCGACGTGAGCTGCGACGACAGCGTTATCGATCTCGTTCTCGGAAATCCCGTGTCCGGTCCGCACTGTGACCGAGACGTGCGGGAAGTGTCTCTCGAAGTCAGCGAGCACGGCCCGTGACCTCTCGGGCGCATCACCGGAAAACCAGATCNCGGCCGAGTTCGGCCCGTCGATCACTGCATGTGCGAAGGCTGCTGACTGGTTCGTCCGGATCTTGTCGGCCGCCATTGCGAAGTCGTCATGCCATGCGTACCGCTCGATGGCTTCNNCAAGGCTGATCTCGCGCTGATCCGCGACTGTTCGGAGGTCCTGCATCTCGGCCTCTCCGATCGGATCCCCGATCTGGGGAGGCTTGACATCCGGCATATCCAGGACCACGGGTTCACCGACCACCGATGGTTCCGACGCGCTGGCGGCACCCGGAACCGTCGTTGCCAGGGCCACGAGGACGATCGCTGCCGCGAACAGACTCATGTCCAAGATGCGACACGCGGCGCCAGGTCGTACAGAAGTCGATACTCGCCGGGAGTGGACCATTCGCAGTTCGCNTNCTGCAGGAGTGCTTCCGGCAGAGTACTACCCGGACAATTCGCTCGCCGGGGTCGATGTTCCCGGTAGGGCAGATGCCCACCCACCGGCGTTCCGGTTGGGGCGGAAGCCGACGGTCGAGGTTGGGTTGGGAGGGCAGCGTGCCGCGGAGGCGAGCGTCTCCGTGAGCCGGAGCGGTGCCCGGCGATCGGCCCGGTGGCGGGAGGCCGGGAAGACCGTCAGTCGTAGTACCCGGAGTGCAGGTAGACGGTGGGGACGCCCTCGGAGCGGTACATGGCCAGGTTGCGCGGGTCGTCGTCGATGGCGAGGGTCGGTTCNTAGCCGTCGGCNGCGCAGCCCGGTGAGGATCGCACGCTTCACGTCGGGGGAGGTGACGTGGCCGGCATCGTCGGCCCGCATGGCGAGCAGGTCCCACGGCACGGCGTGGCGCTCCATCCACGCCACGGTCGTGTCGGCCAGTCTTGCCGGGCGGGCGGTCAGCAGCACGATGGTGCGGCCGTCACAGAACCGCTCGACCAGTCGGATGCCCTCGGGGATCGGCGGATCGTCGACGGAGGCCTCGAAGAACGCCGCCCAGTCGCGCACCGGGCCGTCCAGGTGGTGCTGGCGGCCCGAGGCGTCCGAGAGCACCCCGTCGACGTCGACGATTACCACCGGGCCAGGGCCCGGCACCCCGTCCCGGGCGATACGGACCCCGGAGACGGTTCAGTCCTCCTCGGGGGACTCGGCAGCCCGTTCCCGGATCTCGGCGACCACGCCGGCGTCGGCCAGCGTGGTGGTGTCTCCCAGGTCGCGGCCCTCGGCGACGTCGCGCAGCAGCCGGCGCATGATCTTGCCGCTTCGGGTCTTGGGCAGGTCCGGCACGAGGAAGACGGCCTTCGGACGAGCGATCGGGCCGAGCTTGGTGGCCACGTGGCCCCGGACCTCCTCGCCCAGTTCGGGGGTCGCCTCGTTGCCGCCGCGCAGGATCACGTAGCCGATGATGGCCTGGCCGGTGGTGGCATCGGTGGCGCCGACCACGGCGGCCTCGGCGACGGCGGGGTGGTCGACGAGCGCCGACTCGACCTCGGCGGTGGAGATGCGGTGGCCCGACACGTTCATGACGTCGTCGACGCGGCCGAGTAGCCACAGATAGCCGTCGTCGTCGACCTTGGCGCCGTCGCCGGCGAAGTAGCGGCCCTCGAAGCGCGACCAATAGGTGTCGTGGTAGCGCTCGGGGTCGCCCCAGATGCCGCGCAGCATCGCCGGCCACGGGCGGGTGATGGTGAGGTAGCCGCCACCCCGCTCGACCGGGTTGCCCGCATCGTCGACGATTTCGGCGAACACGCCGGGGATGGCGTGGCAGGCCGAACCGGGCTTGGTGGTGGTGACGCCGGGCATCGGCGAGATCATGTGGCCGCCGGTCTCGGTCTGCCACCAGGTGTCGACGATCGGGCACGAACTTCCGCCGATGTGTTCGTGGTACCACATCCAGGCCTCGGGGTTGATGGGCTCGCCGACGGTGCCGAGCACCCGCAGCGACGAGAGGTCGTGGCGGGCGGGATCTTCGGCGCCCCACTTCATGAAGGTCCGGATGGCGGTGGGTGCCGTGTAGAGCTGGGTGACGCCGTAGCGCTCGATGATGTCCCAGAGCCGATCCCTGGGCCAGTCGGCCCGGTCGCCGGTGCGGTGTTCGGGCCGCGGGGTGTCGGGGGTGCCCTCGTACATGACCGAGGTGCAGCCGTTGGTGAGCGGTCCGTAGACGATGTAACTGTGGCCGGTGACCCAGCCGATGTCGGCGGCGCACCAGTAGACGTCCTCGTTGCGGCGCACGTCGAACACGTACCTGTGGGTGTATGCCACCTGGGTCAGGTAGCCGCCGGTGGTGTGCATGATGCCCTTGGGCTTGGCGGTGGTGCCCGAGGTGTAGAGCAGGTACAGGAGTTGCTCGCTGTCCATCGGCTCGGCGGGGCAGTCGGGTGAGGCGTCGGCCATGAGGTCGTGCCACCAGAGGTCGCGCCCGTCGGCCATGGTGACCTCGGTGTCGCAGCGGTTGACGACGACGACGTGCTCGACGCTGGGGGCGCCGATGTCGAGTGCGGCGTCGACGTTGACCTTCAGGGCCGACGGGGCACCGCGGCGGTAGCCGGCGTCGGCGGTGATGACGAGGCGGGCTTCGGCGTCCTCGCAGCGGTCGACGATCGAGTCGGGTGAGAAGCCGCCGAAGATGACGCTGTGGGCGACCCCGATGCGGGTGCAGGCCAGCATGGCGATCGGAAGTTCGAGGATCATCGGCATGTAGATGGCGATGCGGTCGTCGCGTTCGAGGCCGAGGCCCTTGAGCACGTTGGCGAAGCGGCTGACCTCGTCGAGGAGTTCGGCGTAGGTGATCTGGCGGGTGTCGCCGGGCTCGCCCTCCCAGAAGTAGGCGATGCGGTCGCCGTGGCCGGCCTCGACGTGGCGGTCGAGGCAGTTGGCCGACAGGTTCAACTTGCCGCCGATGAACCACTCCGCGTAGGGGAGGTCCCATTGCAGGGTGGTGTGGAAGTCCTCGTCCCAGGTGAGCAGTTCTCGGGCCTGGCGGGCCCAGAAGGCCTCGTAGTCGACGGCTGCCTCGTCGTGGTGCGATCGGTCGGACAGGTGGGCCGCGGCGGCGAACTCCGCAGACGGCGGGAAGGTCCGGTCCTCGACGTAGTAGTCCTCGATGGTGGGCTCACCCATGACGCGACCTTGTTCCTTCGTCTCGACGTTGCGACCCGTCGACCCTAGCGAACGCGACACGACCCGTCAGGAGGCGGTGGCCTCCACCGTCCACTCGAGTGCTGCGAACCCGCCGAGGCCCGTTTCGTCGAGGAGGGCCTCGGATTCGGTGATGCGGCTGCGGGCCCCCATGGCGGCCAGGTCGCCGGTGGCGGCGCCTTCCTGCCAGAGTCGGCGGCCCTCGTCGACGAGGTCGTCGATGCCGTTGGCCAGCAGGAATGCCACCTGTGTGGTGACGGTCGGTGTGCCTGGGAGCTGGTCGATGGCGACCTCCACGGTCACGTCCTGGCTGCCGGGGGCGTCGAGCGGGTGGCCGCCGCGCTCGTGGCCCCGGTAGGTGCGCAGCCACTCGCCCCACGGACGTTGGGCCAGGTCGGCCGTCGTCGAGGCGTAGTCGAACGCCAGCAGCACGCCCCGGTCGAGCAGGCCCAGGGCCCGGCCCACCCAGGCGGCGGCGTCATCCTGCAGCGGGATCCGGGCGCCGTCGACCGGGTCGGGCAGGCCGACCACGTCGACCGCCTCCCCCACCACCTCGACGAAGCCCTCATCTCCGACACCGACCCGGACCTCGTGCCAGGCGCCGTCGAACGCCGCGAGCATACGGAAGGCCAGGTTGTCGAGCAGTTCGTTGGCCACGACCACCCCCGTGACCGGACCGTCCGGCAGGTCGGAGAGTTGCTCGACACCAGAAGGAAGGCCCTCACGTAGGGCGTCGGACCGCTCGACAGCCATGTACCGGCCGTCGGCCAGACAGGCGGGGGCTGTGGCCAGCACCGAGCGGGCCAGCGTGCCCCGTCCCGCACCGGCCTCGACCACGGTGAAGTCGACCGGTCGGCCGAGCCGCTCCCAGACGCCGTCCATCCAGCGGGCCAGCACGGCACCGAACAGCGGCCCGACCTCGGGGCTCGTGATGAAGTCCCCCCGACGGCCGGCAGCACCACCCGATGCGTAGAAGCCTTCGGCAGGGTCGTAGAGGCAGGCGTCGACGTACTCATCGAAGCACAGCGGACCCTGTCCGCGGACCAGCGCCGTCAGCCGGTCGACGGGACCGGCGATGTCAGCCCCCGAGGGCCAGCAGGCTGACGTCGGTGAAGCGTGCCACCACCTGGGGCACGACCCCGAACAGCAGCGTCACGCCGCCGCAGATGACCAGCGCCGAGGTCAGCGACGGGGTGAACGGCACCGGGCGGTGGTCGCCCTCGGGCGCATCCTCGGCCCACATCTTCAGGAGCACGGCGGCGTAGTAGTACAGCGCGATCACGGCGTTGACGGCGGCGATCACCGCCAGGGCGTAGCCCCACGGCTCGCCGGCGGTCGCCAGCACCCGGAAGACCTCGAACTTGGCGAACCAGCCGCCCAGTGGCGGGATGCCGGCCAGCGACCCGAAGAAGATCGTCATGGCTACCGTCATCGCCGGGGCGTAGTGGAAGGCGCCCGAGAACGACCCGATCTCGGTGGAACCGCTGCGGCGGGCCAGCGTGATGATGACGGCGAAGGCGCCCAGGTTCATGGCGGCGTAGACGGCCAGATAGGTGACCACCGCCGACAGGGCCTGGTCGCCGATTGCGCCGCTGTGCCCGGCCACCGCAAGCGGGGCGATGATGAAGCCGGTCTGGGCGATGCCCGAGTAGGCCATGAGCCGCACCAGGTCGGTCTGGCGCAGGGCGATCAGGTTGCCGACCGTCATGGACACGGCGGCGAGGATCCAGACCAGCGGCTCGAACACCTCGGGCCGCGCATAGAAGCCGACGTAGACGAGCTGCAGCAGGGCGACGAAGCCCGCGGCCTTCGAGGCGACCGCCAGGAACGCCGTGACCGGGGTGGGGGCACCCACGTAGACGTCGGGCGCCCAGGTGTGGAACGGCGCCGCCGAGACCTTGAAGGCGAACCCGGCCACGACGAACACGATGCCCATGGTGATGACCGCCACCGACGGTCCGGCGCCGACCAGGGCGTCGGCGATGTGCGACAGTTGCGTCGAGCCGGCCACGCCGAACAGCAGCGACATGCCGTAGAGCATCACTGCCGAGGCGAACACGCCCATCAGGTAGTACTTGAGCCCCGCCTCGTTGGAACGCAGGTCGCGCTTGCGCCACGCCACCATCAGGTAGGCCGGGATCGACAGCAGCTCGAGCGCCACGAAGATCGAGATGAGGTCGCGCGACGACGCCATCATCACCATGCCCATGAGCGATGCCAGCAGCAGGCCGTAGTACTCGTTCTCCCAGTAGTCGCCCTCGGCCACGTAGTTCGTGGACAGCAGGATCACGACGTAGCCGGCCAGCAGGAAGATGGCCTTGGTGACGAGCGCGAAGTCGTCGACCACGTAGGCGCCGCCGAACATGGTGCGGTCGGCGCCGTCGAGGGCGAGCGTCAGGATCGGAATGAGCGTTGCCAGCACCCCGAGTCCGGCCAGCGCCGCCGTGTAGGGCCGGGCCCTTTCGAGGAAGACGATGTCGACCAAAGTGATCAGGACACCGACGCACAGCAGCGTGATCTCGGGCGCGAAGGCGTGCCAGTCGATCGGCGGGCGCTCGAACGCCAGGGTCAGCAGCTCGACGGACACGGGTCAGCCCCCAACCGCCGCATGCTCGTCAACGCCATGTTCGTCGGCGACCGAGATCTCGTAGACGTCGGCACAACCCAGCGCCCTTGCCTGTTCGGCTGTCAGTTCCGAGGCTTCAACCTTGAGGCACTGGTGCAGCGAGGCATCGACGGCGCCATCGGAGAGCCGGAACACGAGGTTCGGGTAGACGCCGATGGCGACGATCAGGACGAGCATCGGCGCCCATGCGATCCACTCTTCACGCGACGTGTCGGTGATGTGCGGATCGTTCGCGAACTCGTCCGGCGGCGTGCCGAAGGCGGCCCGTTGGAGCAGCCAGAGCAGGTAGCCGGCGGCCAGGACCGTGCCGACCGCTGCGATGACCATGAAGGTGCGGAAGGTCTCGACCGGCACGCCGTTGGCCGGGCTGTAGGCCGACAGGATCGCCGGGAACTCCCCCCAGAAGCCGGCCAGCCCCGGCAGGCCCAGCGACGCCATCGCACAGAGGCCGAAGATCCAGCCCATGCGGGGTGCCTGTACGAGCAGGCCGCCCAGGCTGCTGATCTCGAGAGTGTGGTAGCGCTCCTTCATCGAGCCGGCGAGGAAGAAGAGCATCCCGGTGATGAGGCCGTGGGCGACCATGCCCATGACGGCGGCGTTGATGCCGAAGTCGGTGAGGGTGGCGATGCCGAGCATCACGAAGCCCATGTGGGCCACCGACGAGAAGGCGATGAGGCGCTTCATGTCGGTCTGGGCGAGGCAGCCGAGGGCACCGTAGATGATGCCGATGACCGCCAGCAGGCCGATCCAGGGGGCCCACTCGACAGCGGCCTCAGGGAGGATCGGGATGGCGATGCGGATGAAGCCGTAGGTGCCGAGCTTCAGGAGCACGGCCGCCAGGATCACCGAGCCGACCGTCGGGGCCTCGGTGTGGGCGTCGGGCAGCCAGGTGTGAAACGGAAACATCGGCACCTTGATGCCGAAGCCGAGGAACATGCCGCCGAAGATCCAGAGTTGGGCCGTGCGCGACACCCCGTGGGATGCCACGGCGTCGGCCAGGTCGGTGAACACGAACGACTCGGCGCCCGTCAGGAAGAACAGGGCCAGGAAGCTCACCAGCATCAGCGCCGATCCGAACAGCGTGAACAGGAAGAACTTGAGCGAGGCGTAGCGTCTGTTCGGGCCACCCCAGACGGCGATCATGAAGAACATCGGGAGCAGCACGACTTCGAAGAACACGAAGAACAGGACCAGGTCCTGGGCGGCGAACGTGCCGACCATCCCGGTCTCGAGGATCAGGATCAGGATCAGGAACGCCTTGGGGTTGTGGGGCTCGGGGAAGTGGTTCCAGCTGTAGACGATGCACAACGGCACGATCAGCACGGTCAGCAGGATGAGCGGCAACGACATGCCGTCGATCCCCATCGAGTAGTGGCTCGAGATGACGTCGATCCAGACCCTGTCGACGGCGAACTGCAGCCGGTCGGTGTGGCCGATGTCGAACTCGATGAGGAGCAGCACGGCGACCAGCGCCACCCACAACGAGGTGACGAGGGCGACCAGCTTGTGCCGGTCCTCCTGGTAGCGGGGGATGAGCAGCATGAGCGCCACACCCACCAGCGGTGAGAACGTTACGACCGTGAGGCCCCAACCGTCGAGCAGATTTTCCATGTCGGCCGTCTCCTAGACGATGACGATGAGTATCCCGGCGAGGACCGTGGCAGCGGCGAAAAGGATCGCCGCATAGTCCTGGACCTTGCCGGTCTGGATTTTTCGGAGTTCTCCGCCCGCACCCGATGAGGCGCGACCCGAGGTATTGATGATGCCGTCGACGACCAACTGGTCGAAGCGGTGGTACACGAGGTTGCCCGCCTTGACGGCGTTCTCCCCGGCAGCATTGACGACGCCGTCGATGACGTCCTGGTCGACCTTGTAGGCGGCAGCGGCGACAGGCCCCTTGGTGCCGCCGGCGATGATGTCGGTGTAGAGGTGGTCCAGGTAGTACTTCTGGACGAGGAAGGTGTGGCCCATCTTCGCCAGCGGGTATCTGCTGGTCAGGCCGTCCGGGAGTTCGGTGAGGCTCTCACCGGCGGCCTTCGAGGCTGCCTCGACCTTGACGAAGTAGTACCAGCCGGCCACGGCGATCCCGGACAGGACCACCAGCGTCGACGCGATCGCCAGCGACCAGCTGGGCGTGCCGTGCGAGATCGACGGGAAGTAGGCGGCGACCGGTTCGACGAAGTGGCCGAACCGCTCCTGGAGCGACCCGGGTACCAGCGGGAAGCCCTTCGGGAGGTTCAGGAGGCCGGCCACGATGGCGAGTCCGGCGAGGATCCAGAGCGGAACGACGATGCGTGGGCCCGACTCGTGGGGGGTGCCGTGGCCGCGGAACTCGCCGAAGAAGGTGAGGTAGATGCAGCGGGTCATATAGGCGGCGGTCAACGCGGCGGTGGTGACTCCCATGACCAGCATGAACGTGTAGGCGCCGTTGCCGCCGGTGCCGCCGAACAGGCCCCAGCCGCCGGTGCCTACGAGGATCTCGTCCTTGGACCAGAAGCCGGCCAACGGCGGCAGCCCGGCGAGGGCGATCGATCCGATGACGAACGTCCGGTAGGTGTGCGGCATGTGCTTTCGGAGGCCGCCCATGTCTGACTTCATGTCGAACGAGTGCACGGCGTGTGCGGCCGCCCCCGACCCGAGGAACAGGCAGGCCTTGAAGAAGGCGTGCGTGAACAGGTGGAACAGGGCCGCCGTCCAGGCACCGACGCCGAGGGCCATGACCATGTATCCCAGCTGTGAGATGGTCGAGTAGGCGAGCACCTTCTTGATGTCGCGCTGTACGAACGCAAGGCAGGCGCCGACCAGGGTCGTGAGCCCGCCGATGAGGGCCATGAGGTTGATCGAGCTGCCGCCGATCGAGAAGCCCTCGAAGAACACGCCGTACATGCGGGCGATCATGAACACGCCGGCGACGACCATGGTGGCGGCATGGATGAGCGCCGAGACCGGTGTGGGTCCGGCCATGGCGTCCGGCAGCCAGGTGTGCAGGAGGAACTGGCCTGACTTCGACATGACGGCGGCCATCAGGCAGCAGGACGCCACCAGCAGCGCCGTGTGCGAGAGCCGGCCGGCGCCCGCCAGGGCATTCGTCTCGGCGATCGAGAACGAACCGAACTGACCGGGTAGTGCCGAGCCGACGGTGAAGAACAGGATCGTGACACCGACGATGAGGCCCATGTCGCCGACCCGGTTGGTGAGGAACGCCTTGAGCGCTGCGTCGCTGTTGGGTTTCTCCTCCCACCAGTGGCCGATCAGCACGAAGGAGCAGACGCCGACCAACTCCCACGAAACCAGGAGCTGCAGCGTGTTCTCGGAGACGACGAGCAGCAGCATCGAGGCGGTGAAGAGCGACAGGAAGGCGAAGAAGTGCGTGTAGCGCTGGTCGCCGGCGACGTATTCGGTGGAATACACGTGCACCAGCAACGAGACGAGGGTGACGACCACCAGCATCATCACGGCGGGCCCGTCGACGAGGGTGCCGGCGGTGAACGTGACGTCGTTGAGCTCGAACCAGGTGACGGTGTTGTGAACGGCCAGGGAGGGATGGCCGGCGGCGTGGCCCTCGGTGGCGTGGCCCTCGGCGGCGTGGCCCTCGGCGGCGGCGACGGCCCGATGAACCTCCTCGCCCTCGAAGTTGTCGCGGTGGTCGATCCACGCGGCGGCGGTCAGCAGCGACAGCACGAAGGCGATGCCGACGAGGGCGATGCCGAGTTCGGAGCCGCCCCTCGGCATCCGCTTGCCGAAGAACAGGATCCCGAGGAACGACAGCGCCGGCAGCGCCGGGATCAGCCAGGCGTTGCGCAGCAGCCAACTCCCGCCCTCGGTGATCCCGAGGGACAGGCCGGATGCCGTCGTGGCGGCCAGGGTGAGCAGATCGGTCACGTCAGCCCCTCAACTGGTCGATGCCGGCGAGGTCGATGCTGCGGCGGTTCCGGTACAGCAGCAGCACCATGGCCAGCCCCACACCGACCTCGGCGGCGGCCACGGCGATGATGAACAGGGCGAAGATCTCGCCGCCGACGGTCGCGCGGACCGCCGAGAAGGCAACCAGGTTGATGTTGACGGCGTTGAGGATCAGTTCGATCGACATGAGGACGAGCACGCCGTTGCGTCGGGCCAGCACGCCGTAGACGCCGATGGCGAACAGGGCGGCGGCGAGGAGGAGGAACTGGTTGAGCAGCATCTCAGTCCTTCCTCGCCACGACGATCGCCCCGATGAGGGCGGCCAGCAGCAGGACGGACACGGCCTCGAACGGGACGATGTACTGGCTGAAGATCGTGTCACCGATCTCGGCGGTGAGGCTCGGGGCGGCACGGTTCACGGCGGCGTCGCCGAACGAGTCGAGCACTGCACCGCCGGTGACGACCAGTACCAGAACGCCGACCAGCACGGCCATGCGGCGCTTTTCGGTGTCGGCCTCCTCGTCCTCACCCAGGGCGCCCCGGGTGAGCATGATGCCGAACAGGAACAGCACGACGATCGCCCCGATGTAGACGAGGACCTGCGTGACGCCGACAAACTCGGCGCCCAGCAGGATGAAGATCCCGGACACGCCGGCCAGCACGATCACGAGGTAGAGCGCAGCGTGGACCACGTTGCTGGTGGTGACCATGCGCAGGGCCGCCACGATCATCACCAGGGCCAGGATCCCGAACGCGATGTTCTGGGCGACGACGGTGTCGCCGCTCATCAGCGAATCGAAGCCCTGGAGGGCGGCCAGCACGGTCACCGGGGCACCTTGGCCTTCTTGGCCTCGCTGCCGGCCTCGTACTCCGTGAAGTCGGGAACCGTCTCCATCCACTTGCCCAGGAGGGTCTTGTCGTGGAGCAGGTCGGCGATCCTGGGCTCGGAGTACTCGAACTCCGGTGTCCAGAACAGGGCCTCGAACGGGCACACCTCGACGCAGATGCCGCAGTACATGCACAGCGCATAGTCGATGTCGAAGCGGTCGAGGGCGTTCTTCTTGCGGGGCTTGCCGCCGGGACGCCGCGGTGGTGCCAGGTACTTGTGGCCCTCGATGTAGATGCACCAGTCGGGGCACTCCCTGGCGCACAGCATGCACGACGTGCAGTTCTCCTCGTGCAGGGCGATGACGCCACGCGCCCGGGTCACGGGCGCCTCCTTGACCTTCGGGTACTGGACGGTGTGGGAGCCCCTGGTGAGCGTGCGCACCATGGTCTTCATCGTGACGCCGAGGCCCTTGATGAGGCCGGGAAGCCCGGGAGCGGGCATCAGAACACCACCTTCAGCACGCCGGTTGCGATGATGTTGGCGAGCGACAGCGGGATGAGCACCTTCCAGGCCAGCGTCTGGAGTTGGTCCTCGCGAAAGCGCGGGTAGGTGAACCGGAACCAGAAGATCAGGAAGGCGACCAGGACGATCTTGCCCAGCAGGACCATCGGGCCGATGACGTTGAACAGGTTGTCAGTCGGGTCCAGGCCCGGCACGTACCAGCCCCCGAGGAACAGGGTTGCGGCCAGGGCCGAGAAGATGCCGGCGGTGGCGAACTCGCCGATGAAGAACATCAGGAAGCGCATACCGGAGTATTCGGTGAGGTAGCCGGTGACGAGTTCGGACTCGGCGATAGGCATGTCGAACGGAGGCTGCGTGAGCTCGGCCTGGACGGCGATCAGGAAGATCGCGAACCCCAGGAACTGCGTGATGATGAAGGGGCTGCCGATGCCGCCGAAACCGAAGATCTCCCCCTCGGCCTGCGCCATCACGATGCCCTGCATGTTGAGGGTGCCGGCCTGGATGACGACGCCCATGACCGCCAGGACCAGCGGCAACTCGTAGGCGATGAGCTGTCCCGTGGCCCGCAGGGCACCCAGCAGGGAGTACTTGGAGGCCGATGCCCAACCGGCCATGAGGATCCCGATCACGGAGATCGACGAGACCGCCAGGGCCAGGAAGATGCCCGTGTCGACGTCGATGAACATCAGGTCCGGTCCGCCGGGTATGACCAGAACAAGCAGGAACGTCGAGACCAGCACCACGAACGGCGCCGCCTTGAACACGATCCGGTCGGCGTTTTCCGGGACGATGTCCTCCTTCTGGAGGAACTTGCCGACCTCGGCGAGGAGCTGCAGCGATCCGTAGGGGCCGGCCTCCATGGGGCCGAGCCGGCTCTGCATGAAGCTCATCATCTTGAACAGGAACAGGTAGACGAGCGTGCCGGCAGGGAGCAGCACGGCCACGAGGCCGACGACCGCCCGGATGGTGGTCTGCTGCCAGTGGGCCAACTCGACGGCGAGGGTGAGGGTGTTCATCGGTCGATGTCCCCGAGGATGAAGTAGGGGCTGGCGAGGATCGAGATGACGTCGGGGACGTAGACGCCCTCGAGCAGCCACGGCGTGATCGAGACGTTGTTGAACGACGCCGAGCGGATCTTGACGCGGTACGGGACCAGCTCACCCTTGGAGACGATGTAGTAGCCCATGACGCCGAGCGGGTTCTCGGTCTCCACGTAGGCCTCTCCGGCTGGCACCTTGATGATGCGGGGCACCTTGGCCATGACCGGCCCGGAGGGGATGCCGTCGAGGCACTGCTCGACGATGGTGCAGGCCTCGCGGACCTCCTGGAGGCGCACCCAGTAGCGGGCGAACGAGTCGCCGTCGGGATGGGTCCAGACCTTCCAGTCGAGTTCCCGGTGGGCGAGGCCCATGTCGCTGTCGCGACGTAGGTCCCAGTCGACGCCGCTGGCCCGGATGTTGGCGCCGGACAGCCCGTAGGCGAGGCCGATGTCGGCCGGGACCACACCGATGTTGCGGGTCCGGGCCTCGAAGATCTCGTTGCCGGCGACCAGGTCCTCCATTTCGTCGCAGAAGGTCCGGATGCGGGCGAGAACGCCCCGGGTCTCCTCGATCCAGCCCTTGGGAAGGTCGTCCTTGAGGCCGCCGATGCGGTCGAAGTTGGGGTGGAAGCGGCCGCCGGTGACCGCCTCGATCTGGTTGAGCACGAACTCGCGGTCGCGAAAAGCGAAGAAGACGGGGGTGACGGCCCCCAGTTGCACGGCCATGTCTCCGAGGAACAGAATCACGTTGGCGATGCGGGACAGTTCGAACAGGGCGGTGCGGATCCACCTTGCCCGGGGCGGGGCCTCGACCTCCATGAGCCGCTCGGCGGCGAGGATGAACGGGACCTCGTTGGCGAAGCTGCCCAGCCAGTCGATGCGGTTCACCAGCGTGGTGACCTGCGGGTAGGTGCGGACCTCGGCCAGCTTCTCGTAGCCGCGGTGCATGTAGCCCATGACAGGTTCGGCGGCGACGACCCGTTCGCCGTCGAGCCGCACGATGATGCGCAGGGTGCCGTGGGTGGCCGGGTGCTGCGGTCCGATGTTGAGGGTCATGCCCTCGGTTTCGAGTTCGACGTTCACGCGTGCGTCGGCGGCCTGGGCGGCGATGTAGGCGATCTGCTGGGTGTCGGTCATGCGTCGTCGCCTTCTTCCGACGCCTCGTCGTCGCCCGGCATGAGTTCCACGTCGACGATCCCCGGCCACGGCTTGATGCGCCGGGCCAGCAGTGGGTAGTCCTTGCGCAGTGGGTTCCCCTCGAAGGCGCCAGGCAGGTAGAGGTGGACCAGGTTGGGGTGGCCCCTGAAGCTGATGCCGAACATCTCCCAGGCCTCCCGCTCGTGCCAGTCGGCACCCGCGTAGGCGGGTATCCACGAGTCGACCTCGGGCCGGTCGTCGGGAAGGTCGGCCTTGACCGTGATGCCGAGGCCCGACACGGGGTCGTGGACACGGGCGAGCACCTGGAAGCGGGTCTCTCCGCCGGTGGTGCCCCACTCCATGGGTCCAGGTTCGCTCACCTCGGGGCCATCCACCTGGGCGTCCATGTCGCGCCCGTAGGGCGAGGGCTTCCAGTCGATGGCAGACAGGAAGTTGAAGTACGACATGCCGCAGCGGTCGCGGAGGGCGACGCCTGCGGCCAGCCAGGAGTCGGCGGCCACCCGCACCCACACATCGACTCCGGGATGCACCTCGCCGGTTACGAACCCATCGCCCAGGGCTTCGACGAGGGTCGACACGAGGGCGTCGCGTGCAACGTCGACGGTGGGCGCCTCGACGTCGTCGACCGTGTCCACGGATTCCTCAGGAGACGACAATGGGGTCTCCGTTCCAGCGTTCGCCCATGTCCTCAGATCGGATTCGCTCCTGGAGAAGCACGATGCCCTCGAGTAGCGCCTCGGGGCGTGGCGGGCAGCCGGGCACGTACACGTCGACGGGAATGATCTGGTCGACGCCCTTGGTGACCGAGTAGGAGTCCCAGTAGGGGCCGCCGCAGTTGGCACAGGAGCCCATCGAGATCACGTACTTGGGGTCGGGCATCTGTTCGTAGAGACGCTTGACCGCCGGTGCCATCTTGTCGGTGACGGTGCCCGAGACGACGACGAGGTCGGCCTGGCGGGGCGAGGCCGGGAACGGGATCACGCCGAGGCGCATGACGTCGTAGCGGGGCGAGGCGAAGGCGGCACCCATCTCGATGGCACAGCAGGCGAGGCCCCACTGGTACACCCAGAGGGAGTACTTGCGGCTGACGTTGAGCAGCGCTGTGAGTGGCTTCGGCAGTTTGCCGTTCTCTACGAGTCCCATGTCCAGTTCGTTGTCCTGCTCCTCAGATCCAACGCAGCAGTCGCTTGCGCCAGGCGTAGAAGAGGCCCAGAGCGAGGATGAAGATGAAGATGGCCATCTCGACGAGGCCGAACACGCTGTAGGACTCGAGTCGGGCGGCCCACGGGAAGATGAACACTGCCTCCACGTCGAAGAGCACGAACATGAGGGCGAACACGTAGTAGCGGATGTTCGACTGGCTCCAGCGGTCGCCCTGCGGGTCGACGCCGCTCTCGTAGTTCATGACCTTCTGGACGGTGGCTCGCTTCGGGCGGAGCAGGCTGCTGAGCCCGATGAAGATGCCGACCAGCACGACGGCGAGGCCGCCGAAGACAACGACCATCAACCAGTTTCGGAGGAACTCGGACACGAAGGGTGAACCTAACGGATTGCGGGAAGATGGGCGGGCGTGAAGAGTGCCGGACGACGCCGTCGCGGCCCTTCGGGGAGGTTAGCGGGCAGCGTCACCTTCGCTGTGTGAAACGGCCGCGAACCGGCTGTGACCCGGGTCATCTCAACCCCCCACCAGGACGGGGACGGCGTCCCTCGCCAGGTCGACGAGCGGGCCGGGGACGACGCCCAGGAACAGCACAAGGGCGACCGACGCGGTGATCACGATGCGGGGTCCCCATGGGGTGGCATCGGTGTCATCTTCCGGGCCTCCGTCCTCGATGTACATCGCCACGAGGATCCGCAGGTAGACGAAGGCGGCTACGGCGGCGGCCACCATGGCGACCCCGGCGAGGGCATAGGAGCGACCTTCCGCAGCGGCGGCGATCACGCCGAACTTGGCCACGAAGCCTGCCGTGAACGGCACGCCGGCCTGTCCCAGCAGCAGCACGGCGAATGCACCGGCCAACCATGGCCGACGTGCGCCGAGTCCCCGGTAGGCATCGAGGCCGTGGCGGTCGTCGCCGGTGCCACCCACGACGGTGACCACGGCGAAGCTGCCGCAGGCCAGAAGCGTGTACGCCCCGAGGTAGGCGAGCACGGCGGCCGTGCCGCGATCGGATGCGGCCTGCACGCCGACCAGCAGGAACCCGGCGTGGGCGATCGACGAGTACGCCAGCATGCGCTTGACATCGGTCTGGACGACCGCCACGATCGATCCGCCCAGCACGGTGAGGATGGCGAGGCCCCACACGGCGGGCTGCCACTCCCCCGACCACGAGCCGAACGTCAGCACGAAGACCCGCAGCAGTGCGGCAAATCCGGCGGCCTTCACGCCGGCGGCCATCCAGGCGACCACCGGGGTCGGGGCACCCTGATAGACGTCGGGGGCCCAGGCGTGGAACGGCACGGCTGCAACCTTGAAGCCCAAACCGACCAGCAACAGGCCGAAGCCGGCCAGCAGCATCCCGTCCTCGAGCAGGATGGTGGTCGACAGGTAGCCGGCGATGCGGGCGAGGCCGGTGGAGCCGGTGGAGCCGTACACGAGTGCGATCCCGTAGAGCAGGAACGCCGAGGCGAACGCCCCCAGCACGAAGTACTTGAGGGCCGCCTCCTGCGACTGGATGCGGCGCAGGTGTAGTGCGGCCATGACGTAGGCGGCGATCGACAGCAACTCGAGTCCGAGGAACAGCACGATCAGGTCGTTGGCCGATGCCATGACCACGCCGCCTGCGGCTGAGAGGAGCAGCAGTACGTAGATCTCGACGCCCGGCAGGTCCTCGCGGGTGAGGTAGGCCCGGGAGAGCAGTGCCGTGGCTACCACGGCGACGGCGAGCAGGGCGGTCACGAACAGCGTCGAACCGTCGATCCCGACTGCGCCGGCCAGGAACGAGCGGGCACCGTCGTCCTGGACCTCGTTCCAGAGCGGGACGACCGACACGAGCACGGCAAGGCCGGCCACGATCGTCCAGGCGGCAGGCAGCCACTCGGGCAACCGCCGCACCAGCGAGGCGACGGTCAGCAGCAGCACAGCCGCACCGGCGAGGACCAGCAGCGGGACCAGCGCCCACCAGAGCACCTCGGGGGTGGCGACGGTTCCGGCCTGGGCGAACATCAGCGACCCTCTTCCGAATCCGCGCCACCTTCAGGGACGATGTCGACGCCCATGCGGCTGGTCGGCTCGTGGAAGCCGTCGACGTGTCGTTCAACGTGTTCGACGAGGGCGTCGACCGCCGGCTCCATGCGCTCGATGACCGGCTTCGGGTAGATGCCGAGCACCACGATCAACGCCAGCAGCGGTGTCAGGACCAGGCCCTCGCGCAGGCGCAGGTCGGGCATCTCCGCGTTGTCGCCCTCGGCGGGGCCGTGGAACACCCGCTGGTAGGCCCACAGCAGGTAGAGGGCGGCCAGCACCACGCCGCCGCCGGCCGCCACGGCATACCAACGGTGGGCGTTGAAGGTCCCGACCAGCACGAGGAACTCGCCGACGAAGCCGTTCAGGCCGGGAAGGCCGATCGACGACAGCATCACCACGGTGAAGACCGCTGCCAGGATCGGGGCCGACTTCTGGAGTCCACCCAGTTCGGCGATCTGGTGCGTGTGGCGTCGTTCGTAGATCATCCCGACCAGAAGGAACAGGGCGCCGGTGGAGATGCCGTGGTTGACCATCTGGAGCAGGCCGCCCTCGATGCCCTCTGTGTTGAGGGCGAACGTGCCCAGGATGATGAACCCGAGGTGCGCCACCGATGAGTAGGCGACCAGGCGCTTGAGGTCCTTCTGCATGGTGGCGACGACCGCCCCGTAGACGATGCCGACCACTCCGAGCACGAGGAAGACCGGGGCGAAGTGGTGGGTGGCCTCCGGGAACAGGTACAGGCCGAAGCGCAGGAACCCGTAGGTGCCCAACTTGAGGAGCACGCCCGCGAGGATCACGGAACCTGCGGTGGGTGCCTCGGTGTGGGCGTCGGGAAGCCAGGTGTGCAGCGGGAAGATCGGCACCTTGACGGCGAAGGCCAGTGCGAAGGCCAGGAACAGCCAGCGGGCGGTCTCGGTGGCGATGCTCTGCGCCTCGGCGATGGCGATCAGGTCGAATGTGAGCGGCCCGCCGGTGGCGTCGGCATGCAGGAACGCCAGCGACACGATGCCGACGAGCATCAGCGCCGAGCCGGCCATCGTGTAGAGGAAGAACTTGGTGGCCGCATAGGTGCGGTTGCCGTGGCCCCACCGGCCGATGAGGAAGTACATCGGGACGAGCACGATCTCGAAGCACAGGAAGAAGATGACCAGGTCGAGGCTGGTGAACACGCCCATCACGCCGCCTTCGAGGACCAGCATCCAGGCGTAGTAGGCGCGGCTGTCGTGCCCCGGGTCGGTGGCCAGGATGGCGATCGGGAACAGGATCCCCGTCAGGGCGACGAGGAACAGCGAGATCCCGTCTATGCCGAACAGCCAGGAGATGCCGAGCTCCTCGATCCATGCGTGGCGGCTGCCGAACTGGAAGCCGTCGACTCCGGGGTCGAAGGCGGAGAGCAGCCACAGCGTGAGCGCTCCGGTCGCCATCGTGGCGAGCACGGCCACCAGCTTCAACAGTTCCGGGCGGCGGCGGGGTCCGAGGATCACCAACAGGGCGCCGAGCAGGGGCGTGAGGACCAGTGCGGGCAGCACCGGGAAGGAGGGCGAGGCGGAGGCGAGCACGGGGATCACCAACTGGCCCTCGTGAGGAACCACAGCAGCAGTGCGACCGCTCCCAGTGCGGCGCCGGCGGCGTAGGTGCGGACCAGCCCGTTGTGGAAGCGACGCAGCACGCCGGCCAGGCGGCGAACCGACGTACCGACCCCGTTGACGGCGCCGTCCACGATGCGCTCGTCGAAGGTGGTGGTGGCCTCGAAGCCGGCCCGTCCCGGGCCGCCCATGAAGTCGCCCACGGCCCGGTCGATGGCCCAGGCATCGGCCAGCAGTGGCTGTTCGAAGACCCGGTGGTCGATGCGACGACGCTGGTAGGCGGCGATGGCGACGGCGATTCCGACTAGGCCGCCGGCGATGGCGATGGCCGCCAGCACCCAGAGCATCCCGGCGCCGAGACCGAGGTGGACCTCGTTGCCGAACAGCGAGGGCTCGAGCCACTGCTCGAGGAACCTGAGCGATGGTGCGAACGGGAGCTGCATGATCCCACCACCGACCGACAGGACCGCCAGGACCACGAGCGGCAGGGTCATCGTCCACGGCGACTCGTGCGGGTGGTGGTCGGCACGGGCGGCCACCGCATCGGGCAGGTGGTCTGCGACGTCGTCGGTGTCGGGCGCGGCGTCGAGGGCGAGCGCGGGAACCTCCTCACGGCCCTCAGCGGCGGCGATGACGATGGCGTGGTCGGCGGCGGCAACGGTGTGCGCCGCCTGGGCGACGGCCAGCGATTCCTCGGCCACCTCGACCGCCATGACGGCAGCGGTCACGGCGTCCTCTGCGGCGAGCACCGCCTGGGCGAGCACCTCAGGATCGGAGGCGTCGTCCGCCGTGTCTCCGGAGGTCGCCGATCGGGCCGCTTCGATGGCCGAAGCGTGTGCGGACTCCGCCTCTGCACGAACGGCAACCGCCGACTCGCGGCCCGTGCGCGCCACTTCGACGGTTGCCACGGAGTCGTCAAGGTTGGCCGTCGCAGCGGCCAGGCGGCCGTCCCATGCGGCGACCACCTCGTCGGGTCGGGCGTCCGCGTAGCGGTGTCGGCCGAAGAAGGTGAGCACCACCTGGCGGGTCATGTAGAAGGCGGTCAGCACGGCGGTCACCAGGCCGACCGCCCACAGGGCGGGGCTCTCGTTCCAGGCGTACGCGAGGATCTCGTCCTTCGACCAGAAGCCGGCGAACGGCGGCACGCCGGCAATGGCCAGCCAGCCGATGATGAAGGTGGAGGCGGTGACCGGCATCCACTTCCGGAGACCCCCGTAGTGGCGTAGGTCCTGGTCGCCGTCCATGCCGTGGATGACCGAGCCCGATCCGAGGAACAGCAGCGCCTTGAAGAAGGCGTGGGTGACCATGTGGAAGATGGCCGGCACGTAGGCGCCACAGCCCACGGCGAGGAACATGTAACCGAGTTGGCTGATGGTCGAGTACGCCAGCACCTTCTTTATGTCGGTCTGTGCCATGGCGATGGTCGCTGCGAACAGCGCCGTGCCCACCCCCACCCAGGCGATGAGCGAGGGGACCCAGTCGGCTGCGTCGGCGATGATCGGGTTGACGCGGGTCAGGAGGTAGATCCCCGAGGTGACCATCGTGGCGGCGTGGATCAGTGCCGAAACGGGCGTGGGGCCGGCCATGGCATCGGGAAGCCACAGGTACAGCGGGAACTGCGCCGACTTGCCGATCGCCCCGACGAAGAGCATCACGGCGATGAAGGTGGCCGTCGACTCGGCGACCTGCCCGGCATCCGTTGCATCGAGCACCTCGACGTACGAGAGCGAGCCGAACGTGAAGAACGTCAGGCACATGGCGACGAGGACGCCCCAGTCGCCGATGCGGTTCGTGATGAAGGCCTTCTTGCCGGCGGAGGCGTTGGCGGGGTCGGTGAACCAGAAGGAGATGAGCAGGTATGAACACGCCCCGACGCCCTCCCAGCCGAGGAACGTCAACAGCATGTTGTCGCCCAGGACGAGGACGAGCATGGAGAAGGCGAACAGGTTGAGGTAGGCGAAGAAGCGGCTGAAGTCGGTGTCGCCGTGCATGTAGCCGATCGAGTACAGGTGGATGAGGGCGCCGACGCCGGTGATGAAGAGGCACATCGTCAGCGACAGGGGGTCGGCGAGGAAGCCGATGTCGACGGACAGGTCGCCGGCCGGCACCCAGGAGAACAGCGTGGTGACCGAGCGGCGGTGGTGCTCATCGTGCGACAGCTGGTCGACGACCACGCCGACCGTGGCGGCGAACGACCCGATCATGGCGAGGGTCGCCACCCAGCCGGAGCGAGGCTCGCCGAGGCGTCGACCGGCCACCAGCAGCAGGGCGAAACCGGCCAGCGGGAACGCCGGGATGAGCCAGACGAGGTCGAGCATGCCCTAGCCCCTCAGTACCGACAGGTCGTCGGCGGTCGCCCCGGCGCGTCTGCGCATGATCGCAACGATGATCCCTAGGCCCACCACGACCTCTGCTGCCGCCACCACCAGCACGAAGAACACCGATACCTGACCGCCCAGGTCGCCCAGGTCGTCACCGAGGCTGACGAAGGTGAGGTTGACGGCGTTGAGCATCAACTCGACGCACATGAACATCACGAGCGGGTTGCGACGTACCAGAAGGCCAACGGCGCCCAGCGTGAACAGGACGGCGCCGAGCGTCAGGTACCAGGCAACGGTGACCTCCATCAGGCACCTGCTTCTTCGTCCGGGGCCTCTTCCGTGTCTTCGGGCTCGTCTTCGGGTTCCGAAGCAACCGCCACGACCGGGAGGGGCTGGAGCGGTCCGGCGAGGCGGCGGACCAGCACGACGGCGCCGACCACGGCGACCGTGAGCAGCAGGGCGGTCAACTCGACGGCGAAGACGTGGTCGGTGAACAGCGCCTCGCCCAGGCGTCGGGTGTTGTCGCCGGCGTCCCCCAACGGGGAGTTGGCCGCCGGGGCACCGGTCGGGCCACCGACCGCCACCAGCAGGGCGGAGAGCGTGGTTCCCAGTATTCCGGCACCGATGAGGACGGCGAGCGGCCGTTGTCCGGCTATGGGCTCGACATCGAGGTTCTCGGCCCGGTCTACGCCGAGCAGCATGATCACGAAGAGGAACAGGATGACGATGGCGCCGGCGTAGACGATCACCTGGACGGCGGCGAGGAACGTGGCGTCCAGCAGCAGGAACAGCACGGCCACGCCGAAGACGGACTGGACGAGGAAGAGGGCGGCGTGGACCGGGTTGCGGGCCAGGAGCACCCCGAAGGCGCCCGAGAGCACGATCACGGCACTGACGATGAACACGGCGGCTTCCATCAGGCGACGTTCCCCTCGTCGTCCCCGGCTTCCGGGCCGGACTGGCCCTGCTCCGGGCGTCGCACCCCGTAGCCCAGTTCACCCGACCACGAGACCCTTCCGGCATAGGCGGCGGACCCCGACGGGGACGTTGCACGCATCCAGCCCGACGTGTCGGCGTCCTCCCCTTCGCGCCAGTCCTCCCATGGCAGATGTTGGGGTCGACCCGTTTCGTCGTCGACCAGCAACTCGTCCTTGGTGTAGACGGCGTCGGAGCGGTTGGTGAACGAGAACTCGAACAGCTTCGACTCGGTGATTGCCTCGGTCGGGCAGGCCTCGACGCAGAGGTCGCAGTGGATGCACCGTAGGTAGTTGATCTCGTAGACGTAGCCGAACCGTTCTCCCGGTGACACCGGGTCGTCGGGCCGGTTGTCGGCGCCGCGTACGTAGATGCACCTTGCGGGGCACACGCCGGCGCAGAGCTCGCAGCCGATGCACTTCTCCATGCCGTCCTCGTACCGGTTGAGGACGTGGCGACCATGGAGACGCTCGGGCTTGTCGCGCTTCTGTTCGGGGTACGGGATGGTGACCCGCTTCTCCCAGAGCTTGCGGAACGTGACGGCGAAGCCGCGGAAGTAGCCCATCAGGCACCGTTCCCGGCGTCGAGCGCCTCGTCGGACCCGAACTCGAGGGCGCGCCGCTCGGCACGGGCCTTGCGCACGGCGCCACCCAGCATGGCGGTGCCCGCCCACAGCACGGCCACGCTGACGAGCACGACGGGCACCGGCGACCAGCCCCTGTCGCGGCCCACGTTGAGCGCCGCTACCAGGAGGAACCAGCCGAGCGCCAACGGGATCAGGACCTTCCAGCCCAGGTCCATGAGCTGGTCGTACCGGATCCTGGGCAGGGTCGCCCTGAGCCACACGAAGCTGAAGAGGAAGGCCGAGAGCTTCAGGGAGAACCACAGGATCGGCCACAGCCAGGCGACACGCTCCACGAGGATCGGGCCGTCGGGGCCACCGAGGAAGAGCGTGACCGCTATCGCCGACATGGTGATCACGTTCATGAACTCGGCGAGGGAGAACAGGGCGAAGCGGATCGAGCTGTACTCGGTGTGGAACCCACCCACCAGCTCCTGCTCGGCTTCGACCAGGTCGAACGGCGGCCGGTTCAACTCGGCGGTGCCGGCCACCAGGAAGATCAGGAACGGTACGACGCCGGTGGTGGCAACGTTCCAGTTCCAGTTCGACTGGCTGGACACGATCTCATGGGTGGAAAGGGAGCCGCCGGTCAGGAAGACCGTGGCGATGGCGAGGCCCAGCGCAGCCTCGTAGCTGATCATCTGGGCGGACGCCCGGACGGAGCCGAGCAACGGGTACTTCGAGCCCGATGACCAGCCGGCCAGCATCACGCCGTAGACGGCGACCGAGGAGAGGGCGAGGAACAGCAGGATGCCCATCGGCGGATCGGCCACCTGCAGGAAGGTGCGGTGGCCGAACCAGCCCACGGTGCCGTCACCGGTGCGGAAGTCGCCGCCGATCGGGACGATGGCGAAGACCAGGAAGGCCGGCACCAGCGACAGGTAGGGCGCCAACTTGAACACCGGCCGGTCGGCGTTTTCCGGGATCAGGTCCTCCTTGAAGAACAGCTTGATGCCGTCGGCCAGGGTCTGGAGGATGCCCCACGGTCCGGCCACGTCCGGTCCGATGCGGTTCTGCATGTCGCTGATGAGCTTGCGCTCGAACCAGACCATCAGCATCACCGACACCATCAGCAGGGCAAACGAGACGACCACCTTGAGCAGGACGATCAGGAATACCTCGAGGTCGACGGGCCCGAGGAGGAGCGGATCGGCGGCGATGACCATCAGACCGGCACCACCGTCAGGTCGATCACCGCAGCAGTGGCCTCGATGAGGTCGCCGGCCGACACACCCTGCTGGTTGAACAGGAGGTGGGCGGTGCCCTTGGTGACCCTGGGATCGGGGCCGACGACGACGTCGGCGTTGCCCTTCGGTCCCCGTACCTCGATTCTGCCGCCCTCCGCCACCCCGAGGGCGGCAAAGTCGGTGGGCTCGAACGCCAGCCGGGTCACGGGGGCCAGGCCTGCCAGCGATCGGCTGTGCGCTGTGAGTACGCCGCAGTCGTACATCGAGCGCGTCACGACCAGGCGGTAGGAGTTCTTGTCGTGGCTGGGCACCTCGAGGGGCGCCGGGCGGACCAGGGCCGGGCCGCCGCTGATGAGGATGCCCTCCCGGGCCTGGCCGACGAGCGCCTCCGGGTCGACGTGGGCGTGGATCGGCGAGACGATGGCGAGTTCGGCCCACACGTCGTCGGGCGAGGAGATGCCCAGGTCGGCCCCCAGTCGACGGGCCAGTTCGACGGCGATCATCCAGTCGGGGCGGGCAGTCCCCGGCGGGGTCACCTTGCGGGCCACGATGCTCACCCGACCCTCGAGGTTTGTGACGGTGCCGTCGGTCTCGGTCGGGGCGGTGGCGGGCAGGACCACGTCGGCGGCGGCCACGGTCGGTGTGGCGAACAGGTCCAGGGCGATGACCGTTCCGGCCCCTTCGAGCCCGCGACGCGCCAGGTCGTGGTCGGGGACGTCGGCCAGGACATCGGCGCCGAGCAGCACCAGTACGTCGACCTCACCGTCGGCGGCGGCCTGCAACGAGGCGAGGGCATCGCGGCCCCTTCTGGCCGGAGTGGTCGGCCAGGCGTCGGCGAACCGGGACCGGCCCTCGTCGAGGCCGACCCGCCCGGGAAGTAGGCCGGGGGCCAGCCCGAGGTCGAGGGCGCCGTGGACGTTGCCGCGGCGCAGCATCGACAGGAAGCGGACGTCGGCGATCCTGTCGTGCAGGACGAGGGCCGCATCGACGACCGTCCCGGGTGCCTCGGCCAGCGACTGCCGGCCCAGCAACACGGTAACCGGCCGGTTCTGGCCGACTGCCGCCTCGGAGATGATCGCGCCGACCGCCTGCGCCTCTTCGACGGTTACCCCACCAATGGGTGCGGTGCCCCCCTCTCCGAACATGGCACGGACGACGCCGATCGCCTCTCCGGGGCGCACCCGGAGCGAATGGGAGGCGAATGGCGTGAGGCCCGTCGCCCTGGGCGACAGTTCGATCAGCGTGGCACCGTCGTGGACGACCGCATGGCGCAGGCGCAGGTACAACGCCCCCAGTTCCTCCTTGGGGTCGGGGCCGAGCAGCACGATGACGCCGCCGGGGATACAGGCCTCGTCGATGGTCGCCCTGGGCAGGCCGAGGACGAAATCGGCGCGAAGACCATCTCCCAACTGGGCGTCGACGTTGTCGGTGCCCAGCACACCCTTTGCCAGCTTGGCCCAGGTGTATTGCGACTCGTTGGTGAGGCGGGCTCCGCCCAGGACTGCGATCCGGTCGGGGTCGACGTCGGTGAGTGCGGCCGCCGCCGCGGCGAGCGCTTCGCCCCATCCGGTCGGTGCCAGGTCGCCGTCGTCGCCGCGCAGCAGCGGCGTCCCGAGGCGGTCCTCGTGGTCGTACGCCTCGAAGATGAAACGCTCCTTGTCGGAGAGCCATCCCCAGTTGACGCCGTCGGCGTCGACCCCCTGGAAGCGCAGCACGCGGTCGCGTGACGACTGCACGGCGATGCGGCTGCCGACGCTGTCGACGACGCTGGTGGATTCGACCTCCTCGAGGTCCCAGGGGCGGGCCTTGAAGCGGTAGGGCGCTGCAGTCAGTGCGCCGACAGGGCAGACCTGCACGGTGTTGCCGCTGAAGTAGGAGCTGAAGGGCTCATCGGGGAAGGTGTTGACCTCGGTGCCTGAGCCCCGGCCCTGGAAGTGGATCAGGGCGTCGCCGGCCACCTCGCTGGCGAAGCGGGTGCAGCGGTCGCAGAGGATGCAGCGCTCCCGGTCGAGGAAGACATTTTCGTTCACCGGGATGGGCTTTTCGAAGTGGCGCTTCTCCTCGACGAAGCGGCTTTCGCCCGGTCCGAACGCCACCGTCTGGTCCTGGAGCGGGCACTCGCCGCCCTTGTCGCAGACGGGACAGTCGAGTGGGTGGTTGACGAGCAGGAATTCGAGCACGCCTTCCTGGGCCTTGCGGGTGCGCTCGGATTTCGTGTCGACCTGCATGCCGGCGCTGCACTCGAGCATGCACGAGGCCTGCAGCGCCGGGCCCCGACCGGTGTCGACCTCAACGAGGCACGCCCGGCACATGCCCACCGGCTGCATCCGCGGGTGGTGGCAGAACCTCGGGATGTAGGTGCCGGTGCGTTCGCAGGCGTCGATCAGCAGTTCGCCGGGGTTCGCCACGACGGTGCGACCGTCGACGGTCATCTCCATGGACTGCCCAACGTCGCTCATGCCGGAGCCCCGTCGGCGACCGGGGCCGACTGGACGGGGATGCCGTCACGGCGCGTGATCTTGGCCTCGAACTCGCTGCGGAAGCGCCGCAGCGCCGAGGTGATGGGTGCCACCGACGACGGGCCGAGTGGGCAGATG
>NZAO01000028.1 GCA_002686135.1 Rhodospirillaceae bacterium
TGGGAATGGGAATGGAACATATGGGAATGGGAATGGGAATGGGAATGGGAATGGAACATATGGGAATGGGAATGGGAATGGGAATGGAACATATGGGAATGGGAATGGGAATGGGAATGGGAATGGGGCAGATGGGAATGGGAATGGGAATGGGAATGGAACATATGGGAATGGGACCTGGAATGGGAATGGGACCACCGCCGGGAATGGTAGTGATGGACTGGTCCATGCCGGAGAATGAGGGAAATGTAGATTATTGGGTCGAGGATGATGTGCTCCCGACCCCACCGGTGTATGAAGATATGGAGATGGTCATTGCCACCACTGGCAACGACCCTCTGTTTGGTAAACAAGGCTCCTCCACCCAGTTCCAGATGGTCCAGGGCACTTCTCTCGGCGGCACCGACACCATCAGCGGCGGTGGTGGCACCAACATGCTAACCCTTCAGAACCTCGATAACATTCACTTCGTCTACAACGTGACCAATAGCGTCATAAATTATGCAAACAATGACGCTTCCATCACTGGCAACATAACGGTCTCCAACCTTCAAGAGCTCTACGCCGATGACGGTATCAGCGGGAGCACCCTTCTGGATCTGTCTGGCGCAGCATCCGGGATCGGCTATATTGTTGCAGGAACCAACAACAACGATGAAATCCCCTTCGTTGCCGGGGAAGGGCTCTATGGGACCTTGCCCAACATTGCCGCAGATAACGTAAAGGGCGCCCTCATCTTCGGCAAAGGCGGCGACGATACCATCACCGCGCACCCTGCCGGCAGTATGGTCCTCGGTGGGGCCGGCGAAGATACTATTAATGGCGGCGTTGGTGCCGACTTGCTCCAGGGCGGGGCTGACAATGATACCATCACCGGCGGTGGGGGCATTGATATAGTGAGTGGGGGCACCGGTGATGACACCTTTGTCTTCAATGTGGCGCCTGCCGCTAACACGTATCAGATGATTAGCGACTTCACCCCCGGTTCCGATAAATTCAAGTTAAATGTGGATTTTGCTGGGAATGGGGGCGATGCGGGCGTCTATGCGGTGGTCGGCACCGAACTTGCCGCAAGTGAGAATAACGCCGCGACCCTAAACGCCGCCGATAACAGCGCCAAGAATCTCCTGATCATGACCGATGCCGGCGGTTTTGCCAGCATGGCCGCCGTCGCCGATGCCATAGATGGCGCAACCGGCTCTGGGACAGCGCTGGTGGCCTATTTTGATTCCTATTACGGACGAGGCCAAATCTATTACGACAGCAATATCGGCGATACCGGCGGCACCGAAACCCTTGTCGCCACCTTATCGGCGATACCGGAGGCCGACGATTTTACCTACTACTGATTATCTTCGTTCAGGCTTTTCCTGAACCGCTGGAAACGCCCTTTTTATGCAAATTCTCCCCTTCCCATTATACTAGGCCTTGCGGCCGGAATGCCGGCTGAGCGATAGCGGAAAGAAGGTCGCCTATGAAGGAACTGTTTGCCCGCCTTGCCGCCCGTCCTCTCATCGCCGTCGAGCTGGTGGCGGCGTCCTTCTTCGCCAATCTTCTGGCGCTGGCCTCGCCCCTGTTTGTCATCCAGGTCCTCAACCGCTATGTGGCCTACGGGGTGGACGCCACGCTGGCGACCCTGACTGCCGGGGTGGTGATCGCCATAGTTCTCGAATTCGCCTTCCGCCAGCTGCGCCTGAAACTAGCCGCAGGCGTCAATGCCGGCAAGGACGTTGCCCTTTCTGCGGCGGCTTTCGACGTGCTTATCGGCGCCAAGGCGGCGGCCCTTGACCGTCTGCCGCCAGGCCTGCAGCGCGAGGTGGTCAGTGCCACCGATTCCATCCAGACCGCCTATAGCCCCGTCAACGTGGCCGCGGTTCTTGATGTCCCCTTTGCCCTGCTGTTCGTAGCGGTGCTGGCCCTGCTCAGCCCCGTTCTGGCCGTTATTGCCGGGAGTTTCCTGGTGGTGGTCTTTCTGGCGTCACTGGTGAGTCATTCCACGCTACGGAGGCCGGTCCGGGATCTCACCTCGGCTTCGGGGCACCGCAACGCGCTGGTGGGCTCGGCTGTTGCTGCCGGTGACGCGGTGCGGGCCTTCAATTCTGCACCGTTCCTGCGCCGTATATGGAAGGAAACCGGAAGTCTCTTCCAGGGGCTCAAACGCCACATTGCCGCCCGCCAAGGAATAGTGCAGACGGCGACCCAAAGCTCTCAGGCGCTAATGGGCGTGGCTGTCATTGCCGTGGGGGCGACGCAGGTAGTGGCAGGTGATCTTACCGTGGGCGCCATGATAGGCGCCAATATCCTGGCCGCCCGCGCGCTGGGCCCGGTGGCAAAGCTGGCCCAGCTCTCCGAGGTTTTTGCCAAGGCACGGCAGTCCCTCGACCTGCTTCGGGAATTCGCACGGATTCCCCATGAACGGCCCGCTGGTTCTATTCTGGGTGAGTATAAGGGTGGTCTGGAATTTAGGGACCTCTCTTTTTCCCATCCCGGCGGTAGCGGGCCCCTATTCGAATCGCTGTCCCTCAAGCTGGCACCGGGCGCTGTTCTGGTGGTTGCCGGGGCCAACGGTACCGGCAAGACAACCTTGGCGCGTCTCATCGTTGGCCTGCTGGAACCCTCGCGTGGCAAGATTCTCATCGATGGTGTGGACCTGGCTCAGATTCAGCCGGAATGGTGGCGTCGCCAGATTGTTTACATGCCCCAGGAGCCGCACTTCCTCAATGCTAGCCTCCGTGACAACCTTCTCGCCTTCAATCCGGAGCTGGACGAAGAGGGACAAAACAAGGTGATTAGATCCGCCGGCCTGCGCCGTTTTCTCGATGAAAGCCCCAAGGGGTTTGCTACCCCCATCACCCAGAACGGCGCCAATCTCTCCCTTGGCATCCGCCGCCGTCTCGCTTTGGCCCGCGCTCTTGCCGGGGATGGCCGTCTGGTAGTTGTGGATGAGCCTACAGAGGGGCTTGATGTAGAGGGCAGCCAACAAGTCTACAGGGTCCTAAATGAATTCGCACACCGGGGAAGTGCCATCATCGCTTTTTCCCATGATCCGCAGATTATCAAGGGCACCCGTCATATTCTCGATCTCAATTCCAAGCCGGTGCCGCGCATGATCAGCGCCGCCAAGGACACCCCGGCGCCACAGGCCGCCCGGCCCAAGCACGAGAAATCGTCATGACCACGGTTCCCGAAAACGGAGTGTCCGCCGCTCCCGGCCCCGATCCTGCGCTCATGGAGGAATTGGAAGTACGGGCCATGACCCATGTTTTCCTTTTTTTGTGCATGGCCCTGGTAGTGGGTTTTCTGGCCTGGTCGTGGCTCGGCCGTCTCGACATCGTCAGCACCGCCAGCGGCGAAGTCGTCCCCTCGAGCCAGGCAAAAAGCGTGCAACATCTGGAAGGCGGTATTATCAGTGAGATTCTCGTTCGCGAAGGCGAGGAAGTAACAAAAGACCAGCCACTGGTAGTCTTAGAATCCACCACTAGCGGCGCCGACGTGGAAGAGCTGACGGTAAGGCTGACCTCGCTGCGGGTTGACCTGGCGCGGCTCGAGGCAGAACTAGTAGGCGCCGATGAACCCGTTTTCCCAAGGGACATCGCCGCCGCCCACCCCCATTTAGTGAACCAGGCCATAGCCCTGTTTGAAACCCGGCGCAGCCGCCTCGACAACCAGATCGGCGCCCAGCGCGAACTGGTGACCCAGCGCAGCCAGGAGATCAAGATAATCAGCGCCCGTCTTGTCAACGAAAAGGAAAGCCTGAAGCTTCTGAAGGAACAGATCGCCATCAGCGAGGACCTGCTCAAGGACGACCTCACCAACCGCATGCTGCATCTCAACCTGCTCAAGGACGCCGCCGAGTTAAAAGGCCGTATCGGCGAGGACGAGGCTGCCTTGCCTAGCGCCGTGGCCGCGCACAAGGAAGCCCAGGTCCGCCTTGCCGGGATCAGGGATTCCGACCAGGAACAGGTGCGCCAGGATCTGGATGAAAAACGCCGCTCCCTGGATGAGCTTTCGAGCCGNATGAGCAAGTTCGANGACAGCCTGANGCGCACGGTNCTGCGNTCCCCNGTCGATGGCGTGGTCAATACTCTTTATGTGACCACCGTGGGNGGCGTGGTGGCGCCCGGCGACACGGTGGTGGACCTAGTGCCCGGCGGGGACCGGCTGGTGGTGGAAGCCCANCTGCCGGTACAGGACGTGGGCTATGTGCATCCCGGCCAGACGGCAACTGTGCAGCTGGCCTCTGCCGACGCCGTGCGTTTCGGCAATCTCGATGGCGAGGTGGTGCTGGTCAGTCCAGATACGAAGGAAACGGCCGACGGTATTCCCTATTACAAGGTACGTATCGAAATCGAACGCGATTACTTCGAGCGCCNCTCCGCGCGCTATCGCCTTGTGCCAGGCGTGGCGGTCATGTGCAACATCCTCACGGGAACCCGCTCGGTCATGGAATATATTCTTAACCCCTTCATCGGCGGAGCCCAGAGCGCCCTGCGCGAGCGCTAGAATTTCTTTCACTTACATGATTCNGNCCCCGACTAAAGAGCAGACATTATCCCGTTTCCTTCCNTGATTTACCCCGCACTCTAAAGCGGGCATAGTTCCTCNCATGTCCNTGCAGACCGCATATGATCTGGCNGCGCCGCGCTCGGGCCAGGAATATGGCGATACCGTGGAACTGCTCTCCGAGATGAGCCGCGACTTCGCGGCCTCCATGGATATCGTGGAAACCCTGCNCAAGGCGCTGGCCCGTATCACGTCCTATCTCGATGCCGAGGCCGGCTCCCTGTTCCTGCTTGAAAACGATGACACCGAGCTTGTCTGTGTCGCCTGTGACGGACCGGTGGATATTACCGGCCTGCGGATTCCCGCCAAACAGGGAATTGTGGGAAGCTGCATCCGCGATAATATTTGCCAGATGGTCCGTGATGTGGCTGAAAACCCGGATTTTGCCGCCGAAGTGGACGCCCAAACCGGTTTCACTACCCGTTCCATCCTGTGTTCGCCCATGAGCGTGAAGGAACAGCGCATCGGCGCCATCGAGGTGCTGAACAAAAAATGCGGGAACGGCCTGTTCGAGGAAAACGACCGTCACGTGCTTCAGGCCCTGTCCAGTTCGGCGGCGCTGGCGATCCTCAATGCGCGCATGGCCGAAGAACTGGTGGAACAGGAAAAACTGCGCCGCGAGCTGGAACTGGCCGCCGAGATTCAGCGTGGCCTGTTGCCNGAACGCCCGCCTTCGCCTTTTCCCGTATGTGGTGTTAACTTTCCGGCGCGTGGGGTGTCCGGGGATTTCTACAATTTCTTTCCCCTCGAAGACGGCCGTATCGGTTTTGCCATCGGCGATGTGTCGGGAAAGGGTATGAACGCGGCCCTGCTCATGGCCAAGACCTCCAGCCTCTACCGCTCCTTAGGCCGGGAAACCACAAATCCCGGACACTTGCTGGCTAAGGTCAACGAGGAAATCTGCGAGACCGCCACCAAGGGCATGTTCGTAACCATGGTGGGAGGAGTGTACGATTGTAAAAAAGACAGGCTGGTTCTCGCCAATGCCGGGCACGAACCGCCTCTCTACAGGGACCGGAACGGCACCTTCCGCAATTTCGAGGCCGATGCGCCGCCTCTGGGAATTGCTCCGGGGACGGAATTTTCCGAAATCGAGTTGCCGCTGGAGGGGGGANCTCTGTACATTTTCACCGACGGTGTTACCGAGAGCCATGTAGGGGACGAGNACATGCTGGGGGTGGACGGGCTGAAGGCCATGATCGGCGAACTTTCCGGGCTGTCTATGCCGCAGCGGCTCGACACCATTGCCGGCCGTCTCTCCGGTAAGGGGGATCTTTTCGACGATCTCACTCTTCTCGCCGTAGAAAGTCAGGNGGAACAGAGCCCATGAACGGGGAAAAGGAAGAACTGCTTTTCCAGTTGCGGTTTTCCTCCTCTCCCGACCGCTTGAAGATGGTACGCGCCCTGGTGGGGGAGGCCGGCCGCATATGCGGGCTCAGTGAAGCAGACGCCAACGATCTGGTGATCGCCGTGAACGAGGCCTGTCAGAACGTTATCTGCCACGCCTATGGCGGAGATCCCNGGGAGGTAATCGTNCTTGAATTCCTGCGCTGTGGAGACTCCGTTGTGATNAAACTGCGTGACTTCGCGCCTTCCGTGGANGTGGAGAAAATCAAGCCCCGCGATATAGACGATATCCGGCCCGGCGGGCTCGGCACCCATTTCATCGGCGAGGTCATGGACGAGACCGCCTTCATGTCTCCGCGGGACGGGGGTGGGAACATCCTCAGAATGGTCAAAAAAATAGGTTAAGGCATATGCTGACACATTTACTCCAAGAGCAGGAAGAAGCTTTGGTCATCGCCCTCNATGGCGACGTGGACCTGGAACACGCTCCCACCGTCCGCAAGCTCCTTCTCGAATGTGTCGATAAGGGCAAGGATGTCATTCTCGATTTCTCCAAAGTGGGCTATCTTGACAGCAGCGGCATAGAAACCCTGGTGGAAGCCGACCGCGAGGCGCAAGACAAGGGTGTGCGCCTTCATCTTGCGGCGGTGGGAAAAATCCCCCGGCGGGTGCTGACTCTGGCCAGGCTCGACGAGGTGCTCACCATCCATGCCAGCCTCGAGGACGCGCTGGCGGACAGGAAGACGAAAAGCGGCGGTTAAGCGCCACAGTACGTAGTTAAGTACATAATTACAGGACGGATAGGGAGGTCATGGAACATCAAATCAGGGAAGAAGGAAGCGTCCTCGTGGCTGTTCTCAACGGCGACGTAGACTTTGAACAAGCCCCTGCTGCGCGTAAGGTCCTTCTCGAATGCGTGGGGCGAGGAGGGAGCGTTCTCGTGGATCTTTCCGGCGTAGGGTATATCGACAGTTCTGGGGTCGCCTCTCTGGTGGAGGCCTATCAGGCGGCGCGCAAGGCCCAGACGGCATTTGCCCTGGCCGCGGTGAGCGCCGGCGCCATGAGGGTTCTGGAACTGGCGCGGCTGAACAAGGTGTTCACCATCCATGACAGCCTTGATGCCGGCCTGGAGTCGCTCGGCTAGTGATTACAAAACTGGCCGCATTCTCCGACCGGGTGGGCCGCGCCACTTTAGCCATGGTGGAGGAGGTGGGCCATGGCGCCCTGCTATTTATGGAAAGCTTCTACTGGCTTTTTGGCGGCTGGCGGCGGAATCAGCCGGTGCGCATTGATTCCATTTTTGTGCAGATGATAGAGGTGGGTATCCGAGCGATTCCCATCGTCACGGTGCTGGCTGGCACCATAGGCGTCATGCTGGCGATTCAGGGCATCTATACTCTGCGCACCTTCGGCGCCGAATCGCGGGTGGTTGTCGGCATCGCGCTTTCCGTCACCCGTGAATTTTCCGCCTTGATTACGGGTATTCTCATTGCCGGGCGCTCGGGATCGGCACTGGCGGCGCGGCTCTCTACCATGAAGATTAATCAGGAAGTGGACGCCCTGCGCGTGATCGGCATCAACCCGGTGCGGTTCCTGGTGGCCCCGGCGCTCCTCGCGATGATGGTTATGCTGCCCATGCTGACCATCTGGTCGGATATTGTGGCTCTTTTCGCTGCCGGCATTTATGTGTCGCTGGACCTGGGNATTAGCATGGCGGCCTATATCGACCAGACCATAGATGTGTTGAAGGTGGATGACGTGCTGCACGGGCTTCAGAAAACCTTTATTTTTGCCATTCTCATTACCCTTGTGGGGGTGGTCAGCGGCAATTCCGTGACCGGCGGCGCCGAGGGGGTGGGGCGCGTAACCACGCGTTCGGTGGTGGTTTCCATCACCCTCATCGTCATCGCCGATATGCTGTTCGCATTTCTCACCACACGGTAGCGGAAAATGGCCAAGGCAAGGCAGACAAAGGATACGGCACAACAGACGGCCCCCAAGGTAGCTATCGAGGTGCGTGATCTCGTCACCCATTACGGCGACCGCATGATTCTCAATGGTGTCAATCTCGACATCTACGAAGGCGAAATCATGGTCATCATGGGCGGCAGCGGGTCGGGAAAGAGCACCTTCCTGCGCCATATCATGGCGCTGGAAATCCCCACGTCTGGCCATGTCCACATTTTCGGAAAAGACATCGCCACCATTACCAGCGACGAGATATTCGAGGTTCGCAAGAAGATGGGCGTGGCGTTTCAGGGCGGCGCCCTGTTCACCTCCATGTCGGTGGGGGAAAATATCAANCTTCCCCTGCGCGAGTTGACTAATCTCGACGAAATGACCATGCAGATCATGNCCCGGTTGAAGCTGGAAGTNGTNGATCTNGCGGGTTTCGAGGATCTGATGCCGTCGGAGCTTTCGGGCGGCATGATCAAGCGCGCGGCCATGGCCCGCGCTGTCATCATGGATCCCAAGGTGTTATTCTGCGACGAGCCTTCCGCCGGGCTCGATCCCGTGGTCTCGTCCCAGCTCGACCANTTGATCCTGCGCCTGCGTGAGGCCATGGGCATGACCATCATCGTCGTTACCCACGANCTAGACAGCGCCTTCACCATCGCCGACCGTATTACCATGCTGGATAAGGGGCGGATTCTGATGGTAGATACGCCGGACGNACTNAAGAACAGTGATAACGANCGGGTGCAGAATCTTCTCAATCGCCGCACCGAGGATGTCATACTGGATCCGGACGAATATATGCAACGCCTGACCGGAGAGGCTTTGGACAGGGGTGAACATCGATGAAAAGCCGGAAAATCAANTACGTGATTGTGGGTGGTTTCGTANTNGCCATGCTGGCCGCCCTGACCTTTTCCATGGCCATGCTTTCAGGTCACAGTGGCGATACCGAGGACTATTACGTGGTCTATGACAACGTTTCGGGTGTGGGATTCGGCACTAAGGTGCTGTTCGAGGGCTATCATGTGGGCCAGGTGGAGAACATTACTCCGGTANTTGAAGANNNCGCCCTNCATTTCCGGGTGGATATGAGCATCATCGAAGGGTGGCATATCCCCTCTGACAGCGTGGCGCGCAAGGAATCTGGNGGGTTGCTCTCCGCCGTCACCATCGCCATCAGCGCAGGGGATAATCCCGAGGCCATTGAGGTCGGNGAACAGATCGATTCAGGANTTTCCACCAGCCTCTTCGATGTGGTTTCCCAGGTGGCTTCCGATGCCGGCGACGTNACCCGCACGGGCCTGAAACCTCTTCTCGAAAACATCAACAAACAGGTGNCTCTTCTCGGTGTTATGTTGGAAGATGATATTCCCNCATTGCTGAACCAACTTTCCACCACCGCTTCCGTGGCNGCCGAGCGCGCGCCCGTCATTCTCGCTAATCTCGAATCCTTCATCGAAAGCCTGAACGCAACCAGTGCCAAGGTTGACGAAATATTGAACGCTCGCAATGTCTCTCTGGTGAATAGTTCTCTTGAAAACATCGAGGAAGGCACCGGCAATTTTGTCGCCATCGCTGGCGACCTTCAGGCTACCAGCACCAATATCGACAGCATGATCAACGCCATCAACGAAGTGGTGTCGGGAAACAAGGACAACCTGGACAAAACCCTGGTCGACCTGCGCTACTCCATGGAATCGGTGGCCCGTCATGTGGACGCCATTTCACGCAACCTGGAGGGAAGCAGCCGTCATATGTATGAATTCAGCCGTCAGATACGCTTGAATCCGGGGTTGCTTCTGGGGGGCAAGCCGCCCCGCGACGAGGCCGTGGCGGTGGAGGGGGCCCAGTAATGAAATCTTCCTGGCTTCGCGCCCTTGTCCTGCTGACGCCTATGCTTGTTCTGGTAGGTTGCGCCCAGCCCAAGCTGCCACAGGAAAACTATTACCGGCTTGCGGTCGCCGACCCTGCCGACAGTGAGAAGGTTCTCGACGGGTCGCTGGTGGTGGAACCTTTTATCGGCAACGGTCTGACCAGTGAGCGATCGCTTCTTTATAGCACCACCACCGCGCCGTTGAAGGTCCAGCAATACCACTACCACTACTGGATCGATCCGCCGCCGCAGATGATCCAGGACCAGGTGGTGGCCTATCTGCGTTCCGGCGGCACCGCCGCCAAGGTGGTGACGCCGGAGATGCGACTGCTGCCAGATTATGCACTGACGGGGCGTATCAAGCGGCTCGAGCGGATTGTGGACGGGTCACAGTTTAAAGCCGTGGTGGAGTTGGAAATCGGCATCTCGGACGCTCGCGACAATTCTTTGGTCCTGCTTGAAACCTACGTGGCCGAAGAACCGGCGGGCAAGGACATGGCCAGTACGGTGGAAGCCTTCAACCGGGGGGTTGCTAAAATTCTCGAGAGATTCGTCGCCGACCTTACCGGCGCCCAAGGTGCCTGAAACAACTCAACCACGAATGGCAGTGATATTGGCGGCGTAGTCACCGGCGTCAAAAATAGCCGACCCCGCCACCAGAACATCGGCGCCGGCGGCGATGATTTCGTGGGCGTTTTTTGCCGTCACGCCACCATCCACTTCCAGTTCGATTTTGCGCTCGCCGATCATGGCGCGCAGCCGGCTGATCTTCTCCAGCTGCGAGGTCAGAAAAGACTGACCGCCAAATCCGGGATTGACCGACATGACAAGGATCAGGTCCACCTTGTCGATTACGTATTCCACGGCGTCGGCCGGG
>NZAO01000029.1 GCA_002686135.1 Rhodospirillaceae bacterium
TGTCGAGAACGTCGTCGTCACGGCCGTGGCGGCCGCGGGCTACTTCCTGCAAGTGCCCGAGAGCTCTTCGGACTACGCCGGCGCGCCCCACTCGGGCTTGTTCGTGTTTGCAGGAAGCTCGATGCTCCCGCAGGTCGGTGACCTCGTCACGGTCGATGGACAGGTCAGTGACTTCTTCGGCCAAACGCAGCTCTCCGATCCGACGCTGACCGTCACCGGTACCGCGGCGTTGGCGCTGAAGCTTCTGGGCCGCGCCGAAACATCAGACGACGCCGACGCCATGGCGCAACAGATGTGGGCCGGGCGCACGCCCCTCGACTGACGACCTACCCTGACGGAAGGACCCCCCATGACCAACACCATCACGGCCCGGCTTAAAGAACTGGGCATCACCCTGCCCCGGCTCTCCGCTCCTCTCGCCAATTACCTGCCCACGCTGATTTCGGGCGGGCATCTTTATGTCTCCGGGCAACTGCCCATGGCCGACGGCGCAGTCACATATACGGGCCGTCTCGGTGCGGAGCTTGATATTGAGGCTGGCCAAGCGGCGGCGCGGCTCTGCGCCGTCAACCTGCTGGCCCAGGCTTCCGCTGCGCTGGAAAGCGATCTCAGCCGCGTGCAACGGGTGGTGAAGCTGGGCGGCTTCGTCGCCGCGACGGCGGAATTCAGCGATCATCCCAAGGTCATGAACGGTGCCTCGGACCTGATGGTGAAGGTGTTCGGCGAAGCCGGGTGCCACACCCGTTTCGCAGTGGGCTGCGCCTCGCTACCGCTTGGTGCGGCGGTTGAAATCGACGCCCTGTTCGAGGTGGAGTGAGGAAAAGCGCTGTCATTCCCAACCCGGTTTCCCAGCGACTGAGGGACGACCAAAGGGCACAGCGAAGCAAACGTATAAAGATTATCCCGCGCTGGCAGAAACGCGGCGCGAGGCTTTCCTGGGCTTCGATTTAGGATACGAGAAGGCGAGCTTTCCAGCCGCCACCTTGACCCGCACAGCCCCGCCCTTGGCCAGCTTGCCGAACAGCAGTTCCTCGGCCAGCGGCCTTTTCACATGGTCCTGAATAACCCGAGCCAGCGGCCGTGCCCCGAATTTCTCGTCATAGCCCTTTTCGGCCAGCCAGGCCCGCGCTGGAACATCCAGCACGATGCTCACCTCGCGGTCGGCAAGCTGGTTCTCAAGCTCCAGGATGAACTTGTCCACGACTTTGCCCATGGTGGCGGGAGAAAGCGCAGCGAAGGAAATAATGGTGTCCAGCCGGTTTCTGAATTCTGGGGTAAAGGTGCGGTTGATGGCTTCTTCGTCGTCGCCGACACGAGTCTGACGCTCGAAACCGACAGCGGGTTTGACCAGTTCGCTTGCCCCGGCATTGGTGGTCATGATCAGTGTCACGTTGCGGAAATCGATGCTCTTGCCGCTGTGATCGGTGAGCTTACCGTAATCCATGATCTGCAACAGCACATTGAACAGGTCGGGATGGGCCTTTTCGACCTCGTCGAGCAGCAGCACCGAATGGGGATGCTGGTCCACAGCGTCGGTCAGCAATCCACCCTGGTCGAATCCCACATATCCCGGCGGCGCCCCGATCAGGCGCGAAACGCTATGTCGTTCCATGTATTCCGACATGTCGAAACGGATCAGCTCGATCCCCAGCTGCAGGGCGAGCTGCCTCGCCACCTCGGTCTTGCCGACGCCGGTGGGACCCGAGAACAGGTAATTGCCCACCGGTTTTTCGGGCTCGCGCAGGCCAGCCCGTGACAGCTTGATGGCGCTGGAAAGGGCTGAAATGGCCTTGTCCTGACCGAAGACCATGGTCTTGAGGTCGCGCGCCAGGGTCTTGAGAACGGCTTTGTCGTCGGCGGAAACGTTGCGCGGGGGGATACGGGCGATCTTGGCCACCACGGCTTCCACATCCTTGACCGAAATCACCTTCTTGCGGCGGCTCTTGGGCCGCAGCATCTGAGCCGCACCAGCTTCGTCCACCACGTCGATGGCCTTGTCGGGCAGCTTGCGATCACCGATATAGCGGTCTGAAAGCTCCACCGCGGTGCGGATAGCCTCGGCGGTATAGCGCACCTTGTGGTGTTTTTCGTAATAGGGTTTCAAGCCGCGCAGGATCTTCACCGCGTCCTCTAACGACGGCTCGTTGACATCGACCTTCTGGAAGCGGCGCAGCAGGGCACGGTCCTTTTCGAAATGGTTGCGGTATTCCTTATAGGTGGTGGAGCCGATACAGCGCATCTGGCCGCTGGCCAGGGCCGGCTTCAACAGGTTGGAGGCATCCATGGAACCGCCGCTGGTGGCGCCGGCCCCGACAACGGTGTGAATCTCGTCGATGAACAGCACCGCGTGTTCACGGGCCTCCAGACCCGTAATCACGGCTTTCAGGCGTTCCTCGAAATCGCCGCGATAGCGCGTCCCGGCCAACAGAGCACCCATGTCGAGGGCATAGATGGAAACCCCGTTCAATACGTCGGGAACCTCGCCGTGGACGATGCGCCGCGCCAGCCCCTCGGCCAGGGCGGTCTTGCCAACGCCGGGTTCGCCCACATAAAGCGGGTTATTCTTGGTGCGCCGGCACAGCACCTGGATGGTGCGCTCGATCTCCGCGTCGCGGCCGATCAGGGGGTCGATCTTTCCCTGCTCCGCCTTTTCGTTGAGGTGCACGCAATAGACCTCGTAGGCCTCTTTCTCCACCTTGCTTTCCTCATCTTCCTCTTCCTCCTCGACGCCGTGCAGGTGGCGAGTCTCGGAAAACTCCGGCACCTTGGCGATACCATGAGAGATGTAGTTGACCGCGTCGAGCCGCGACATATCCTGCTCCTGAAGGAAATAAACAGCGTAGGATTCCCGTTCCGCGAACATGGCCACCAGGATATTGGCCCCTGTTACCTTTTCGCGACCCGAGGACTGCACATGGATGGCGGCACGCTGGAGAACGCGCTGGAAGCTTGCTGTGGGTTGAGCTTCCACCTCTTCCTCGGCGACGATATCCGTCAGTTCGTCGTCGATATAGACTTCCAGGTCCCGGCGCAGGCGGTCGATATTCACATCGCAGGCGCGCAGCACCGCCATGCTGTCCTGATCCTCGGTCAGGGCAAGAAGCAAATGCTCCAGCGTGGCGTATTCGTGGCGGTGTTCACCGGACAGGCCCAGCGCCCGATGCAGGCTTTTTTCCAAATTTGCCGATAACACGGTCCGTTATTCCTTTTCCAACGTGCATTGCAGGGGGTGCTGGTGGCGGCGTGCCATATCCATCACCTGGGTGGCCTTGGTCTCGGCGATCTCGTAAGGAAAGACGCCGCAGATACCGACTCCTTTCTGATGCACGTGAAGCATGATCTGCAGAGCTTCCTCATGGGATTTGTTGAAGAAGCTTTCGAGAATTTCCACTACGAACTCCATGGGCGTGTAGTCGTCATTCAGAAGAATGACCTTATAGAGAGACGGTTTCTTGGTCTTTGGCTTGGTCTTGATGGCCACGCCGGTTTCCGGAATCTCGTCGTCATGCCGGTCGTAATCGCTCATTTTCGTTCCTCGTCGCCCACCTTAAAAAAACAACTCCAGCGGAGCCTAAAAGGTAACATAGAATGCCATCGCCTGGCTTCAAGTTCCTTAACGTGGGATAAGAAAATATTCATATAATTACGGGCTCATTAACCTAAATTAACTAATCCCTCACTAATCCCGTGACAAGCCTCCCTTTTTTTCTCTAGAATCAGGGCCCGGGACAAAAAACACACGACAAATAGACTGTAACGAAAAGAGAGACTGCGACGAAAAGACCCGCACAGGACGCACGGCTGGAAACACGGCGAATCACGAAACGTAAGGGCAAGCGACAGCACGATGAAAGTTTCCTTTCTCCATTCCCCCTCCCCGGCACTTGCCGTCATGGCCGTGCTTTTGGTTCTATTCTCCGCCCATCCGGCACTGGCTAAATACGCTGCCATCATCGTTGACGCTGATACTGGCGCCGTCCTTCACGAGGTCAATGCCGACACCCGGAACTACCCGGCCTCGCTGACCAAGATGATGACCCTCTATATGACCTTCGAGGCCCTGGGCGACGGCCGCTTCACCCTCGACCAGAAATTACGGGCCTCGAAAAGGGCGAGCAACCAGGCGCCCTCTAAACTGGGGCTGAAGAAGGGCCAGTCCATTACCGTGCGCGACGCCATTCTTGCCCTGGTGACGAAATCGGCTAATGACGTGGCCACCATCATCGCCGAATCCTTGGGCGAGGACGAGGCCAATTTCGCACGCATGATGACACGCAAGGCCAAGGAAATTGGCATGTCAAGCACCACCTTCCGCAACGCCTCGGGCCTGCCCAACCGGCGCCAGCTCTCTACCGCGCGCGACCTCTCGGTGCTGGCGCGGGGACTGCTCACCGACCACCCCGAATACTACCATTTCTTTTCGGTCCAATCCTTTTCCCATAACGGCAAGACTTACAAGAATCATAACAAGATGCTGAAGACCTACAGCGGGGCCGACGGCATCAAGACCGGCTATATCCGCGCCTCGGGCTTCAACCTCGCGGCCTCAGCGGCGCGCTACGACCGGCGGCTGGTTGGCGTGGTCATGGGGGGGCTCTCGGCTAAGTCGCGCAACGTCCATATGGCCAAACTCCTGGACAAGGGGTTCCGGGTCATCCGCTCCGGCGTCGCCATGAAGGATATGGGAGAAAGCCAGAAACAGGCTCTTCTGGAATCGAAGAAAAAGACGCAACGGGCCACGGCCGCCAAGGCGGTGAAGAAGGCGAAGGCAGCGTGGGGCATCCAGGTCGGGGCCTTCTCGCGCTATGCTTCAGCCCATCTCGTCGCCAGCAGCGCCGCGCGGCGCCTACCGCCTTCCCTGCTGGCAAACGCTAAGGTGGTGGTCATGCCGCAGAAAGAAGAAAACGGCATGATCTACCGCGCTCGCCTCATAGGGCTTGACAAAGCCAGGGCACGCCACGTCTGCGAGGAACTGAAAAAGGACAATTTCGGATGCATGGCCATACCGCCCAAGGGCAAGGTCTCCGCCGCCCTATCGGCGGCGGATAGACAGACGGTGCGGAAATAAATCTCTAAACCCCCTAGAACTGCGGCGGCGTCACCCCGCTCTGCCGCAACTGCTCCACCAGGTCGGCCTTGAGCCGTTCCAGCCCTGCCTCCTCACCCGACTCGCAGCGCGCCACCAGAACCGCTTGGGTGTTGGAAGCCCGGAGCAGCCACCAACCGTCAGGGGTGCGCGCCCGCACCCCGTCCATGTCATTGACCTCCGTGCCGGCGGCTTGCAACCTTTCCTTGACCTCTTCGATGACGGCGAACTTGCGCGTATCGGCGCAGTCGAACCGCAGCTCCGGCGTATTCACAACCTTCGGCAGGCGCCTGCGCAGCGCGGCCAGACTCTCGCCCGTTCGCGCCACCACCCGCAACAGCCGCACCGCCGCGTAGAGGGCGTCGTCATAGCCGAAATAACGGTCGGCGAAGAAGATGTGTCCGCTCATCTCGCCCGCCAGCGGCGCGCCGGTCTCCGCCATCAGCGCTTTAATCAGGGAGTGCCCGGTGCGCCCCATCAGTGGCGTGCCGCCCATGCGCGCTATCTCGTCGAATAGAACCTGACTCGCCTTGACATCGGCGATGATGGTGGCGCCGGGTGTGTCTTCCAGAACATCACTGGCCAGGGCCACCATGAACTGGTCGCCCCACAGAATCTCACCCTCGTCGTCNACCACGCCGATACGGTCGCCATCACCGTCAAAGGCGATGCCAAGATCACAGCCCTCGCGCCGNACNGTTTCCTGTAATTGCGTTAGGTTCTCGGCCACGGCGGGGTCGGGGNGATGGCTGGGAAAACTGCCGTCGATNGTCTCGTTGATCAGGATATGGGTCCCGGCAAGGCGCTGTGTCAACCGCNCCATGATCTCGCCGGCGGCCCCGTTTCCGGCATCCCAGGCCACCTTGAGATCCGCCCCCTCTGCCACGCCCTCATAGGCCGCCACCAGGGTATGGAGATAGGGCTCGTCAACGGCAACCGTTTCCACCGCACGTCCCGCCTCATCTCCGCTGTCGGAGAAAGCACCCCGCGCCGCCACCNCGCCCAGGCGCTGGATGTCTACGCCAAAGAAAGGCTTGCCGCCGAGCATCATCTTGAAACCGTTATGGTCGGGCGGATTGTGGGAGCCGGTAATCATGACGCCGCCATCNGCCCGCAGGTGGTGNATGGCGAAATAGAGCATGGGCGTAGGTCCCNGCCCCACCCGTTTCACCGCTATTCCAGCCTCGCCCAGCCCCTCCACCACCGCNGCCTCTAGCTGCGGCGAGGTGGTGCGACCGTCATAGCCGACGCAGACCGTGGTTGCGCCCGTTTCTCCGGCCATGGTTCCGAAGGCCCGGCCCAGGGCGCGGGCGTCGTCGTTACCCAGCGTCTCGCCGACAACGCCGCGTATGTCGTATTCACGCAGGATCGTAGGATCGAAGCTGTGGGGGGACGGCAAAGAGCGTTTCCCTACGCGCCGGGGTCGAAGGCGCTGTCGGGGCGGCCGACGCTGGAATAGTTGAATCCGGCGGCCTTCATCTCCAGGGGATCATAGATATTGCGCAGGTCCACCAGGACCGGCTCCTGCAACAGCGACTTTGCCCGGCCCAGGTCGAGCGCCCGGAACTCGTTCCATTCGGTGAGGATGGCCAGTGCATGGGCGTCCTTCATGGCGTCATAGGCGTCCGTGCACCACACCACATTGTCAAGAAGCGCCCTGGCTTCCTCCATGCCTTCGGGGTCGAAGGCGCGCACGGTGGCGCCCGCCGCCTGCAGGGCGGGGATAATCTCGAGGCTGGGGCTGTCACGCATATCGTCGGTGTTGGGCTTGAAGGTCAGGCCAAGCACGGCGATGGTGCAGCCCTTCACCGACCCGCCGCAGGCGGCGATGATGCGCTCGGCCATGTGTTTCTTGCGGGCATCGTTGGCGGTCACCACATGTTCGACCATGCCCAGCGGCGCACCCACTTCCTGGGCGGTGCGCACCAGGGCCAGCGTATCCTTGGGAAAGCACGAGCCGCCATAGCCGGGGCCAGGATGCAGGAATTTGCGCCCGATGCGGCCGTCCAGCCCCATCCCCCTGGCCACGTCGTGAACATCGGCACCCACCTTCTCGCAAAGATCGGCAATCTCGTTGATATAGGTGATCTTGGTAGCGAGAAAGGCGTTGGCGGCGTATTTGATGAGCTCCGCGGTCTCGCGCCGGGTGAACAGAATCGGCGTCTCNATCAGGTAGAGCGGATTATAGAGATGACGCATGAGGTCGCGTGCGCGGTCGCTCTCGGCCCCGATCACCACCCGGTCNGGACGCATNAAATCGTTGATGGCGGAGCCCTCGCGCAGGAATTCCGGATTCGAGACCACATCGAAATCGGCGTCCTTGCTGGTATTGCGGATAATGTTCTCCACCTCACGCCCGGTGCCCACCGGCACCGTGGATTTGTTCACCACCACCGTATAGCCGTCGAGGGCGGCGGCAATCTCCTCGGCCGCGGCGAAGACATAGGAAAGATCGGCATGACCGTCGCCGCGCCGGCTCGGCGTGCCGACGGCGATGAAGACAGCATCGGCCTTGGCCACAGCGGCCTTCAAGTCGGCGCTAAAAGACAGCCGCCCGGCATCTTCGTTGTCCCGCACCATTTCCTCGAGACCCGGCTCGTAAATGGGAATCTCGCCCTGGCACAGGCGGCTGATCTTGTCCGCGTCCTTATCAACACAGACCACGTCGACGCCAAATTCCGAAAAACAGGTGCCGGAGACAAGCCCCACGTACCCGGTGCCAATCATGGCTATATGCATGGCGTCATCTTTCCTGGCTGGGCATTATGGCCACCGTGAACATGANAACGGCGGCTCACGTGAAAGCCTTGCAGAGGGCGGCGACGGCGTCCCGCAAGTCGTTCCTGTCATGGGCGTAGGCTAAGTTTGCTCTGAGATATCCTATTTTACCGCCACAGTCGAATCGCCGGCCGCTGAAACGCAGCCCATGAAACGGCATGTCCCCGATCATCCCGGCCAGGGCATCGGTAAGCTGGATTTCCCCGCCCGCGCCCCGTTCCTTGAGGTCTAACAGTTCAAAGACACAGGGCTGCAGGATATAGCGTCCGATAACCGACAGGGTAGACGGCGCGGCAGCCGGCTCGGGCTTTTCAACCAGCCCCTTCACCGTCACCAGCGTACCGGTTTCCCCCAAAACTTCCCCATTGCCGGGATCGACGATGCCATAGCGGCTGGTATGCTCGCAGGGTACGTCCTCCACCGCCACCAGGTTGCCGCCAACCTCGCTATGGGCCGTCACCATCTGTTGCAGACAAGGCGTTTCGTCCAGAACCATGTCGTCTGGCAACAGCACCGCGAAGGGCTCGTCGCCCACCTGTTCGCGGGCGCACCATACGGCGTGACCCAGCCCCAGGGGCTGGGGCTGCAAGACAAAGGTCATGCGCGTCCCTAGATCATCCAGCGCGCGCGATTCCCGCAAAAGACCGGCCTCGCCCTTTTCCTCCAGGGCCTGGTCGAGCGCCGGGGTGGGGGCAAAATGGGCCTCAATG
>NZAO01000030.1 GCA_002686135.1 Rhodospirillaceae bacterium
TGCCGCTGAGATACGGTCCCACCAACACCGCGCAGCGCGGTTCCGCGAGCTTTGTCACTGTTCCCTCCCCATTGATGCCCCGTTGCGGGGCGCACCCTTAACCCGGGCAGCTTGCTTGGCTTACATGTTTTCAGCCTCACCGGCGGGATGCAAGGAAAATGCGGAAAGGGAAGCCGTGGCGGAGGTTCTTAGAGTCTTTCTAGGTGCCCTCGGCGAAGGGGGTGAGTGCCTCTACGATGGCGCTGTTAGCCGGNGTTTCCATGCCNGTCTCCGCACCNAGCCGCACCACTGCCCCCGACAGCCAAGGCAGTTCTAGACGGCGGCCGTGTTCTAAATCTTCGAGCATGGAAGCCTGATAGGAATCGGGCATGGCCTCCATACGCGGCAGCCATGCCTGCACTGGGTCNTCGCGGAACGTAACGCCGCGCGCCTCCGCCAGCGCCGCCGCCTCGCCCATGGCGGCCAGGAACATGGCCCAGTTCTCGGGGTTGTCGCGCAGGGGGCCGATGGGTTGGCGGCGCATGGCGGTCATGCCGGAAAAGGCCACCAGGAAGATGAATTTCTCCCACGTGACGCGCTCTATATTGCCGGTAAGACGCGCCGCCACCCCGGCGGCTTCGCAGGCGGCGGCGAAGGCTTTCCCCCGCATGCTCTTGCCGCTTTCCATCTCCCCGAAAAAAATCTTCGCCAGTTTGCCGTTGTGGGAAATGACCCCGGGCTTGGCGATACGCGCCGAAATATGGGCGCTGCCGCCCATGACCCTGTCTTTGCCCAGGATCGCGGCTAGCCGTTGCGGTGCGTCGACGCCATTCTCAAAAGGAATGACGGTGGCTTCGGAGGAAAGAGCGGGGGCCAGGGCCGTGCCCGCGGCCTCGATATCCCACAGCTTGACGCAGACCATGACCACGTCGGTGTCACCGGCTCCGCCGCCCATCGCTTCTCCTACGTCATCAGTGGCGGAAACCTCGGGCAGATGGAGGTCACCGAGCGGGCTTTCCAGCTTCAGCCCGTGTTTGCGCAGGGCGTCGAGATGGGGCCCGCGGGCGATGAAGGTCACATCCCCGCCGCCCGCCGCCAGCCGGGCACCGAAATAGCCGCCCACGCCGCCGGCACCGAAGATCATNATCTTCACGGGAACTGTTCCCCGTAAACCGCTATTTCAGGGCGTCCACGGCGCGTTTGATGCGCGCGCAGGCCTCACTCAGGGCTTCCGTCGAGGTGGCGTAGGAAATGCGGAAATAGGGCGACAGGCCGAAGGCCTCGCCCTGGACGCTGGCCACGCCCTCGGCCTCCAGAAGATAGGTGACGAAATCGCCGTCACCTCTGAGAANCTTACCCTCGGGGGTCTTGCGGCCGATCAGCGCGGCGCAGGAGGGATAAACGTAAAAGGCCCCTTCCGGGNTNAGGCACGTGAGCCCNTCGATATCGTTTATGAGCTCCACNACCATGTCGCGGCGCTCGGCAAACACGGTGTTNCGCTCGGCGATGAAGTCCTGGGGCCCGTTCAACGCCTCCACGGNCGCCGCCTGGCTCACCGAACAGGGGTTGGAGGTGCTCTGAGACTGGACCTTGGACATGGCCTTGATGAGCTCCGCCGGGCCACCGGCATAGCCGATGCGCCAGCCGGTCATGGCGTAGGACTTAGAAACGCCGTTGATGGTGAGCGTGCGGTCAAAGAGGCCAGGCTCTACTTGCGCTGGGGTGACGAAGGTAAAGCCGTCATAGACCAGATGCTCATACATATCGTCGCTCATGACCCAGACGTCGGTATGACGCATCAGAACGTCGGTGACGGNTTTCATGTCGTCGCGGCTATAGGCCGCACCCGTGGGATTGCTGGGCGAGTTGAGGATGAGCCATTTGGTCTTATCGGTGATGGCTTTTTCCAGTTTGTCCGCCTGCAGCTTAAAGCCATGTTCCTGGCCGCATTCCACGATCACCGGGGTGCCGTCGGCGAGCAGGGTCATGTCCGGGTAAGAGACCCAGTAGGGNGCGGGGATAATGACCTCGTCGCCGGGATTGAGCGAGGCCATGAGGGCGTTATAGAGCACCTGTTTACCGCCGACGCCGACGATGATCTGATCAGACGCNTAATCGAGCCCGTTGTCGCGTTTGAACTTGGTGGCGATGGCCTCTTTCAGCGCCGGGGTACCGGCTACCGCGGTGTATTTGGTGTCGCCGGCCTCGATGGCGGCGATGGCCGCGGCCTTGATGTTGTCGGGGGTGTCGAAGTCGGGTTCGCCGGCACCGAGACCGATGACGTCGCGTCCGGCGGCCTTGAGTTCCGCGGCCTTCTGGGTCACGGCCATGGTCGGCGAGGGTTTGATGCGGGATAAGGACTCGGCGATGATGGACATGAACAGCGCTCCCTATAATACGGCACTCCCTATAATAAGGTGACAGACGTTACGCTCCCCGCCCCCCACAGGCAAGCGCGAGGGGCCCGGTGCTGGCATTTGGCTGCGTGCTGGCGCATAACTGAGCCATGGCACAAACCGAAGAAAGCCCGGAGCAAGANGAAGCCCGGAAAGAGGATGGCTTTGCGCTGGNTTCCGAGTTCACGCCCGCCGGCGACCAGCCGCANGCCATCGCGGCGCTAATCACNGGGCTCNAGGCGGGCGAGCGCGACCAGGTGCTGATGGGCGTCACCGGCTCGGGCAAGACTTTCACCATGGCCCATATGATCGCGGAGACCTCGCGTCCGACGCTGGTTCTGGCCCCCAACAAGACCCTGGCGGCCCAGCTTTACGGCGAAATGAAGGGATTTTTTCCCGGCAACGCTGTGGAATATTTCGTCTCTTATTATGACTATTACCAGCCCGAAGCCTATGTACCGCGCTCCGACACCTATATTGAGAAGGAATCCTCGGTCAACGAACAGATCGANCGCATGCGCCATTCCGCCACCCGCGCCCTGTTAGAGCGCCGCGACGTGGTGATCGTGGCNAGCGTGTCGTGCATCTATGGCATCGGCGACGTGGAGACCTATTCCTCCATGACCGTGACCCTGGAAAAGGGCCAACGACTCAACCGCAACGATCTACTGCGGCGTTTGGTGGAACTGCAATACCGCCGCAATGACACCGATTTCCAGCGCGGCGCCTTCCGGGTGCGCGGCGACGGCGTGGAGGTCTTCCCCGCCCATTTCGAAGACCAGGCTTGGCGGCTGTCCCTGTTTGGCGACGAGATCGATGCACTCACCGCCTTCGATCCGCTGACCGGCGAAAAGATGCATGCCTTGGACGCCATCAGGGTCTTTCCCAACAGCCACCATGTGACGCCCAAACCCACCTTGGCCAAAGCGGTGAAGACCATCCGCGCGGAACTGGCCGAACGGCTGATAGAATTCCGTGAAAAGGGGTTGCTGCTAGAGGCTGAACGGCTGGAACAGCGCACCAATTTCGACCTCGAGATGATCGAGGCCACCGGGGCCTGCGCTGGCATCGAGAATTATTCCCGCCACCTCACCGGCCGCAAGCCTGGCCAGCCGCCGCCCACGTTGTTCGAATACCTGCCCGCCGATGCCGTGCTCATCGTCGACGAGAGCCACGTCGCCGTACCCCAGCTTGGCGGCATGTACCGCGGCGACGCCAGCCGCAAGACGACACTGGCCGAATACGGTTTCCGCCTGCCGTCGTGCCTCGACAACCGGCCGCTGAAGTTCGAAGAATGGGACGCCATGCGGCCACAGACCATGTTCGTCTCGGCGACACCGGGGCCGTGGGAGCTGGAACGCACCCAAGGCGTCTTCATCGAACAACTTGTGCGGCCCACGGGGCTCATCGATCCGGTATGCCTGGTGCGGCCGGTGGAGACCCAGGTGGATGACCTGTTGGCGGAATGCCGCGATGCGGCGGCGAAAAACCAGCGCATTCTGGTGACCACGCTGACCAAGCGCATGGCCGAGGACCTGACGGAATACCTGCACGAGGCGGGGGTGGCCGTGCGCTACATGCATTCCGACATCGAGACCCTGGAGCGTATCGAAATCATCCGCGACCTGCGGTTGGGGGCCTTCGACGTGCTGGTAGGCATCAATTTGCTGCGCGAGGGGCTGGATATTCCCGAATGCGCGCTGGTGGCCATTCTCGATGCTGACAAGGAGGGTTTCCTGCGTTCCAAGACCTCGCTGGTGCAGACCATCGGCCGCGCTGCCCGCCATGTGGAGGGTCGGGTCATTCTCTATGCCGATACGGTGACGAAATCGCTGGACTATGCGCTAAGCGAAACGGCGCGGCGGCGCGAGAAACAACAGGCCTATAACGCCGCCAACGGCATCACTCCGGAATCGGTGAAGAAATCCATCGGCGACATTTTGGGCAGCGTCTATGAACGGGACCACGTGACTGTGGAGCTGGGGAAGGACGGCGAGGAGCATCTGGTGGGCGCCAACCTGAAGGCGCACCTCGAAGGGCTGGAGAAACGCATGAGGGCGGTGGCGGGCGATCTTGAATTCGAAGAGGCGGNGTGGCTGCGCGATGAGATCAGGCGGCTCGAGGAAAACGATCTGGGACTGGCCACGGAAGGAAAATCAGGCAGGGCTGGTGGGCGTTCGCAATCTGGCCGCGCCGGTGCCAACCCGCGCAAAAAAAAGAAAGGAAAGGGACACCACCGGGGAAGAGGCTAGGGAGGCGCAGAGCGGGAGCCGGAGTTCGGGTGTGGAGAAAAGTGTCACACCCGTCCGAAACGCCATGTTCGCCTGTTCGTTTTCCCCGCTAAAATAGGAGGAACCACGCCGCCGCGTCACTTCTACCGCGCCTGCGACACCACCTGGGGAGTCGCCGACCGTCATGGTCAGGGAAGACCTCCACACCATCGCCGTGCACCCGGAAGGCGCCACACTGGAAATCGATGACGCTGCGCGATATGGTGCTGCGCTTCGTGGAGCCGGGAACCGAGGACGTCCCCCGCGCAGGCGGGGAGGATTCCTGAAGGNATTTGCACGAGGTCTGTTGTTACNATGTCAGAAACTTCCTCCGACGATACCGNCTTCGNGCCGCCGCCCAGGGCCGCTCTGGTCACCGGCGCGGCACACCGCATCGGCCGCACCATCGCCCTCGGCTTGGGCAATGATGGCTGGGCGGTGGCCGTGCATTACAGCCGCTCCAAGCCTCAGGCCCAGGAAATAGTGGACGAGATCACCGGGACCGGCGGCCGCGCCGTGGCCCTGGCCGCCGACCTTGCCGACGAGGACGAAACGGCTGGTCTGGTGCCGCGGGCGGCAAAGGCGCTNGGGCCGCTGGGCTGTCTCGTCAACAATGCCTCGCAGTTCGAGGCCGACGATCCGGCGACCGCCACTCGGGAAAGCTGGGATACCCATATGGGGGTTAACCTGCGCGCGCCCTTCGTGCTGACCCAGGGCTTCGCCGCNCAGGTNCCTGCGGAAACCGGTGGCTGTGTCGTCAACATTATCGACCAGNGGGTGTGGAACCTGACCCCCTTCTTCACAACCTATACTCTGAGCAAGGCGGGGCTGTGGACCCTGACCCAGACCCTNGCCCTGGCCCTGGCCCCGCGTATCCGCGTCAACGCCATCGGCCCNGGCCCGACCCTGGCCAGCGCNCGTCAGACNCCGGCCCAGTTCACCCGGCAGTGGCAGTCCACNCCCTTGCAGCGTCGCACCCCGACGGAGGAAATCTGCGCCGCCGTGCGCTTTCTTCTTTCCGCCCCGGCCATGACCGGACAGATGATGGCGCTCGACGGTGGTCAGCATCTGGGGTGGGCGCAGCTTGACCGCGATTACTTGCCCGAAGAATAGTCTGCCGGTTTCNTTATTCATGGCGTGGCCGCGCCTTGACGCTCGTTATTCCCCCGCTCCCTCTTGTCCCACGCCCGCAGAGGGGGGTAGCAAAAAGCCCGTGTAAACAAAATGTTAAGGATATTTTTCTGAGCCGGGCGGGGAAGTTGTGCACAGTGCGGTGTGGTTCCGGGGATTTATCTCAAAAATCGTTAAAAAATGCCCGGAGAATCCGTTTTGTTTTTGCTTAACTTTTATTTTTTCAAGTATANCCAATAGGTTATCATTGATGCCTAAAATATGAGCAATTANATGAAAGTCTAACTCCNCCTAAGGCGAATCGCNGGAGGGGAGNGGATTATTAACAAAGTTATCCACAATATTCGTGGATAGTATTTTTTGCTTCCCCNCTTTCAAAGCCATATCAATAAGTTAGTCTTTTTGGGAGAATCCGGAGAGGGCGCGGATGGGGTTCTGATGGGGTTCCGTGGCGTGGAGATTACCCCCCCGGCGCGGCCTGGGGCGCCCGGACGGGAGCATCCCGTCGAATCCACCATNCCCNGGTCGGCCGGAACGGCTCTTCTCCCGGATACGATACGGGGGCGGAAAAACAGAGGAANTAAACCATAGATGAACGGCAAGGAACAAAAACCGGACAGCGGTGGCAAGGCTCCCAAAGAAAANGCCTCCTCCGCGACTCCCGCCGCCACTCCCGCCAGCACCGGGCTGGCGGTAATCCACGATTGCGTGAAGACCCTTCCCGCCAAGCCCGGCGTCTATCGCATGACCGGNAAGGGAGACAAGGTGCTCTACGTGGGCAAGGCGAAGAACCTGGCTAAACGGGTAGCGTCCTACACCCATTTCGCAAAACTCCCGCGGAGGTTGCAGCGGATGGTGGCCGAAACCACGGCCATGGAGATCGTCACCACCCATACCGAGGCCGAGGCGCTGCTTCTGGAGAGCAACCTCATCAAGCGTCTGGCGCCGCGCTACAACGTGCTGCTGCGCGACGACAAGTCCTTTCCCTATATCTTCATCGGCGGCGATCACGAATGGCCGCAGATCAACAAGCACCGGGGCGCGCGCTNCCGCAAGGGAGACTATTTCGGCCCTTTCGCCTCGGCTGGGGCGGTCAACGAGACCCTCAATATCCTTGAGCGCGCCTTTTTGTTGCGGAGTTGCTCCGACGGGGTGTTTGCGGGTCGCAGCCGTCCTTGTNTGCTCTATCAGATCAAGCGCTGCTCGGCGCCCTGTGTGGGCCGTATCGCCGTCGNCGCCTATGCCGAGCTGGTGGCNCAGGCAAAGGACTTTCTGTGCGGGCGCAGCCAGAACATCCAGAAGCGTCTGGCTACGGCCATGCAAAAAGCCAGTGAGGCCATGGACTATGAATCGGCGGCCACCTATCGCGACCGTATNTGNACCCTGACCCAGGTGCAGTCGCGTCAGGANATCAATGTGAGGGGCCTGGGCGAGGCCGANACCATCGCTATTCACCAGGCCGGTGGCCAGAGCTGTATCCAGGTTTTTTTCTTCCGTGGCGGGCGCAATTACGGCAACCGCGCCTATTTTCCGCGCCATGACGCCGGTCTGGCGGCGGACGAGGTCCTGGGACCCTTCATCACCCAGTTCTACGAATCCNGACTTGCTCCGGCCCAGATTCTTATCAGCCATGACGTGGCCGACCGGGAATTGATGGAACAGGCGCTGGCCTCGCGCGCTGGGCACGGGGTGGTCCTATCTCGGCCACGCCGTGGCNCCAAGCGCAAGCTGGTGGCGCATGCCCTACTCAATGCCGCCGAAGCGCTCTCGCGGCGTCTGGCGGAAAGCGCCTCGCAGCGGCAGCTGCTGGAGGGGGTGGCTCGGGTCTTCGCCCTCGACGCGCCGCCGAACCGCATTGAGGCCTATGATAACAGCCATATCCAGGGNGCCAGGCCGGTAGGCGCCATGGTGGTGGCGGGGGCCGAGGGCCTAGTCAAGAAAGCCTACCGTACTTTTACTATTAAGGGCGGAGTGAAGGACGACGCTGTGGAGGAAAGCGGGACGGTGGATATCTTATCCCTGGCGTTACCCTCCATGTCTCCGGGCGATGACTACGCCATGATGCGCGAGGTGCTGACTCGGCGCTTTACCCGGGCGTTGCGGGAAGATCCGGGACGGCAAAAAGAAGGCTGGCCAGACCTGCTGTTGATTGACGGCGGCGCCGGGCATCTGGCCGCGGTCTGTCAGGTGATGGCCGATCTCGGTCTGGGTTCCATCCCCGTGGCGGCCATCGCCAAGGGGCCCGACCGTCGCGCCGGGAGCGAGAGGTTTTTCCTGCCCGGCCGCGAGCCCTTCAGCCTCAAATCCCGTGATCCGGTGCTGTTTTATCTGCAACGGCTGCGCGACGAGGCCCACCGTTTTGCCATCGGCGCCCATCGCGGCAAGCGTTCGTCGTCGCTGTCGCGGTCCACCCTCGACGAAATCGCGGGCGTGGGACAGGCGCGCAANAAGGCCCTGCTGCATCATTTCGGCTCGGCCCGCGACGTGGCNCTGGCCGGGCTCGAAGACCTNGAGACTGTTTCCGGCATCAGCGGTGNGGTGGCGAAAAAAATCTACGACCACTTTCATGACGATGGATAAATCNCNACAGNAAAGGTAAGATAAGCACGCGCCCTGCCGTTCCTCCGTTTTTGGGCCNTTCCACGGCATGATAACCACCCTGCCCAACCTGCTGACCCTGTCGCGCATCGCCGTGATACCCATTCTTGTGGGGCTGTTCTTCCTTGACGGTGACGCGCCGCGCTGGGTGACTCTGGGGTTTTTCACGCTGGCNGGGATCACCGACTTCTTCGACGGCTATCTGGCCCGTACGCGCGGGCAGTATTCGGCGCTGGGGCGGTTTCTCGATCCGGTGGCCGACAAGATTCTGATCGCCGTAGTTATTCTTATGCTGGTGGCTTTCGACCGTATCTCNGGGCTCACCGTGCTGCCGGCGCTGGTGATNCTGGTGCGNGAGATCATGATCTCGGGCCTGCGCGAGTTTCTCGCCGAACTCCNCGTGGGGGTGCCGGTGTCCCGGCTCGCCAAGTGGAAAACCACCATCCAGATGTTCGCGCTGGGCTTTCTTATCGTCGGCGACGCGAGTCCCGACTGGATTCCGGCCATCCTGATCGGCGATATCGGGGTGTGGCTGGCGGCGGGGCTGACCCTGACCACGGGCTATGACTATTTGCAGGCGGGCTTGCACCACATGCTGGGCGAGAAAGAGGACGTCCCCGCGAAGGATGNGNAAAGTCGGGGCAAGGACCATGNCGGCGACGGTAAGACTCTGCGCTCCCACGGTTGACAATCCTCCCGCGCCACCCTTTATCTNTCTGGTCGAAGTTCTCCTGAGGAGAGAGGCCCTTTGATGAAGGTTTTTGGTTTGGCGGGGTGGAGCGGCAGCGGCAAGACCACCCTGTTGTCGAAACTTCTACCCGAATTGATCGCCAGGGGCGTTTCCGTCTCCACCATCAAGCACACGCACCATTTGGTGGAGATGGACAAGCCCGGCAAGGACAGCTACATCCACCGCGAATCCGGCGCCACCGAGGTGTTGGTGGGATCGCCCCAGCGCTGGGCGCTGATCCATGAGAACCGCGAGGAGAAAGAGGCCACCCTCGAGAGCCTGATCATGCGCATGACGCCGGTGGACCTGTTGCTGGTGGAGGGGTTTAAGGCCTATCCCCATGACAAGGTGGAGGTTTATCGCCGGGACAACGGCAAGCCGCTGATCTGTGCTGAGGATCCTCATATCGTGGCGGTGGCCAGCGACGCGCCCCTGCCCGACGTGGCGCTGCCTCTGTTCGCCCTCGATGACGTGGCGGGGCTGGCCTCGTTTATTCTTCAGTGTTGCGGGCTAAACGGGAAGGGAAACTAGGAACCATGGCCCAGATTTTAGACGATTGTTTCGCCTTTGGCGGCGATCTGATGCCTACAGACGAGGCCCTGGCCATCCTCGACCAACGGCTATCCCCGGTGGTGGGGGTCGAAACGGCACCACTGCGCCGGGCCCACGGACGTATCCTTGCCGAAGAGGTGACCGCGGAATGTTTCGTGCCGCCCCATGATAACGCCGCGGTGGACGGCTATGCTGTCTATTTTGATGATCTCGGCCTGAAAGCCGAAACCTTACTGCCGGTGACGGCTCGCATCGCCGCCGGGCATCCCCTGGACCACGCCCCACGCCGCGGCGAGGCGCTGCGTATCTTCACCGGTGCCCCCATCCCCGGGGATGAAAATACGCCCGGCCCTGATACGGTGCTGATGCAGGAAGACTGCCGTGAGCAAGACGGCAAGGTGGCGATTCCTCCCGGCATCTCCCGGGGTGCTAATCTGCGCCAAAAGGGCGAGGACATGAAGCCCGACGACGTGGTTCTCCGACAGGGCCGCCGCCTGCGTCCTCAGGATATAGGACTGGCCGCCTCGTTAGGCCTGACCGGGCTTTCCGTCTACGAACCCCTGTCGGTGGCGGTGTTTTCCAGTGGTGACGAGATATGCGAGCCCGGCGAAAAACTGTCCTCGGGCGCGCTCCACGACGCCAACCGCTATGGCCTGTTCGCCATGCTTGAGGGGCTGGGCTGCGTGGTAACGGATCTGGGGATTCTTCCCGATGACGAAGCCATCATCACCGAGGCGCTGGCCGGGGCCGCCCCCGGTCACGGCCTTATCCTGACCTCGGGCGGGGTGTCCACCGGTGAGGAGGATCATATCCGCGCCGCCGTGGAAGCGCTGGGGAGTCTACATTTCTGGCGTCTCTCCATCAAGCCGGGGCGACCTTTGGCCATGGGCCAGGTGGGAACCACACCCTTCATCGGCTTACCCGGCAACCCGGTGGCGGTGATGGTCACCTTTCTGCGCTTCGCCCGTCCGGCCATTCTCAGACTGTCCGGAGTGGTGGACCACCAGCCGGTCCTGTTCCGGGTCCGCGCCGGCTTTTCCCAGAAGAAAAAGGCAGGACGCCGGGAATGGGTGCGGGCGCGGCTGGTGCAGGGACCATCCGGTGAGCCCGTGGCCGAGAAGTTTCCGCGTCAGGGCTCGGGTATTTTATCCTCCATGGTGGCCGCCGACGGGCTGGTTGAACTGGCCGAGGACGTGTCCCATGTGGCAGAAGGAGATATGGTGGATTTTCTGTCCTTCCGCGAGGTCCTGTCATGAAGGTCCTGTATTTCTCCTGGCTGCGCACCAAGACCGGTTGCGCGCAGGAAGACCTGTCCCCGCCCGCCCATGTGGGTGACGTAGCGACGCTGGTGGAATGGCTGAAACAACGCAGCCCCGGCCATGCCGAAGCGCTGGCCGACCTTTCGGCGGTGCGCGCCGCCGTCAACCAGGAATTCGTCGCCTTCGACCATGCCCTAGCCAGCGACGACGAGGTGGCCCTGTTCCCGCCCGTCACTGGGGGCTGAGGCCATGAGCGAGCTCACGATCCGGGTCCAGGAAGAGGATTTCGATGTCGGAGAAGAGCTTGCCCGTCTTTCCGAGAGCAAGCCGCAAGTGGGGGCTGTGGCCTGTTTCGTGGGGCTGGTGCGGGACATGGAGGGCGGCGGCGCCATCGAGAGCATGACCCTGGAGCATTATCCGGGAATGACGGAAGAAAAACTGCGTCAGACCGTGGCCGAGGCCGAAGAGCGCTGGCCTCTGGAGGACTGTCTCGTCATTCACCGCACCGGCCGCCTTGAACCCGGAGATAGGATCGTTCTGGCGGCTGCCACATCCGCCCACCGTGACGCCGCCTTCGAGGCCTGCCGCTTCATCATCGACTGGCTCAAGACCAGCGCCCCTTTCTGGAAACAGGAACAGGGTAGCGAAGGCACGCGCTGGGTGAAACAGCGCGATAACGACCGCGCGGCCGCCCGGCGCTGGGAAAAGGATTAGAGCGTTCCCCCGCGTCTTGAGTTTTACCGGAACGGGCCGCACAATGTTCCAGAGAGTCCCTTGAGGGAGGAATCCCTTTTTCAGTCCTACATCCATGATCCAGCCTGGTGAGACCATGCCGAACGCGGAATCCATTCATTCTTCTTGGTACAGGCGGCTTTTTAAACATGTGGTTGGCTTGCCTCCGGAGCACATCGTCTACGGCACCAGTTTTGTCCTGGATATGGAAAGCACGGTGGACAAGGGCATCACGATGTACGTGCACCTGCCCAGGGAACGTCTGCGCGACGCCCCCGGCACCTCCGGTTAGGCGGCGCTGGCGGCTTCTTTGCGGTGGCTATGGATCAGGGCTTCGTAGTCCTCGATCATCTGGCGGCATACCTCGCCCACCTCGAACCGGTAGTCGCCGATCTCGGACACCGGCGTCACTTCCACCGCCGTGCCGGTGAGAAACACCTCGTCGGTGGCGGCCAGTTCCTCGGGCATGATGGCGCGCTCCACCACCTCAAGGCCGCGCTCGCGGGCGAGATCGATGACGCTGCGCCGGGTGATGCCGTCGAGGAAACAGTTGGGGTCTGGTGTGTGCAGAACGCCCTTTTGCACCAGGAAGATGTTAGCGCCGGTGGCCTCGGCAATACGGCCGCGGTAATCGAGCATCAGCGCGTCATCGTAGCCTTGCGCTTCGGCGGCGTGTTTGCTCAGGGTACAGATCATGTAGAGGCCCGCCGCCTTGCTGTCGGTGGGGGCGGTATTGGGGGCCGGGCGCACCCATTTCGCGATGCCCAGGCGGATGCCCTCCAGCCGCGCCTCGGGTGTGAAGTAGGAAGGCCAGGGCCAGGTGGCGATGGCCACATGGATTTTTGTCTGTTGGGCGGAGACTGCCATCATCTCGCTGCCGCGCCAAGCCACCGGGCGCACATAGCCGTCCTCGATATTTTGGGCCGCCACCACCTCTTTGCTGGCGGCGTCGATCTCGTCCACCGAAAAGGGAATCTCGAACCCCATGACGGCTGCCGAATGGAACAGGCGTTCGGTATGTTCACGCAGCTTGAAGACATGACCGCCGTAAACCCGTTCCCCCTCGAACACACAACTGCCATAGTGGAGGCCGTGGGTCAGCACATGGGTCTGGGCGTCGCGCCACGGCACCATTTTGCCGTTGAACCAGATCACGCCATCGCGGTCATCGAAGGGAAGCAGGGACATAAAAAATGGACTCCGGAAAAAGCGGCCTTAAACCCCGGCCGGCTTGGGCATACAATAGCCGGACAGGGATAATTTAGACGACAGTTTGACTAACGGTTGAAGGCGAGTAAGTCAATATGACGAAAGCAAATTCCAGCCCTGAATCAGCCGCAAGGGTCTTTGATCCGGCGCATGCGCCCGGCTCGCCGCCGCATATCCTGATTGTGGATGATGATACAAGGCTGCGCCAGCTATTGAAAAAATACCTCTCCGACAACGGATTCCGTGTCACCACGGCGGAAAACGCCGCTACCGCCCGGGCCCGGTTGGACTCGCTCGCCTTCGATTTGATTATCCTCGATGTGATGATGCCCGGCGAATCGGGGACGGAACTCACCGCTTCGCTGCGTGGCCACAACCAGGTGCCGATCCTTCTACTTACCGCCCGCGCCGAATCCGGGGACCGGATCGCAGGATTGGAGTGCGGCGCCGATGATTATCTCACCAAGCCTTTCGAGCCCCACGAACTGGTTTTAAGAGTACGCGCCATCTTGCGCCGCGTGCCGAAGGAGAACGAGGTGCCTGAAGAGGTGCGATTCGGGGCCTTTTGTTTCCACATGACGCGCGACGAGCTTTATAAAGGTGCGGCGCGTATCCATCTCACCGGCACCGAGGCTGGCCTGCTTAAGGCGCTGGCCACGAATGCTGGCGTGCCTCTGTCACGGGAGGAATTGAGAAAGCAGGGCCGGATTCCGGGAAATACGCGCACCGTGGACGTACAGGTGGCCCGCCTGCGGCGCAAGATCGAGACCGACCCCAAAGCGCCGCAATACCTTCAGACCGCCCGCGGCAGGGGTTATCTGCTGCGCATCGATTGAGGAAGGCTGGCACCCCATGAAGATGATCAAGCACTTTCTTCCCCGTACCCTTCTCGGACGCTCCATCCTTATTGTTGTCGTGCCGCTGATCATGCTTCAGGTGATCACCACTTTCATTTTCTTTAACCGCCACTGGGAAACCATCTCGCTGCTGCTATCGCGCAGTTTCAGCGGCAATATCTCTATGGTTATCGACACCATGAACCGGTTTCCCGAGGTGGAGGACAGGGAATGGATCTTCATGATCTCGCCGGGGAATTTGGGTCTTGAACTGAGCTTTGAAGAAGGCGCGATTCTGTCCGAAGAGACGGCAAAAAAATCCGACGGGCTGATCGAAGAAATGCTGGAGCAGGGCATGGACGAACGGGTGCGTCGGCCTTTCCGTATCGATAACGAAAATTTTGGCGACAAGGTACAGGTAAAAATCCAGCTCCCCGAAGGGGTGCTGAACGTGTTAGGTAAGCGCAAACTGCTATTCAGCTCCACCACCTATATCCTGATCCTGTGGATGATCGGCACCTCGTTGATCCTGCTCGCCGTGGCCATCATCTTCATGCGCAACCAGGTGCGCCCAATCCGCCGCCTGGCCGCGGCTGCTGACAATTTCGGAAAGGGCCGCGACGTGCCCCATTTCAAGCCCGAAGGCGCGGCCGAAGTAAGACGGGCGGCGGCGGCCTTCAAACTCATGCAGGCGCGCATCCAGCGCCAGATTAACCAGCGTACGGAAATGCTGGCCGGGGTTTCCCATGATCTGGGCACGGTACTGACGCGGATGAAACTGGAATTGGCCATGTTGGGCGATTCTTCCGAGGCCAAGGCATTGGCCGCCGATGTGGCCGAAATGGAACATATGATCGAGGGTTATCTCGCCTTCGCCCGGGGGGAGGGCAAGGAAAACGCGGAACCGGTGAATGTCGACCGAATGTTAGCGGAGGTGGCGGATAACGCTCGGCGCAATGGCGCCGAGATCGAGCTTGAGGCCGATACCGGCGTGACCATTACTCTGCGCCCCAACGCCTTCCGGCGCTGTCTCGGCAATCTGCTGGGCAACGCTGCGCGTCACGCCCAACATATTCGCCTTGCCGCGCAGCGCCGCGACCATCAACTGGAAATCACCGTCGACGACGACGGGCCTGGGATTCCCGAGGATAGGCGCGAGGATGTGTTCAAGGCTTTTTTCCGGCTTGATGAGGCGCGCAATCTGGATAGCGGCGGAGTCGGGCTGGGCCTGAGTATCTCGCGCGATATCGTCCACGCCCATGGCGGTGAGATATCCCTGGAAAACTCACCGCTGGGCGGCCTGCGGGTATGTGTGCTGTTCCCGGTTTAAAAGGAACCGCTCTAAGCGTGGCATAAAAAAAGGACCGCCATAAGGCGGTCCTGATTTTATGGTGGGAGGCCCGAAATCTCTGAGGGAGAGGGATTTTTCTGATTCCTGGCCTAATTCTGATGATTCGCCGACTTAGCTGGCGGTTGTGGTCTGGGCCGGGGTTGAATCCGGTTTCGCGAAATAGTCCTTGACCTCGTCGAGGGACTCGGCGACGCGCTTGTTGATGATGCCCAAGCTCTTGGATGTGGTCTTGGAGGCCATGTCGTTGAGGTCCCAAGTGTTAGCGAGCGCGCTCTGATAGAGGGTCTTGAAGGTTTCGGCACCGATGACGGCGGTTTCCTCGAGGGAATCCAGAGCCTTGGCGTTCTTGGTGGTGCCGGTAATGTCATCCACGCCCTGGCGAATCATCTCGCCCTGGCGTTTGGCGATTTCCTGCACGCCTTCGAAGGCGTGCTGGCTGGCGTTGGTGATGGCATCCACGTTCTTCTGGTGGGACGCCATGACGGCCTTGACGTTGACGACCGGCATCTTGAAGGAGGACATCACCTTGGTGATATCCATCTCGAGGAAGGGATAGGCGGGGTTGGTAGCCATTTTTAATACTCCAAAAAAGGGGGTTATGTTCAAATGTAGTTATGTTGCACTGCACAATTACATATGAATATGGAACGTACATGCCCCTGTGTCAAGGGTTATTGTGCGCTGCAATATAATATTGCGATGCACATAGACGAAGGCTACGTGGGAAGGACGTTTCCGCAGGGAAGGCGCCGCCGGCGAGGCCCGTGGTTTCTGTGGTTTTTGTGGCAGTTAGCTGGAGAGCCGGCGCACTCGCGCGGTCGCCGCGGCCACGGCCTCGGTGAGAAGCGTCCGCAGCCCCGGCTCCGCCATCAGCACCTCCAGCGCCGCCTCAGTGGTGCCGCCGGGGCTGGTGACGTCTTTGCGCAGTTCGGCCGCCGTTTCGTCGGAGTGCTCCAGGAGCGCTCCGCTTCCCGATACCGTGGCTCGGGCAAGCTGTTGGGCCAGGTCTTCGTCGAGCCCGGTGGCGACCCCGGCCTGGGCCAGATATTCAGCCAACAGGAACACGTAGGCCGGGCCGCTTCCCGAGACCGCCGTCACCGGATCAAGAAGGTCTTCGGATTCGACCCAGGCAAAGGCGCCCACCGCCGTAAACAGGCCCGCGGCAAGGACGCGCTGGTCCTCGCTGACGGAGGGGCTGGCGCAGGCCACGGTCATGCCGTGGCCGATGGCCGCGGGCGTATTAGGCATGGCGCGGACGATGGCGGCGTCGGTTCCCAGGTGTCGAGCCAGGGACTCAACGGTGCATCCGGCGGCGATGGAGACGAAAAGCGGCCCCGCATCCGGCTCGCTGCCGCCAAGTCCGGTGTAACCGGGAAGCGTTTCCTCCATTACCTGCGGCTTGACGGCGAAGACCACCACTTGCGGCGCGTCTCCAGTTTTGGAAAAATCGGGAAGGACGGTAAGGTTATAGCGCTCACGGAGAGCCGCGGCGGTGTTCTCCTGGGGTTCCACCACTGTCACCGCGGCGGCACGGAGACCGTTGCCGAGCCAGCGTTCAAGCAGGGCACCTCCCATCTTTCCGCAGCCCACAAGAAGCAGGGAAGAGGGCAGCGCCGTCACGCCTCGCCGACCGTCACAAGAAGAGCAGCCTCGATGGCCTGCAGCGGCGTGCGGCCGCCCCATATCACAAGCTGGAAGGCCGGGTAAAAGCGTTCGGATTCGGAAAGCGCGATGTCCACTAGGTCTTCCAGCTGTTCGACGCTGGCGCCGCGCACACCGCGCAATAGCACCCCGTGACGGAAGGACAGCAGGCGGGACTCGGAGCCGAGACCGAAATGACCCACCCATATCCGCTCGTTGACCAGGGACAGCAGCACACGCACCTCCGTGGTCTTGGCCTCCGGCACCTTCATATCATAAGCGCAGGAGAACTGCATGGCGCTGATTTCCTCGGCCCAGCCGAAATAAAGGCGGTAATCGCACCACTGGCCGGAAAATTCCACCACCAGTTCACGGTCGCTGGGGCGGTCGAATGGCCACTCGTTGGAGCTGACGATTTCTTCCATGAGATCGAGAGGGTTGACCGGAAGCTCCCCGGCCTCCATGGGATGAATAGACACGACCACGCCCCCCTTGCGCAAGCCCCCGACACGAACCCCGCAACATACGAGATGTCGTAAAGCTTGGGTATATACACACTACGGAGTGTAGGGTGCCAGAATGGCGACCCCCGCGCAACATAGATTTATGCGTTTGTGCGTATGAACACGCTATATNTTGTGGATAAGGGTGGGANTAGCAGGGATAAAGAGGGTGAAAGGCNCCGTCTCAGACCCCGGCGTCCTTGGTTCCCGTGNCCTTAACCTTTGGCGGCCTTGCCCCTGCNGGTTTTGGCTTTTGCGGTCTTTTTCGGGGCGGCCTTGGNGGCCGGTTTTATTTTTAACGCCGCCTCCAGCNCCNCCACCCGTTTGGCTAGTTCTTCCTGTTGATCGCGGGCCTTGGCCGCCATCGCCCGGACCGCCTCGAAATCCTCGCGCAGAACCAGGTCCATCCTGTCGAGAGCCTTCTCAAACTGCTGGCGCAGGACGGCTTCGGCCTCGCCCTTAACTCCGGTTACCACCGACAGGGTGCCGCCGGCTACCTTGGCCAGATCGTCGAGAAGGCGGTTACGGGTCTGCATGGCGGGACTCTTGAGAAATGGGGCTGAAGGGGCGGCGGCGGGAAAAGGACGGGCCCGTTGCCGGCATTATGGACCCCCCATTATGGGACTCCGGAGGCATGGGGTGCAACCGTTCGTCATCCCCTTGCGGCATTTCGGGGGGATGCCTATAACGGAGGCAGTTCCTGATGTCCCCAATGTCCTCAATGACGGTGGATGGAAGATGTATCTGATCACCGGCGGCGCCGGTTTCATCGGCTCGAACCTGGCGGCNGGCCTGGAGGNGCGTGGTGACAGNGAGATCGTAGTTTGTGACTGGCTGGAAGAAGGCGACAAATGGCGCAACCTCTCCAAGCGTGAACTCTCGCGCATCGTCCCCCCGGAAGAGATTTTCGAATTTCTCGACAGCCATGGTGGAGACGTCACCGCCCTCTTTCATATGGGCGCCATATCGTCCACCACCGAGACCGANATGGACCTGATCCTCGACACTAATTTCCGTCTCTCGCTGGAACTGTGGGAATGGTGCGTCCAGCACGAGAAACGCTTCATCTACGCNTCTTCAGCGGCCACCTACGGCGACGGTGCCCAAGGCTTCGACGACGACGAAAGCGACGCCGCCCTGGCCGCGCTGCAGCCGCTCAACCCCTACGGCTGGAGCAAACACCTGTTCGACCGCCATGTGCTGGGTCCGGGCCGTGACGGAGGTACACCGCCGCAATGGGCGGGGCTCAAATTCTTNAACGTCTACGGACCCAACGAATACCACAAGGGTGCCATGAAGAGCGTGGTTTGTCAGATTTTTCCCGTGGCCAAGGAGGGCAAGCCATGCCGTCTGTTCAAGTCGCACCATCCCGACTATGCCGACGGTGGCCAGCTGCGCGATTTTATCTGGGTCGGGGACTGCGTGGATGTNATGCTGTGGCTGCTCGACAACCACGGCGTCAACGGACTCTTTAATCTCGGCACGGGAAAGGCGCGGAGCTTCGCCGACCTTGCCGCCGCCGTCTATGGGACGCTGGGCCGGNAATGCACCATTGACTACGTGGATACGCCCGAGGAAATCCGTGACCGTTACCAGTATTTTACCGAGGCCCGGATGGAGCACCTGCGCGAAGCCGGGTACGNGGCGCCTTTTACCGCCCTGGAAGANGGGGTGGGGCGCTATGTGCGGGAGTTCCTCGATACCCCGGACCCCTTTAAATAGTGGCGGCGGCGCTTGCGCAACGCAGGAGTAAACTGTGATTCTGGCCCTTCCCTATCCTCATATCGACCCGGTGGCGCTGCAATTGGGGCCGCTGCTCATCCGCTGGTATTCCTTGGCCTACATCGCCGGTTTGGTTCTCGGCTGGCGCTATTGCCTGGCACTGGTGAAGCGCCTGCGCCCGGCCATTATCCCGGAAAGGATCGACGATTTTCTCATATGGGCGATTCTGGCGGTGATCCTGGGCGGGCGGCTAGGCTATGCGCTGTTCTACAAACCCGGATTCTATCTTGCCAACCCGGAAGAGATTTTCCTGGTGTGGAAGGGCGGCATGTCGTTCCACGGTGGGTTTCTGGGCCTGATCGNCGCAATCGCCCTGTTCTGCCGCCGTCACACCATCACTTTCCTCAACCTCGGCGACCTGGTCTGCGCCGCCGCCCCGATCGGTCTTTTCTTCGGCCGTCTNGCCAATTTCATCAATGGTGAGCTCTATGGCCGGGTTTCTGACGTGTCTTGGGCCATGGTCTTCCCCCACGGCGGGCCCTATCCCCGCCATCCTAGCCAGCTCTACGAGGCGGTGCTTGAGGGGCCGGTCCTCTTCGTTCTGCTCTATGTCCTGATCCGCCGTAATAGTGCCCTGGAAAAGACGGGGCTGGTGAGTGGCGTCTTTGCCGTGGGCTATGGCCTGTCGCGTGTGGTGGTGGAGTTTTTCCGCCAGCCCGACGCCCATCTCGGCACCCTCTTCGCCGGGGCCACCATGGGACAGCTTCTTTCGCTTCCCATTCTCTTCTTCGGCCTGTGGCTGATCGCGAAAGNGGTGAAGGAAGGCAAGGCAGGGGAACCTGGCAAATGAGAATTTCGTGACGGAGCTGGCGGCAGTCCTGCGCGCGCGCATCGCCAGNGCAGGCCCGCTCACCGTGGCCCAGTATATGGCCGAGGCCCTGGGCCATCCCCAGCTGGGCTATTACATGGGGCGCGATCCTCTGGGCCGGGACGGGGATTTCATTACCGCCCCTGAGATCACCCAGGTCTTCGGGGAACTGCTGGGCCTGTGGTGCCTCGATTACTGGCGGTGCCTGGGGTCGCCGGATCCCTTTATTCTGGTGGAGGCGGGGCCGGGACGCGGCACNCTGATGGCGGATGCCCTACGCGCGGCGGCGCTGGACCCGGATTTTCTGGCCANGGCGCNGATNTATCTGGTGGAAACCAGCCCAGCGCTGCGCGGGCTCCAGGAAGAGGTNCTGNGCGATCACGAGGTGACCTGGGTGGAGTCCCTTGACCACATCGCNGGCGAGGNTCCCTTNCTGCTGCTGGCCAATGAATTTCTCGACGCCNTACCGGTGCGCCAGTTCCAGCGCGCAGACGACGGCTGGCGCGAACGCCTGGTAGGGCTTGCCCCGGAGGCGGGCGGTTTTTGTTTTTGTCTCGACGATAGGCCCGTCTCCCTGCCCCATGTTCTGAATACTCCTGAGATAATGCAAGCCCCGCCGGGGGCTATCGCCGAAACATGTCCTGCGGCCACGNCTTTTGTGAGCCAGCTCGCCGCACGTCTGGGNCGTCATGGCGGCGCGGCCCTGATGGTAGATTACGGCCACACCCGGAGCGCCACCGGGGATACCCTTCAGGCACTGCACGGCCATCGTCCCTGTGCCGTGTTCGAGGAACCCGGCGCCGTCGATATCACCGCCCATGTGGATTTCGCCGCCCTCGCCGCCGCTGCTCTCNCNGCCGGCGCCCATGTCCACGGTCCGCGGCCCCAGGGTGCGTTCCTGNGCGAACTCGGGATCGAGGCCCGCACCGCGCGGCTGGCAGAAACCGTGNCNGAGGAGGCGCGNCAGCTTCTGGAAAGCGGGTGCNGGCGCCTGATTTCCCGGGACGAAATGGGNGTCCTGTTCAAGACCCTCGCCATTACGGGCGCGCCACAGCCGGTTCCCGCAGGCTATTAGGCTATTTCCACTGCTTTTGGAGANGTGTAAAAAGATTNGCCATGAGCGACNACATTTCCATCCCCCTGATCAGTTCCGGCGCCCTCAACGACCTCAGCGGCGTCCGCCATGCCTTCTTTACCCGCCAGGGAGGGGTAAGCACGGGCATCTATGAGTCGCTTAATTGCGGGCCGTGTTCCGGTGACGACCCGGAATGCGTGCGTGTGAACCGTGAGCGGGCTATGGCGCGGCTTGGCGTGCTGGCGCAAGCCCTGGTCACACCCCATCAGATTCACAGCGCCACGGTGGCGGTGGTGGAGGGTTCCGCTCATGAAGGGGAAACGCTACAGGGGGATGCCCTGGTGTCGGGGACGCCGGGGGTGGTGCTGGGCATTCTCACCGCCGACTGCGCACCGGTTCTGTTCGCGGACGACCACGCCGGTGTGGTGGCCATCGCCCATGTGGGGTGGAGGGGAGCGCTGGCTGGGGTGATCGAGGCCACGGTGGGGGCCATGACCGAGCTCGGCGCGTCGCCCGGGTCCGTTACCGCCGTTATCGGTCCCTGCATTTACGTGCAGTCCTACGAAGTGGGGCCGGAATTTCCGGATAACTTTCCGGATCAGAAGAACGAAAACTACGAGATGTTCTACCCGGCCCCGCGCCAGGGCCATTTCCTGTTTGATTTTTCGGCCTATATCTTTCGTCGCCTCCATGCCCTGGAACTCAAAAGCGCCTCGCGGCTGCCTTACGACACTTGCGACGAGGCCGACCGCTTCTTTAGTTACCGCCGCTCCCGGCTCGCCGGGGAGTCCGATTTCGGCCGTAACCTGTCGGTTATCTTTCTCGAAAATTAGCCGCTTTCAAGGGCGTTTACAGGCCCCTGACACCCTGTTACATTCCGCCGCGTCCCGCCTGGTTCTGTGTCTGGATGGGGTTTTTGGTTCCCTTTTTTCGGTTCCCGGGCGGCTTCCGTTGCCAGGATATACGAGATGAAGATACTCGCAGGAAACAGCAATCCACCTTTGGCCGAGGCCATCAGCGCCTATCTCAACCTACCCATGACAAAGGCGAGCATCCGCCGTTTTCCCGACATGGAGGTGTTCGTTGAGATTCTCGAAAACGTGCGTGGCGAGGATGTGTTTTTTATCCAGTCCGCCTCGTTTCCGGCCAATGACAACCTGATGGAACTGCTGGTGGCCATTGACGCCCTGAAGCGTGGATCGGCGCGCCGCATCACCGCCGTAATCCCCTATTACGGCTATGCCCGTCAGGACCGCAAATCAGGCCCCCGCAGCCCCATTTCCGCCAAGCTGGTGGCCAATCTCGTCACCGTGGCCGGGGCCAGCCGGGTGCTGACCCTAGATCTCCACGCCGGACAGATTCAGGGCTTTTTCGACATTCCAACCGACAACCTGTTCGCCGCGCCGGTTTTCATCAAGGACATTAAGGAAAAATACAAGAGCAAGAAGCTGATGATCGTTTCCCCCGATGTGGGCGGCGTGGTGCGCGCCCGCGCCATCGCCAAGAGCATCAACGTCGACCTCGCTATCATCGACAAGCGCCGCGAACGGGCCGGCATATCCGAGGTTATGAACATCATTGGCGACGTGGACGGATACCATTGCGTCCTGGTGGACGACATCGTCGATTCCGCCGGGACTCTATGCAACGCGGCCCAGGCGCTGACCGACGCCGGGGCCTCAGGTGTTACCGCCTATGTCACCCACGGCGTACTTTCGGGCGGCGCCGTGGCCCGGGTGGCATCCTCGCCGCTTGACCGGCTCGTCATCACCGACAGCATCATGGCCACCGAAGCCATGGGGGAGACCAAGAATATGGAACAGTTGAGCATTGCCTCGCTTCTGGGCGAGGCGATCCTGAGAATCAGCGAAGAAAAGTCGGTGTCCAGCCTCTTCGAGTGAGCGGACACCTGTCTTCCATCGGCGCCCCTGGAGGCCGGTGCGCTGGAAACTGCCGCCAAGACAACACGGTAACAGACGTTATGGAGTGAGAACAAATGCTGGAAATTGCAACCATCTCTGCCGAAAAGCGCGAACGGGTCGGAAAGGGGAACACTCGTACCGTCCGCGAGGCGGGCCTTGTGCCCTGTGTTATCTACGGCGACAAGAAGGACCCCGTGATGATCTCGCTGGAGAGCAAGCTGCTCGGCCGCGAGATCGGCCAACAGGGCTTCTTCGTGCGCCAGTACGATATCGAGGTGGACGGGACTAAACACCGCGTGCTGCCCCGTGACGTGCAGCTGCATCCCCTTACCGATCAACCCATTCACGTGGATTTCCTTCGCGTTACCGCGGATACCAAGCTGCACGTGAATATCGAGGTGGTGTTCCTGAACGAGGAAGAATCCCCCGGGCTCAAGCGGGGCGGGGTCATCAACGTGGTGCGCCACGACATCGAGGTGATCTGCGCCGTGGCCAACATTCCCACGGCCTTCGAGGTGGACCTGACCGGACTCGATATCGGTGATAGCGTTCATATCAGTGATCTTGACCTGCCTGAAGGCGTGGTGCCTACCATCGCTGACCGCGACTTCACGGTCGCCACTATCGCCGCGCCCACCATTGTGGTCGAGCCCGAGCCCGAAGAGGTCGAGCTCGAAGAGGGCGAACTGGAAGAGGGCGAGCTGCCTGAAGGCGAGGAAGGCGAGGCCGTGGAAGGCGCCGAGGCTCCCGGGGGAGAGAAAGCCGAAGAAGGCGGCGATTCCAAGGATTCCAGGTCCTAACCGCCTTTCCGCGAAGGCAAGAAACGGGGCGGTGCCATGTTGCTTCTTGTGGGATTGGGAAATCCGGGCCGCGACTATGCTGGAAACCGCCACAATATCGGCTTCATGGCGCTCGACCATCTGGCCACGGCTCACGGCTTTCCCCCGTTCCGCGAGAAGTTCCAGGGACAACTGTCAGAGGGCGAGGTAGCCGGGGAAAAGGCGTTGGCCTTCAAGCCCATGACCTATATGAACGAATCAGGCCGCGCCGTGGGCGAGGCCGCGCGTTTCTTCAAGGTGCCGCCCGATCGAATTTTCGTCTTCTATGACGAGCTCGACCTCGCCCCGGGTAAGCTTCGGGTCAGGCTCGACGGCGGTGCAGCTGGCCATAAGGGCATCCGCAGCATTGCTTCCCACCTCGGTCCCGACTTCTGGCGCATCCGTCTCGGCATCGGCCATCCCGGCCACCGCGACAAGGTGACAGGCCATGTGCTCAAGGACTTCACCAAGGTGGACAAGGCCTGGCTCGACCCCCTGATCGACGCCATTGCCGAGAGCCTACACCTGTTGGTGGCGGGCGAGGACGAGGGCTTCATGACCAAGGTGGCACGGCTGGCCCCACCCCCGGCTCAAGAGTCTCCGGCCAAGGATGAGGAAGGCGGAACCCCATCCCGGAAAGCAGATCAGGACCCGGACTGATGGGGTTTAACTGCGGCATCGTCGGCCTGCCCAATGTGGGCAAGTCCACCCTGTTCAACGCGCTCACCTCCACCGCCGCGGCGGAGGCGGAAAACTACCCCTTCTGCACCGTCGAACCCAATACCGGGCGGGTGGCTGTGCCAGATCCCCGTCTCGATGAACTGGCACGGTTGGCGGGGTCGGCCCGGGTGCTGCCGACCCAGCTCGAATTCGTAGACATCGCGGGGCTGGTACGCGGTGCCAGCAAGGGCGAGGGGCTGGGCAACCAGTTCCTGGGACATATCCGCGAGGTGGACGCCATCGTCCATGTGCTGCGCTGTTTCGCCGGCGGCGACGTGACCCATGTGGAGGGCGATGTAAACCCGCTGCGCGACCGTGACACGGTGGAAACGGAGCTCATGCTGGCCGACCTTGAAAGCCTCGAGAAACGCGCTGAGGCTGCCACCAAGAAGGCGCGCAGCGGCAACAAAGAGGCCAAGGACGAGCTTGACCTCATGACCGGGGTGCTGGAAGTGCTGCGTGATGGCAAGCCCGCCCGTTCACTCGGCGGTACTTCCGAGGAATTACAGGCGCTTGCGCGGCTGCAGCTCATCACCTCGAAACCGGTGCTCTATGTGTGCAATGTGGATGAGGATGCCGCTGCTGCGGGCAACGGATTTTCTGCGCGGGTGGCGGATCGGGCGACGAAAGAGAACGCGGGCTGCGTGGTAATCTCGGCGTCCATCGAGGCCGAGGTGGTAGGGCTCGGCGACGAGGTGGAGCGGGCGGAATACCTGGCCTCCATGGGGCTGGGGAAAACCGGTCTCGCCCGTATCATCCACGCCGGCTACGCGCTGCTGGACCTTATCACTTTCTTCACCGCCACCTCCAAGGAAGCCCGCGCCTGGACCGTGCGCCGGGGCACCCTGGCGCCGGGGGCGGCAGGCGTTATCCATACGGATTTTGAGAAGGGCTTTATCTGCGCCGAGACCATCTCTTATACCGATTACGTGGCCTGCGGTGGCGAACAGGGCGCGCGTGATGCCGGCAAGATGCGCCAGGAAGGCAAGGAATATGTGGTAATCGACGGTGACGTGATCCTGTTCCGCTTTAATGTATAGGGGCGTGGAGTCTCCCGCTTCCCGGCTAACGNCCATAANCAGCNAATTTTTTCAGCACTTTTTTCATCTCGGCAGCCGACAGCAGCTTCGGTTTTCCCAACAGTCGCACCCGCCAGTAATGTTCGGCCAGGCGTTCCACCTCGCCTGCGAGCGCCACCGCCTCGTTCAGATCCGCGCCTAGGGCGATCATGCCGTGATGGACGAGGAGGCAGGCGCGGCGGTCTTTCAACGCCGTCACCGCATGGCGCGCCAGCACCTGGGTGCCAAAGGTGGCATAGGGCGCGCAACGGATATCGCTGCCCCCGGCGAGCGCCACCATGTAATGAAATGGCGGAATTCCGAGGCCCTGACAGGCCAGGGCCGTGGCGAACATGGAGTGGGTATGCACCACTGCGTTGACCTCCGGCCGGGCGGCGAAGATATGAAGATGAAAGCGCCATTCGCTGGATGGTAGGTGGGTTCCGGCCGCTTTGCCCGCGCTGTCCATCCAGACTATATGGGCAGGCCTGAGGGCCTCGTAGTTTATGCCAGTGGGCGTGACCAACAGACCGTCATCCGTGCGCAGCCCCACGTTGCCTTCCCGCCCGTGAACCAGACCCGCCGCGCGCAGCGATCTGGCGGCGGCAATCACGGCGCGGCGCTCCTTGAGCAATTTCGGAGTGGCGGCGCGAGATGTGGCGCGGCGGCTCATAGCCACAGCCTAGGCGCGGGTGCGTGAACGGACAATGAACGCCGCGCTCATCGTATTTTCTGCCCGGCCTGTTCGGGATAGAGCTCCGCCAGCCCTTCGTACGACGCCACACACACCCCGCGCTCGGTGATGAGCCCCGTCACCAGCCGTGCCGGAGTTACGTCGAAGGCGGGATTGGCCACGGGCGAGCCTTTGGGGGTGACATCCACGGCCACCACCTGGTTCTCCGCCGTGCGGCCGGAAATCCACTTCACCTCGTCGCCGTTACGTTCCTCGATAGGGATTTCGGCGATGCCGTCGCTCATGGTCCAGTCAATGGTGGGTCCCGGTAGGGCCACGTAGAAGGGCACATTGTTGTCATGAGCGGCCAGCGCCTTGAGATAGGTGCCGATCTTGTTGCATACGTCGCCTTGTGACGTGGTGCGGTCGGTGCCGGTGATGACCATATCCACTCGGCCCCGCTGCATCAGATGTCCCCCGGCATTGTCGACGATGACGCTGTGGGCCACGCCATGCTGGCCCAGCTCCCAGGCGGTCAGCGCGGCGCCCTGGTTGCGGGGCCGCGTCTCGTCGACCCAGACACGGACGATGATACCCTCGTTATGGGCAGCGTAGATAGGGGCCAGAGCCGTGCCCCAGTCCACCGCCGCGAGCCAGCCCGCATTACAATGGGTGAGAATATTCACCGGCGTGCTCTCGGGTTTGCTCTTCGCCGCTTCGACGATGAGGGGTAGGCCGTTGATGCCGATATTTCGGCAAATGGCCACGTCCTCGTCGCAGATTTCCGTCGCTCGCGCATATGCTGCCGCCTCCCGCTCCTCCACCGCCAGGGGAGCGATGTGGGAATGCATCTCATCTACAGCCCAGCGCAAGTTGACCGCCGTGGGGCGGGTCTCCAACAGGGCGGAGCAGGCCGCGTCCAGGGCCTTATCGGAGGCGTCCCCGCGCAGGGCCAGATAAACGCCATAGGCGGCGGTGGCGCCTATCAGCGGCGCCCCGCGCACTTGCATGGCGGAAATGGCGTGGGTGGCCTCGTCCAGCGTGGTCAGGCGGCAGATGACGAAACGATGGGGAAGCAGAGTCTGGTCGATAATCTCCACCGCCTCGCCGTCTTCCGTCGGCCAGATGGTGCGCATGGATTTGCCGTCCACCTTCATGGTGCCCGCCACGCGTTTCCTATTTGCCCAGCACGCGGCCCGCCACCGCGTCGAGAAGGCGCACCAGTTCCGGATCGCGTGCCTCGGGTGCGGTGATCAGAGCGTATTCTAGGGCCGTCTGGCAACCTTTCGCGCAGGGTCCTTCATGGGTGGCTAGCTTTGACGC
>NZAO01000031.1 GCA_002686135.1 Rhodospirillaceae bacterium
TTCCTGCTGCGCGTGGAGGACATTGATAAAGGCCGCTGCCGGGACGAATTCGAGAACGGCCTTCTTGACGACATCGCCTGGCTCGGCGAAGGGCTCGACGGGTTTGGCTGGGAACAACCGCTGCGCCGCCAGTCTGACTGTATGGCCGACTACGAACAAGCGCTGGCGCGGCTCAATCACATGGGGCTGTTGTATCCCTGTTTCTGTACCCGCGCCGAAATCCGCGCCGAGATCGAAGCAGCGGTGAGCGCCCCGCACGGACCCGACGGGCCGCTATATCCAGGTTTGTGCCGGGGGTTAGGCCCGGAGCAGCGGCAGGCAAGGCGGCAAGGCGGCGAATCTTACGCCCTGAGGCTGGACATGGCCAAGGCCATCACACTGGCGGGGAAGATGGCGGGCGGCGGCGGGCTGGAATGGCAGGATGGGGGGAAAGGCGTCATCGCCGCGCGGCCGGAACTCCATGGTGACGTAGTCTTGGCGCGCAAGGACGTGGCCACCAGCTATCACCTGGCGGTGACCATCGACGATCATAACCAAGAGGTGAGCCTGGTCACGCGCGGCGAGGATCTGTTCGCCGCCACCCATGTGCACCGGTTGTTGCAGGCGTTGCTGGGGCTCAACGTGCCGGACTATCACCATCACGGGTTGATTGTTGGCCCCGGCGGCCAGCGGCTGGCCAAGCGCGATCGCGCTGCCACCTTGCGCGCCTTGCGCGAGGACGGCGTCACCCCGGCGGCGGCCAGAGAGATGGCGGGGTTTTGAGGGCTGGGTTTTCAGAGGCGGGGGTTAGGAGTGGGGATTTAAAGAGGCCGTCGTGGCTGCGGTAGGAATCCCGTCCATGGCACGAACCCTTATGCTTTCCGCCCCAGTGCCGCGGCGATCTCGGCGCGGTCGCTCGCGCCGTCAAGGACGCCGTGGCGGAGCAGGAAATCGAGGATCACCAGCGCGCTGTTAGGCTTGAAATGCAGGGCCTCGGCGGTGGTGGCCGCCATCTCCGTCACCTCGCCTTCGGGCAGGAGGAGAAACTCNGCCACCTCGCCGTCATGGCAGCGCGGTGTGAAAGCGGAGGGCAGCTTCAGGTCATAGACGAAGGTGGTGCCTATGCTNAGTCCGAANGGNGTTTCCACGGTGTAGGAAANGCCGCCCTCGGGGCGGGCCCGGGCGATGATCCANGCCTCGATGCCCGCCTCTTCGAGGGCTTCCTTGGCCAGGTTGTCGGTAACACTCAGCCCCNCTGGCTGGCCTCCGGCCACCATGTTGTCGAGTTTGCCGGGGAAGTCGAAACAGCCCGGTCCGCGCCGTGCCAGCCACACCTTGAGCCCGTTCCCGTCCTCCACATAACCGTTGAGATGCACGCCCCAGGCGGGCACACCGAAGAACAGCACCGCCGAGCGCATGACGTGGGCAAGCGGCTCCGCCGTGGAATTAGATGTGAGATCGGGGGAGGCAAACTCGGGGTGCGCGGGATCGGCGAAGACGGGATAGGCCTCGTCGCGCCATGGCGGCAACACGCCGTCCCTGGCGTCGAGGCCGCGGGCTACCTTCAGCAAGGCTTGCGAACGCGCCGTGCAGGTATCGAGACGAGGCGAGAGGGTCACAATGCCGTCGGCAAAATCGAAAATGTCCTCGTAAGCGCGCAGCAGGGGGAGAGTGTCGGAGCGTATCCACCCCACCGCGCGGTNCGCCATGTGGAAGGGCGTGAAGCGTGAGAGGTCGTGGCGGTTACAGCTGGCGATGCAGTCGAGGAAGGTCACGGGAGAACTATGCCGTGTCTTTCGCCGCGCGCTCGATGATGTCCACGATGTCGGCCATGATGCGGGAAATGTGGAAGTCCTTGGGCGTATAGACCGCCGCCACGCCCATTTTCTCCAATTCCTTCGCATCACGAGGCGGAATGATGCCGCCTACCACCAGCGGCACGTCAAGCCGAGCCTTCTTCATGCGCGCGGCCACGTCACCCACCAGCGCCAGATGTGAGCCCGACAGCACCGAAAGCCCGATTGCGTGCACACTTTCCTCCAGCGCTGCGTTGACGATCTGGGCCGGAGTCAGGCGGACGCCCTCGTAAACCACCTCAAACCCGGCGGCGCGCGCTCGCACGGCGATCTGTTCGGCGCCGTTGGAATGGCCGTCGAGACCCGGCTTGCCCACCAGCATTTTCAGCCGCCGTCCCAGCTTCTCCGAGGCCTCCGTCACCCGCTCCCGGACCTGGGCAAAGGAATTATCCCCGGCCATGGCGGTGGCNGGAGAGGTCCCGGCGCCGACTCCGGTGGGGGCGCGGTATTCGCCAAACACCTGGCGCAGGCGGTCCGCCCATTCTCCGGTGGTAACGCCGGCATGGGCGCAGGCGATAGAGGGCTCCATGATGTTGCGGGTTTCCCGGGCGGCGGCTTCCAGCGTGTCGAGCGCAGCGGCAGACGCCGCCCCGTCACGGTCTTTCCGCCAGGCCTCGAGGCTTTTGATCTGCGCTGCTTCGGCCTTCGGATCGGGGGTGAAGAAGCCGCCATCGGCGCCGCCGATGAGCGGCGAATCATGGGTCTCGGTGAAACAGTTGACGCCCACCACCGGCAACTCGCCCGATTCCACCTGCGCCAGACGCAGTGCGCCCGACGCCACGAGCTGTTGTTTCATATAGCTCGATTCGATGGCTGCCACCACGCCGCCGGCATCCCTGATGCGGGCCATCTCGGCGCGGGCCTGTTCTTTGAGCGCGTCCACGTTTTCGCGGATCACCTGCGAGCCCTCGAAGATGTCGCCGAATTCCATGAGGTCGGTCTCGTGGGCCATGATCTGTTGCAGGCGCAGTGACCATTGCTGGTCCCAGGGCCGCGGCAGGCCCAGCGCCTCGTTCCAGGCCGGGAGTTGGATGGCGCGGGCGCGCGTGTTCTTCGAAAGCACCACCGGGAGCATCTCGACGAGGATACGGTAGACGTTGTTTTCCGGCTGTTGCTCNGTGAGGCCCAGGGAGTTGACTTGCATGCCGTAGCGAAAACGGCGGAATTTCTCGTCCTCGATNCCGTAAGTCTGGNGGCAGATTTCGTCCCACAGCTCGGCAAAGGCCTGGACCTTGCACAGCTCGGTGATGAAACGCATGCCGGCGTTGAGGAAAAAGCTGATGCGGCCCACCACGCGGGGAAAATCGCCCTCCGCCACCTGGCCGCCCTCGCGTACGCCGTCGAGCACGGCCCCCGCCGCGGCCAGGGTAAAGGCCAGTTCCTGGACGGGCGTGGCGCCCGCTTCCTGGAGGTGATAGGAGCAGACGTTGATGGGATTCCATTTCGGAATCTCGTTGGCGGTAAAGGCGATGATGTCGGTGACGAGCCGCAGCGAGGGGGCTGGCGGGAATATATAGGTACCGCGGGCGAGATATTCCTTGATGATGTCGTTCTGGGTGGTGCCGGCCAGCGCCGCGCGTTCCCCGCCCTGCTCCTCGGCCGCCGCGATATAGAGGGCCAGCAGCCACGGTGCGGTGGCGTTGATGGTCATGGAGGTGTTCATTTTTTCCAGAGGAATGTCCTTGAACAGGGCCTTCATGTCGCCCAGGTGGCACACCGGAACGCCCACCTTGCCGACCTCGCCCCGGGCCAGAGCATGGTCGGAATCGTAGCCGGTCTGGGTCGGCAGGTCGAAGGCCACCGAGAGCCCGGTCTGGCCCCTGGCGAGATTGGAACGATAAAGCTGATTTGAGGCGGTAGCCGAAGTGTGGCCGGAATAGGTGCGGATCATCCATGGCGATTTGCCGCCGCAAGGGGCTCCGGCATTCGTTCCGGCTGCGTCATTATCCCCTCCCGAGGGGNGGNTAGAGAGGGCCGGTTTGTCCTTCATTGCNAGNGATTCTCCNGCCTTTCGGTATGNANTACTGGAATTAACGGGGCGACGTTACCATATTGTGCATTGCAAAAAAACNATCNGNAAGGGTAAAGTNNGGGCCANATATCNGGCCTTGGATATATGGGCATCCGACATTNNATTAACGAGGANCACCCCGGCNCNGCGTGTCATTCTGTCTGTTTAGGGGGATTGTGCGGGCNCGTTGCCGCTTCCNCTGGCCTTCACGGAANAAACCGNGCAGTNCNGGGCTCAAGGGAGACTTTTNAACATGGGCAAGACAGCANATGTCGTGAATATGAACAGCGTGCAAACCGAAAAAGATCTCTACGAAGTGGGCGANATACCGCCTCTGGGATATGTGCCCAAACANATGTATGCCTGGGCCATCCGCCGCGAACGCCACGGCCCGCCCGAGACCGCCGTGCAGGTGGAAGTGGTGAACACTCCGGAACTGGATTCCCACGAGGTTCTGGTCATGGTCATGGCCTCGGGCGTCAACTATAACGGCGTCTGGGCGGCNCTCGGCGNTCCCATCTCCGTCTTTGACGTGCACAAGGCCGAGTATCACATCGCCGGCTCCGATGCCTCGGGCATNGTCTGGGCCGTGGGCTCCAAGGTGACGCGCTGGAAAGTGGGTGACGAAGTGGTGATCCACTGTAACCAGGACGATGGCGACGATGAGGAATGCAACGGCGGCGATCCTATGTTCTCGCCGACCCAGCGTATTTGGGGTTACGAGACGCCCGACGGTGCCTTCGCCCAGTTCACCAATGTCCAGGCCCAGCAGCTTATGCCGCGCCCCCTTCACCTGACCTGGGAGGACAGCGCCTGTTATACGCTGACCCTGGCCACCGCCTATCGCATGATGTTCGGTCACCGCCCCCATATTCTGCGGCCCGGCCATAACGTGCTGGTGTGGGGCGCCTCGGGCGGTCTCGGCTCGATGGCGGTTCAGCTTATCACCACCGCCGGGGCCAACGCCATCGGCGTCATTTCCGATGACGACAAGCGCGATTTCGTCATGTCCATGGGCGCCAAGGGCGTCATCAACCGCAAGAATTTCGATTGCTGGGGACCGCTGCCCGATGTGGGCGACGCGGAAGGATACGGCAAGTATATGAAAAAATGCCGCGAGTTTGGCAAGGCTATCTGGGAGTTTACCGGCAAGGGCGTGGACGTGGACATGGTCTTCGAGCACCCCGGCGAACAGACCTTTCCGGTCAGTTGCTTCGTGGTCAAGCGCGGCGGCATGGTGGTCTTCTGCGCCGGCACCACGGGCTATAACCTGACCATGGACGCGCGTTTCGTGTGGATGCGCCAGAAACGAATCCAGGGCAGCCATTTTGCCAATCTCAAACAGGCGGCCCAGGCCAACAAGCTGGTTATCGAGCGCCGTATCGACCCCTGTATGTCGGAAGTGTTAGGCTGGGACGATATTCCCCGCGCCCACACCAAGATGTGGAAGAACGAGCACAAGCCAGGCAACATGGCGGTGCTGGTTCAGGCCAAGCGGCCGGGACTGCGCACCCTCGAAGACGCCATCGAGGCCTGATCCAGAGCGGGCGAGNAGGCGAGCGAGTTCACCACNATGTCTGATCTTCTCAAAAGCTGCACGGTGGCGCTGGAGGCGGCGGAAGCCNTTGTGGAAAAAGGCCGTNNCGCTGTGGCCGCAAAGGTGGTGGCNNAGGGCCGCATTGACGCGCAAGCCCTGGAAACCCACCAATNNGCCGCCCATGGCCTGGCCTGGCTGGCCACCTATGGNGCCGCCCTCTCTGAGATGCTGGCCTGGGCGCGGCGATTGGATGAGGCNGGCGCCCTGGGANAACTTGAAACCCTGATCCTGCACGCCGCCTTTGGCGAATATTTAGCCCAGATGCAGGGAGGTCTGGCCATGAGTCAGATGGAAATGGTGCGCCCCGCCGATCTTGGTCTGGGCGAGAAGGACGTGGCGGCCTTCCTCACCGATGCGGTGCAGGTGCTGATCGCCTCAGACACGGCCCCGAAGCTGCGCAGCGGCATTGCTGAGCATTTGGCCAACCGCCATTTCGGCGATCCCGCCCTAGGCGATGACATGCTCGGCATGGTGCGCGACCAGTTCCGCCGCTTTTCCGACGAACAGGTGGTTCCCAAGGCCCAGGAATGGCACTTGAAAGACGAATTGATCCCGCTTTCGGTGATCGAACAGATGTCCGAACTCGGCGTGTTCGGCCTCGCCGTTCCGGAAGAATATGGCGGGCTCGGCATGGGCAAGTCGGCCATGTGCGTGGTCACCGAGGAACTCTCCCGCGGCTATCTTTCGGTGGGCTCATTGGGCACCCGTTCCGAGATCGCCGCCGAGCTGATCTGGCTAGGAGGCACCGAAGAACAGAAAAGCCAATGGCTGCCTAAAATCGCCAGCGGCGAGTTATTGACCACAGCGGTGTTTACCGAACCCAATACCGGCTCCGACCTAGCCTCGCTCACCACGAGGGCAGTGCGCGACGGCGATGTCTATCGCATTACCGGGGCCAAGACCTGGATCACCCACGGCGCGCGCAGCGACCTCATGACCCTGTTGGCGCGCACCAACCCGGATGAAAAGGGCTATAAGGGGCTCTCCATGTTTCTGGCGGAGAAGCCGCGCGGCGATGACGACGACCCCTTCCCCGCAGCCGGTATGAGGGGCGGCGAGATCGGTGTTCTCGGCTATCGCGGCATGAAGGAATATGAGATTGCCTTCGACGGCTTCGAGGTGCCTGCCACCAACCTTCTCGGCGGCGAGGAAGGCCATGGCTTCAAGCAGCTGATGGCGACCTTTGAATCGGCCCGCATCCAGACAGCCGCCCGCGCCGTGGGTGTGGCCCAATGCGCCCTGGAGCTAGGCCTGCAATATTCGGAAGAACGGATGCAGTTCGGTAAGCCCATCTTCGCCTTCCCCCGCATTTTCGGGAAACTGGCCTGGATGGCGGTGGAAACCATGATTGCCCGCCAGCTCACTCTGGCCTCGGCGCGGGAAAAGGATTCCGAGAAACGCTGTGACATCGAAGCCGGCATGGCCAAGCTGTTGGGGGCGCGGGTGGCTTGGTCCAACGCCGACAATGCCTTGCAGATTCACGGCGGTAACGGCTATGCCGAGGAATATGCCATCAGCCGTGTCCTATGCGACGCCCGTATTCTCAGCATCTTCGAGGGTGCAGCGGAAATCCAAGCCCAAGTTATCGCCAGGGGCCTGCTTCTGCCTCGCGACTAGAGCACACTCCGGTCAAATAGAATCATTTGACCGGAGTGTGCTCTGGGGGGGCTATCCTGCGTTGCGTCGTGGCCGGACGCAACCGGCTTGAGGCGGTGTGCCGCCGCAAGGTAAGCTCTCCGTCATGGACTTTATGACTACCCTCACGCCCTATCTCATCGGGTTGGCCCTGCTGGCCACGCTCGGTGTTTTGTTCGCGGGCCTGTTCTCCATGATGCGGGGCGGCGAGTTTAGCAAGAAGTATTCCAACAAGCTGATGCGTACACGGGTGGCCTTCCAGGCGGCGGCGATCGCGCTGTTTGTCCTGCTCGCCTATCTTGTGAACAAGGTGGGCTAGGCTCTTAATCAACAAAAGGGGCAGTTTCATGATGCGGCTCGACAAAATCTATACCCGTGGCGGCGACGCCGGAGAAACGTCGCTCGGTGACGGCAAGCGCGTGGCCAAACACAGCCTTCGGGTGACGGCCTATGGCACAGTGGATGAGGCTAACGCGGTGCTGGGGCTGGCCCGGCTCCAGACCGGAGACGAGGCCGGGGCCATGCTCGAGCATATCCAGAACGACCTCTTTGACTTGGGTGCCGATCTGTGCCGGCCCCAGGGAGAAGACGATGGGGGAAAGGGCGAGAGAAAAAACGGCGCACTGCGTATCAGCGATGCCCAGGTGGCACGGCTGGAACGGGAAATCGACGCCATGAACGAGAATCTCGACGCGCTGGAGTCCTTTGTTCTGCCCGGCGGTACCGCCGCCAGCGCCCATCTTCACCATGCCCGCACTGTGGTGCGTCGGGCCGAGCGGCTGGCGGTCGAACTGGCAGCGGTGGAATCGGTCAACGGTCAGGCCATCGCCTATCTCAACCGCCTCTCAGACCACCTGTTCGTCATGGCCCGGCGTCTCAATGACGGCGGTAAAAAGGACATGCTGTGGCAGCCGGGAGCCAATCGCTAACCAACCGCTAGCGCAATTTTCCTTGGGGCGGTGAGGGAGCGTCCCCATATTTTCTGGGGACACGGCGGGATTTTCCGTGGTGGTGATTGACAGTGCTGGGCCAATATTGATTATGGGGCCCGCATTTGCCAAAAGGGTCTGTTTCCGGGAGGGGAATCCTCGGAAAAGTTCGAAATCCAAAAAGCAAAATTCCAAAAAGCCGGAAAATTCATGAAAATTCTTGTTGCCGTCAAGCGGGTAATCGACTTCAACGTCAAGGTCAGGGTCAAGGCCGACCAGACCGGCGTAGAAACCACCAATGTGAAGATGTCCATGAACCCTTTCGATGAGATCGCTGTAGAAGAGGCCGTGCGCCTGAAAGAGGCCGGCACGGTGAGCGAGATCGTGGTGGTTTCCGCGGGTGGTCCCCAAGTCCAGGAGACCATCCGCACCGCCATGGCCATGGGCGCCGATCGCGGCATCCATATCAATTGCGAGGGCGAGCTTGAACCGCTGGCCGTGGCCAAGCTGTTAAAGGCGCTCATGGACAGGGAAAGCCCCGATTTCGTCATCATGGGCAAACAGGCCATCGACGACGACTGTAACCAGACCGGCCAGATGCTGGGCGCGCTCGCCAACCGGCCCCAGGGCACCTTTGCCTCGAAGCTAGTGTTAAGCGATGGCAAGGCGGAGGTCACGCGTGAGATTGACGGCGGGCTGGAGACGGTGAGCCTCGACCTGCCGGCGGTGATCAGTGCCGACCTGAGGCTCAACGAACCGCGCTATGCCTCACTGCCCAATATCATGAAGGCCAAGAAGAAACCCATCGAGCAGGTCACCCCGGAGGAGTTGGGCGTGGACGTAACTCCACGCCTGGAGACGCTGAAGGTGGAAGAGCCCCCGGTCCGCGCCGCCGGGATTATCGTCGCCGACGTGGACGAACTCCTTGATAAACTGCAAAATGAAGCCAAGGTGATCTGATGGCCGTTCTTGTGCTTGCCGAACACGACCACGCAACCGTCCACCCGGCCACCCTGCATACAATAACGGCGGCAGCCCAGCTTGGCGGCGAGGTAACGGTTCTCCTCGCCGGAGAAAACTGCGGCGCGGCGGCCACAGCCGCGGCCAAAATCACCGGCGTGGCGAAGGTGCTGTGCGCCGATAACGCGGCCTATGGACATCATCTGGCGGAAAACGTGGCCTGGCTGGTAAAGACACTGGCCGGGGAGTATAGCCATATCCTCGCTCCCGCCACCACCTTCGGGAAGAACATCATGCCCCGCGCCGCCGCCCTTCTCGACATGGCCCAGATCTCCGACATCATCGCCGTGGAAGGGCCTGACACCTTTCGCCGCCCTATCTATGCCGGCAACGCCATCGCCACCGTGCGTTCTTCCGATCCCATCAAGGTCATCACAGTGCGTGGCACCGCCTTCGAAGCCACCGCCGCCGAAGGCGGGAGCGCGGCGGTGGAGACCATCGAGGGCGCCGGCGATGCGGGATATTCGGGTTTCGTGGGCCAGGAGCTGAGCAAGTCCGACCGGCCCGAACTGACCTCGGCGCAGGTGGTGGTCTCGGGCGGGCGCGGGTTGCAGAGCCCGGAGAACTTCAAGTTAATCGAGGCCGTAGCCGACAAGCTTGGCGCGGCGGTGGGAGCCTCTCGCGCGGCGGTGGATTCGGGTTTCGTGCCCAACGATTTCCAGGTCGGGCAGACCGGCAAGATCGTCGCCCCGGACCTTTACATGGCGGTGGGGATTTCCGGCGCCATCCAGCACTTAGCCGGGATCAAGGACAGCAAGGTCATTGTCGCCATCAACAAGGACGAGGAAGCGCCCATCTTCCAGGTTGCCGATTACGGGCTGGTGGCGGACCTGTTCGAGGTTTTGCCCGAAATGACGGAAAAGCTGTAGAGTAGGGAAAGATCGCTGGCGCCAAGGACGTTTAACGAGGAATCCGGACCCCACCCGCTAGGGCGCTTATTGGGCCTCGCGGCCTGAATTATTTCGCCGTCCCGAGTATGCTTTTTAGGGGGCGCTCTCCGTCAGTTCTTGCAGCAGCCCCAGAATATGGGGCTGGTCCCATTCGTAGGCGCCCTCGAAACGCCCGACTTCGCGGCCTTTTGCGTCTATGAGCAGGGTGGTGGGCAGGCTCGAAACATGGAGCGCACGCGCCGCCGCGCCCTTGGGGTCGTAAAAGACGGGAAGGCCGGAAAGCCTGTTTTTCTCAAGAAAGGGAGCCACCGTTTCGGCGCCTTGCGAGTCCTGGGAAAGGGCGATAAGGACCAGGTTGTAGTCCTTCATGGTTGCCGCCAGACGCATCAGGGACGGCAGTTCACGGATACATGGCGCGCACCAGGTGGCCCAGAAATTCACCACCCCCACCTGTCCCTTAAAGGTGGCAAGGGTGGCCTCTTCCCCCTCGCCGTCGGCAAGGGTTATGGCGGGAACCTCGCGCGGGGTTTCGTGCAGCGTGGGAAGCACGGATTCGCCGCCGCCGCCGCCGCCGCGCGCGGGCGCGCGATCTTTGCTTGATTGCGGAGCCGATATGACCACAATCAGGATAATTATAACGCTGAAGACGACCAGCAGCACCAGCCTCTTGGTCGTTCGGTTTTCATTCATTGCGTCCCCATCGAGGTCTTGAGAATCATGTGTGCGAAAAAAACACCCGGGAAGAGAAAGGGCAAGGCCAAAGCCCGGGCTAAGGCTCGGCCCAATGCGCTGTGGGGCGGCCGCTTCAGCGCCGGTCCTGCCGCCATCATGGAGAAAATCAATGCTTCCATAGATTTCGACAGGAAACTGGCGGTCCAGGATATTACCGCCTCTGTTGCCCATTGCGAGATGCTCACGCGCCGCGGCATCATATCGCGAAAGGACGGAGATATCATCGTTTCGGGGCTTGCCGCAATCGCCAAGGAAATCGAACATGGCGATTTCATGTTCAAGCGCGAGCTTGAGGATATCCACATGAACGTGGAATCGCGCCTTACCGAGCTGGTGGGGGGCGTCGCCGGATGCCTGCATACAGCGCGTTCGCGCAACGACCAAGTGGCGACCGATTTCCGGCTCTGGGTGCGTGATGCCCTGGATCAGGTGGAGGACGCCTTGACCGGTCTTCAGGCGGCGCTCATCGACAGGGCGGAAGAACACGCGGCCACGGTGATGCCCGGATTCACGCATCTGCAAACGGCCCAGCCTGTTACTTTCGGCCATCACATGCTGGCCTACGTGGAGATGTTTGGCCGCGACCGGGGGCGGGTCGCCGACGCCCGTGCACGGCTCAACGAATCGCCGCTGGGCGCGGCGGCGCTAGCCGGCACGTCGTTTCCCATCGACCGCCGGATGACGGCGCGGGCGCTGGGATTCAAACGGCCCATGGCCAATTCCCTGGACGCCGTTTCCGATCGCGACTTCGCGCTGGAGTTCCTTTCTGCCGCCGCCATCAGCGCCGTGCATCTCTCGCGGCTGGCCGACGAGATCGTGCTCTGGTGCAGCGATGCCTTCGGCTTCGTGAGGTTGTCCGACGGTTTCAGCACCGGCAGCTCCATCATGCCGCAAAAGCGCAATCCCGACGCCGCCGAACTGGTCCGCGCCAAGAGCGGCCGCGTGGCGGCGGCGCTGGCGGGGCTGTTGTCGGTGTTAAAAGGCTTGCCGCTGGCCTATTCGAAGGATATGCAGGAAGACAAGCAACCGGTCTTCGAGGCCGCTGACACCTGGTTGCTGTCGGTGGGCGCCATGACCGGCATGATCCGCGACATGACGGTGAACGCCGAGGCCATGAAGGAGGCGGCGGGACGGGGCCACGCCACGGCCACGGACCTTGCAGACTGGCTGGTTCGGGTTCTCGGCATGCCCTTCCGCCGCGCCCATCAGGTGACGGGATTATTGGTGAAATTAGCCGACAAGAAGGACTGTCGCCTGTCGGAGTTGAGCCTAGCGGCCATGCAGTCGGCGGAGCCGCGGATGACCGCTAATGTGTTTGAGGTGCTGGAGGTGGAGAAATCGGTGACCAGCCGCAAGAGCCTGGGCGGCACTGCGCCCGGCAATGTGCGCCGCGCGGCGGCGGCGGCCCGCAGGACCTATTTGTAAGGGGTGAGAAGATGAAGATGTTTGTTCATCTGTTGCTGGCGGGACTGATCACGGTTTTCCTGAGCCTGGCGCTGGGCGCCTGCGGTAAGAAGGGCGACCCTCTGCTGCCTGAGGGCAGCGACTATCCCCGGGACTATCCCGACGGGTGAGTCTGCCATGAGTGACTTTGCTTACATGGATGCGCGCCTTCATGCGGAGGGCGTTGCCCTGGAAGACATCGCCGCAGAGGTGGGCACGCCCTTCTACTGTTATTCCGTGGCCGCCATGGAAAGCCGCTATGGGGCGTTCGCCCGGGCCTTTGACGGTCTTCCGGCGACAGTGTGTTATTCCGTGAAGGCCAATTCTAACCTTGCCGTGCTGCGCGGGATGATGGCGCTTGGGGCGGGCGCCGACGTGGTGTCGGGTGGCGAGCTTTGCCGCGCCCTGAAGGCGGGCATGGCGCCCGGAAAAATCGTCTTTTCCGGCATCGGCAAGACCGCTGGCGAGATTGACGCCGCCCTGGAGGCGGGAATCGCTCAGATCAACGTAGAATCAGAATCGGAGCTGTTGATGGTGGGCGAACGGGCCCGCGGACGCGGCGTTGACGTGGCGGTGGCCCTGCGTGTTAATCCGGACGTGGATGCCGACACCCATGAAAAGATTTCCACCGGCAAGGTGGAGGACAAGTTCGGTGTCGACCTGCCCCATGCCCCCGATCTTTACGCCCGCGCCGCGGCCATGGAAGGCGTAACGCCGGTGGGGCTGGCGGTTCACATCGGATCGCAGATGACCCGGCTCGATCCCTTCCGCGAGGCCTTTTCACACGTCGCCGTCCTGGTGCAGGAGCTTCGCGATGCCGGGCTCGAGGTGACGCGGCTCGATCTCGGCGGTGGACTGGGCATTGTCTATGAGGGCGAGACGCCGCCCGATATCGCCGACTATGCTGCCCTGGTGCGCGAGGTGATCGTGCCCCTTGGCTGTGATCTGCTGTTCGAGCCGGGACGGTATCTGGTGGGTAACGCCGGGGTTCTTGTGACCCGCGTGATCCGCGTCAAGGAAGGTCTGAGCAGACGTTTCGTAGTGGTGGACGCGGGCATGAACGACCTCTTGCGGCCCGCTCTCTATGATGCCCGGCACAATATTCTTCCCCTCGATGAAACCGCCCCCGATGCCGAGGAAAGTCCCGCCGACGTGGTGGGGCCGGTGTGCGAGACCGGTGACAGTTTCGCTGAGGCGAAGCTGCTGCCGCCGATGGCCGAGGGCGACCTTCTGGCCATTTGTNCGGCGGGGGCCTATGGCGCCGTCATGGCGTCTACCTATAACAGCCGCCCACTAGTTCCCGAGGTCATGGTACGAGGCGCGGCTTATGCCGTAGTACGGCTGCGCCAGGAGGTCGACGTCCCGTTGGAGATGGAACAGACGCCGGACTGGTAGGAGGTGGACGGTGGTACCGACAGCGGCGCCAGGAGCACGGTATAAGCCGCTCTTCCATCATCCTGTGGATGGGGTGAAGACTGGGGTGCCGGAGCGTGGCCCCTTGTCCTGGTTATTCTTCGCTGGACGTGTTTTCTGAAGGCGTCTCTTCCTCCATTGTCTCTTCGTCCATTTCGCCCGCATCTTCTTCCATCATGGGCTCGGGATCGAGAAAGGTGATATTGAGGTCCGCGGCGTTCTTGGGAAGATTTTCCAACGTGGCCTTGAAAGGCACGCTTTCCCCGGGCCGGAGGTTTTTCTGGCGGATGGTGAAGGTCCAGCTGTGGAGCGGTTCTCCTGCCGAATCGGTAAGCTCGCCACTGAAGACAGGCACTGCGCGGACCTTGCGCGAAATATTGGCGATCTCCCCGTTGATGGTGAGAACGGAAACTCCGTCCCTCTTGCCGCGCTTGGATTGTAAGCTGCGCAGTTCAAATCCCGTTCCCGGAGCTTCCACATCGAGACCGATCAGGGTGTAGAGCCGGTTGGAGGCGGGCCAAACACCGCGCACCGTGTCGCGGTAGACGACGGCGCCGCCGATGGCGCCGCCGAAGATGATGAAGATGATAAGGAACAGGAGCCAGTTGATAATCTTGCCGATATCTTTCGCGGCGCCCTCATCTTCTGCTTCGGAGGGTTTCTGGGTCCAGGGATGCTTGCATTTGAAGCAGCGAACGGTCTGCCCTTGGGGCCGGAGGGCGGCCATATCCAGTTGATAACGGGTGTCGCAGGAAGGGCAGGTTAGGATCATTTACCGCAGAAGAAAGAGCAGAAAAAGATGGGCGCGAGCACCTTATTTAACAGAATAATATAAGGATTTATAATCGGTTGCTGATGCAAGGGCAAGGAAAGAGCTTGATGCTGGACGAAGCCACCGCCCGCGTGTCATTCTTCGGAACGGGGACATGGTGGCTGGAGTCGGCAGCAAAATGGTAAGATTTGAAAATGTGGGCCTGCGCTACGGTATGGGGCCGGAAGTGCTGCGCGACATTTCGTTCAGGCTAGCGTCCGGTTCTTTCCATTTTCTCACCGGCTCCAGCGGCGCCGGCAAATCGTCCCTGTTGCGTCTGATCTATCTGGCGCTGCGACCCTCGAGGGGGCTGATCAACATGTTCGGCCAGGATGTGGCGACCCTGCCCCGGGCCGACAGACAGGACCTGCGCCGACGCATTGGCGTTGTCTTTCAGGATTTCCATCTCATTGAACACCTCTCCGCGCTCGACAATGTGGCCCTTCCTCTGCGCGTGGCCGGCATGAGCCCGTCGTGCATTCAAAGCAACGTCTCGGAATTGCTGAACTGGGTGGGGCTNACCGATCATCTCGAGTCCCGGCCCGCCACCCTGTCGGGCGGACAGCAGCAGCGNGTGGCCATCGCCCGCGCCGTTATCAGCCGCCCCCAGCTGCTTCTTGCNGATGAGCCCACCGGCAACGTGGACANCNAAATCGCCATGCGTCTGATTTATCTTTTTGATGAACTCAACAAGATGGGAACCACAGTGATCATCGCCACCCATAACGATGAACTGGTTTCCCGCTTCAATCACCCCGTCATTCATCTCGAGGATGGCGAAGCCAGTATGGCGAGCCGTTCAGAAAAGNTGTGCGCCTGAATGTTCAGCCGTCCTCTNGATCTGCCGCTGGACCAGGATGGTTCNAGCAGGTTCCTGCCGTGGATCATTGCCCTGATGGTGTATCTGGCGGCATTGTCACTGGCCGTGGCCATGGCCATTGGCGCCACGGCGGGGCGGTGGGACCAGGGGTTCTCGGGCACCATGACGGTGCAGATCGTCCCCGATATTTCTGCTGGTAATCCGGACAAGAAACGGCAGGCGAAAACCGCCAAGGCCCTTGAGCGGGCGTTGACGCTGCTTCGGGATACGCCGGGCGTTATTTCCGCCGAGCCGCTTTCCGTTGAAGAGATATCTTCCCTTCTTGCGCCCTGGCTGGGTGAGGGAAGTCAGATGGATGAGCTTGAAATCCCGAGGCTGATTGACGTCCGCGTTGATCCCGAAACGGGGCTTGATCTGGCCACGGTGAAGCAGCGGCTGGCAGGCGTTTCTGGGGTTGTGGTGGATGATCACGGCATATGGCTGGAACGTCTGGTGAAGCTGGCCTATTCGGTAGAGGTGATCGCTCTTGCCATCGTGCTGTGTATTGCTGTGGCCGCCGTGGCCACCGTCGTTTTCACCACCCGCAGCGGCATGGCGGTCCATCACGGCACCATCGAAGTACTGCACCTGATCGGCGCCCAGGATGTTTACATCGCCCGCCAGTTCCAGTTCCACGCCATGCTGCGGGGATTGCGCGGCAGCCTGGCCGGGCTTGCCATGGCGGCGGTGACGCTAGCGGTTTTAGGGACGCTGGCGGGAAGCATAGACCTGCCGCTGTTCCCCGCCCTCACCCTGACGCCGTGGCAATGGGCATGGTTGGCGATCATGCCGGTGGCGGCGGCGCTGATCACCATGATAACGGCGCGCATTACCGTCTTGCGTACGCTGGTCGAGATGCCGTGACGGGACGGCGGTGCTCGGTGTCCATGATCATGTTCGACCGCGACGGCGTCCTCAACGAGGACCGCGCCGATTACGTGAAGACGCCTGGGGAACTGGTGCTTGTTCCCGGCGCGGCGCGGGCCGTGGCGCGTCTCAACCTGGCCGACGTGACCACGGTGGTGGTGACCAATCAGGGCGGTATTGGACGCGGCCTTCTGGACGAGGACACGTTGGCGCGCATTCATGACAAGCTGTGTGAGGATCTGGCCCGCGAAAATGCCCGTCTCGATCATATCCTGTTTTGTCCCGACCATCCCGACCACCCGACGGAGCGGCGCAAGCCGGCTCCGGGCATGTTGCGCGAGGCCCTGGACCATTTCGGGGCCACCGCCACCGCCACGCCCATGGTGGGGGACAGCCTGCGTGACCTGGAAGCCGCCGCGGCACTGGGATGTCCCCGCATCCTAGTGCGCACCGGTCATGGTGAAAAAACCCTGGGGGTAGGACTTCCCGAAAGCGTACAGCCGGTGGCGGTTTATGACGATCTGGCCGCCGCGGTGGATGCGCTTCTNGGGGAAACGCCATGTTGAAGGTGAAGCTGGGTGTTCTGGGGGCTGTGGCCGCCGCTTGGGTGGGCGGGCTTTTCTGGTTCATCCAGCAGATTCCCGATCACGTAACGGATACCACCAGCCGCACCGACGCCATCGTCGTCCTGACGGGAGGGAGCGAGCGCCTGGGCGCGGGGCTTGAACTGTTGAAGGCGAAGCTGGCGGAAAAGCTATTTATCTCCGGGGTCTATCGCGACGTCGATGTGGCGGAACTGTTGCGCCTATCACAGCAGGCGCCCGAAGAGCTGAACTGTTGCATCACACTGGGCTACGACGCCGAGGACACAATTGGCAATGCCAGGGAAACCGCCGCTTGGATGGCGGAAAACGGATTCCGCAGCCTGCGTGTGGTTACCGCTAATTATCATATTCCACGGGGGTTGCTGGAATTCCACCGCGTCTTACCCGGGGCGGAGTTGATTCCCCACCCGGTTTTCCCAGCCCAGGTCCGGCTTGAGGTGTGGTGGCGCTGGCCCGGCACGACCCGGCTGGTGATAGGCGAATACAACAAATATCTGGCAGCAATCCTGCGCGATGTGCTGCCGGGGCTGTTTTCCGGGGAAACGTAATGCTGATCCTGCGTTCGCTGGTCTTCCAGTTCCTGTTCTTTTTCCTGACCACGGTGATCTGCGTGACCGCGGTGCCGGGTGTGTTCCTGACGCGGCGTTTCGCCACCAGAGTGGAAAGTTTCTGGGCATGGTGCATGTTGTGGGTGCTGAAGGTCACCGTGGATCTCGATTTTGAAGTTCGCGGGCGGGAACACCTCCCCGACGGGCCGATGATTCTGGCCTCCAAACACCAGTCGGCGTGGGACACCATCGTCTTTGCCGTGGCTCTGCACGATCCGGTCTATGTGCTGAAGAAGGATCTGCTGCATATGCCCGTCTATGGCTGGTATCTCCGCAAGTTAGACATGATCGCTATCGACCGCGACGCCGGGATCAGCTCCATGAAGAACATGATTCGCCATGCACGCCGCGTTCTCGATGAAGGACGCCGGCATATCATTATCTTCCCCGAGGGATCCCGGGTGGTGCCGGGCGAACGCGACCCCTACCAGCCCGGCGTGGCGGGGCTTTACGGTATGCTCGGCGTTCCCGTGGTGCCGGTGGCTCTTAATTCAGGCTTATTCTGGGGGCGGCGCAAGCTCCTCAAATATCCCGGAATCATCACCCTGGAGTTTCTGCCCGCCATTGCTCCGGGAATGGCGCGCGAGGCCTTCATGGCGGAACTGGAGGAGCGCATTGAGACCGCCTCGGACCGGCTTATAGCCGAAGCGCAGGCGCATTTTGGCGTTCCCGGCGGCGGCTCTTAGGACGGGGCTGTGGAAAAGCTGTATGGTTTTATCCACAGGTCTGTGAGATCAGGGGAAAACTTTTTTTTAATTGGCGTTGCAGACACTTAACCAAGGAAGGAAGGGGACATCTCTGTGGAAACATAACATGAACATTTCTTCTTGACGGAGGTGGGAGTGGTTTTTAAACTAGCTCCCCTCCACGGAGGGTTTTTCGCTTTTCTCCTTCCGTGAGTCCTCCCGGACTACCGGGCCTTCCGGTGCGCCGCAGACCCGGCCCTGCGGCGACCTTTTTCAATGTTACCCGATGTGACAATACGGAGCGAAGCATGGCGCGCGTGGCCTCCATTTCGCAGCAAATCTGGGACATGAAGTACCGTTTCAAGGACACGGACGGTACGCCCCGAGACCGCACCATGGAGGATAGCTGGAGGCGCGTGGCCAAGGCGCTGGCGGCTTGTGAATCGCAGCCCGATCTGTGGGCCAGGCGTTTNTATGAGGCGTTATCNGATTTCCGCCTTCTGCCCGCCGGCCGCATTNTCGCCGGGGCCGGTACCGAGCGCCAAGTGACGCTGTTCAACTGTTTCGTCATGGGCGATATCCCCGACACCATGAGCGGGATTTTNGACCAGCTCAAGGAGGCGGCCCTGACCATGCAGCAGGGCGGCGGCATTGGGTACGATTTTTCCTCACTGCGGCCCAAGGGCGCGCCGGTTAAGGGCGTCGGGGCGGACGCCTCGGGGCCGCTGTCCTTTATGGATGTGTGGGATTCCATGTGCCGCACCATCATGAGCGCCGGATCCCGCCGCGGGGCGATGATGGCGACCCTGCGTTGTGACCATCCCGATATCGAGGACTTTATCGAGGCCAAGCAGGAGCCGGGACGGCTGCGCATGTTCAACCTGTCGGTGCTGGTGACCGACGCCTTCATGGACGCGGTCAAGGAAGGTGCCTCCTGGGAACTCACTTTCGACGGTGTCTGTTATAAAAGCCTGCCTGCGCGCGATCTGTGGGACAAGATTATGCGTGCCACCTACAGCTTCGCNGAGCCGGGGGTCATCTTCATCGACCGCATCAACCGCCTCAACAACCTCTATTACTGCGAGGAAATCCACGCCACCAACCCTTGTGGCGAACAGCCCCTGCCGCCGTACGGCGCCTGCCTTCTGGGTTCGGTCAACCTGGCGGCGTTGGTGCGCGATCCCTTCGAGGAGGGGGCCCATCTGGATATGGCGGAGCTCGAAGAACTGGTGACAGTAGCGGTGCGCATGCTCGACAATGTGATCGANCTCTCCAACTTTCCCCTGTCCCAGCAGGAGCACGAGGCCAAATCCAAGCGTCGCATTGGCCTTGGCGTTACCGGCCTTGCCGATGCTCTGATCATGCACGGCGTGCGCTATGGCAGCGAACAAGCGGTGCGGATGACGGAAACTTGGATGAAGGCGATTCGCCGCGCCGCCTATCTGGCCTCCGCCGAGTTGGCGCGGGAAAAGGGGCCGTTTCCCCTGTTCGACGCCGAGAAATACCTTGCCGGTGAAACCGTGGGCGGTCTTGAGGACAAAGTGCGCAAGGCAATCGCTGAAAACGGCATCCGCAACGCCCTGCTCACCTCCATCGCGCCCACGGGGACCATCTCCCTTTATGCCGACAATATTTCCTCGGGGATCGAGCCCGTCTTCGCCCACAGCTATATCCGCAATGTGCTGCAGTCCGACGGCAGCCGCAAGGCGGAAGAAGTGACCGATTACGCCTATCGCCAGTTCCGCAAGCTCAAGGGCGAGACTATGCCCCTGTCCGACTGTTTCATGGACGCCCAGAGCCTCAGCCCCGCTGATCACGTGGTGATGCAGGCGGCGGCGCAGAAATACGTGGACAGTTCNATTTCCAAGACCATCAACTGTCCCGAGGAGCTTTCCTTTGANGCCTTCCGCGATATCTACCAATTGAGCTATGAACTCGGNTGCAAGGGCTGCACCACCTTCCGTCCCAACGAGGTGACCGGTGCGGTGCTGACCCTGGAGGCGGAGGGGAAAGGCGACGAGCACGAGCCGGAACTGCCGCTGGACGCGCCGCCGGCAAGGCCCGAGGACGAGTTAGAGGCCGGCGGCGTGGTCTATATGACCCAGCCCCTGGAACGGCCCGANGGACTCAAAGGCAACACCTACAAGCTGAAATGGCCGGAAAGCGAGCACGCCATCTANGTGACCATCAACGACATCATCAAGGATGGCCGCGAACGCCCCTTCGANATTTTCATCAACTCCAAGAACATGGAAAACTATGCCTGGACCGTGGGNCTGACCCGCATGATCAGCGCCGTGTTCCGGCGCGCNGGCGATATTTCCTTCGTGGTCGAGGAGTTGAAGGCGGTGTTCGATCCGCGCGGCGGCCANTGGATGGGGCGCAAATACGTGCCCTCACTGTTGGCGGCCATCGGCAATGTGATCGAACACCACCTCTATGCCATCGGTTTCATCGTCTCGCCCGAAGAGNAAACCGAAGNNGCGCCCGCCGCCGAGGTGCTGAAAAAGGTGGTAGGCATGCCCGATCTGTATATGCGGCAATGTCCAAAATGCGCCGAGGCGGCGCTGATCCGCCAGGAAGACTGTGACATCTGCACGAGCTGCGGATATTCCAAATGCAGTTGAGGCCCTTTCAGGGGCTTTTGCTTTAGGCCGGACCTCTTCCCATGGCGCAGCGCCCCCGCCCCCTTGTGATCTTCATTTCCTGTCTGGCCCTTCTCACGGGGGCCTATTCTGGGTGGTGGATNTTCCTTGCCTCGGGGCTGCGTGACAGCGCCCAGACATGGATCGCGGAGCGGCGCGCCAAGGGCCATGAAGCCGCCTATGGCGATCTTGAGGTAGGGGGATTTCCTTTCGCGCTGCGGCTGCGGCTGAACGATGCCTCTTATATTCTGAACCCGGATGGCGAAGGCTGGGCCTGGCGCGGCGGGGATATGGCCGTGACGCTGCGGCCGTGGGATCCGGGCCATCTCAAATTTTCGCTGGGCGGCGTTCATCGCTTCACCTATACCTCCGGCGANGGCGGCTGGCATACCGCCACTCTGCGCATGGATGAGGCGGGAGACGCCGAGGGCATGGTAGGGCTGGACGGGGCGGGCCTGCCCTGGGCCGGATTTCTCGACGCCGAGGGGCTGGAGGTCACGCCTCGCGAAGGCGCACCAACGGTAACGCTGCGCCGCTTTCATTTTGATCTGCGAAAGCGTCCGCCAAGCGAAGCGGTGGGAGAAGATGACGAAACGACAGAGGAAGGCGGCGAAACGGTGATGGGCGCAATCTCCAGCATGATTCCAGCCCATGAGACGGCCTTTCTGCGGGTGGCGTTCATCCTTGAAGGGCTGCGCCTACCGGAGGAAGCGGCTCGGCCTTTCGGGCCGGAGATAGAACTGGTGCAGGGGCGCATTGACCTTATGGGCGCGCCGCCGCGAGGCTCCGCGCGGGAGGCGGCGGAAGCCTGGCGCGACAGCGGCGGTACGGTGGAGCTGGCCGGGTTCGCCCTGCGCTGGGACGGTCTCGATATTTCCGGCGATGGCACGCTGGCGCTGGATGGGGAGCTTCAGCCCACGGGCGCCATGNCCCTGTCGGCACAGGGTTTTGTAACGGTGATCGATACCCTGGTGGCCAGGGGCGTGATCCGCCCCGGACCCGCCGCCACCANCCGCACCATTCTCGGCCTGATGGCGAAGACGCCNGAAGAAGGCGGCGCGCCGGTANTGAAAGCGCCGCTCACGGTGCAGAANCGCAGGCTCTTCGTGGGGCCGGTNCGGCTGGCCGAACTTCCCGCTATTGCCTGGGAGTAGGGGGAAAGCCGCCTAGTCNTGGTGGGCCTCGATGACACCCTTNCTGATGGCGTGGGTGCGTGTGAACAGGTCTTCCAGGGTCTTGCCGTCGCCTTGGCGGATAGCATGTTTGAGGGTGTCCAGGTCGCCGGTGAAACAGGCCAGCATGTCCAGCACCGCATCGCTGTTCTGGAGGAAAATGTCGCGCCACATGACCGGGTCGGAGGCGGCGATGCGGGTGAAGTCGCGGAAACCGCCAGCGGCGAACTTGAAAACCTCGGGCATGATNCTTTCCTCGAGGTCGAAGGCGGTGCCGACGATGGTATAGGCGATAAGATGGGGCAGGTGGGAGGTGACGGCTAGCACCGTGTCGTGATGGGCGGCGTCCATAACCTCCACCTCCATACCCGCGCGTGTCCACAGGGCGGTGAGTTTTTCCACCGCCCCGGCGTCGGTTCCCTCGGGCGGGGTGAGGATGCACCAGCGGCCCTTGAAAAGATCAGCGAATCCGGCTTCCGGTCCCGAATGCTCGGTGCCGGCGATAGGATGGCCGGGGACCAGATGTACGCCCTCTGGCAGGAGCGGTGACAGACCGGCGATCACTGCCTGTTTCACCGAACCAACGTCGGAAACCACGGCGCCGGGCTTGAGATGGCCGGCTATGGTGGCGGTGGTTTTGGCGAAGGCCCCCACCGGGGTGCACAGCATGACCAGATCGGCTCCGGCCACGGCGGCGGCGGGGTCGGCAGCGGCTTCGTCGACGATGTCCAGTTCCAGCGCCTTGTCCAGGGTGGCCTGGGTTCGCGCGCAGCCCACTACGTAACCGGCGAGCCCCTCGCGCTTCAGGACCAGCCCCAGCGACGCGCCGATGAGCCCGACGCCGATCAGGGCGACGCGCTCGAAAAGGGGAGAATCGTCCTTGCTCATGGTTTCTCCATAAACCGGGATAGCGTCGCCGCCAGTTCGCGCATTTCAGCTTCGGTGCCGATGGTGATGCGGAGGCTGTCGGGGAGGCCGTAATTAGCTATCCTACGCGGCAGGATTCCCTCGGCCACTAAAAAGGCGTTGGCGGCTTCGGCATTATGGGCCGGATCGCCAGGAAAGCGAACCGTGACGAAATTGGTGACTGACGGTGCCACATCAAGGCCCAGGGCGGAAAGTTGTCGGGACGTCCAGGCGCGCCAGGTCTCATTTTCGGCGCGTACCTTTTCGGTGTGGGCGGTGTCTGCGATGGCGGCCACGGCGGCGGCCTGGGCCGGGCCGCTGACGTTGAAGGGGCCGCGTACACGGTTGAGCACGTCCACCGCTGCCGAGGGGGCATAACACCAGCCCAGGCGCAGGCCGCTCAATCCATAGATTTTCGAGAAAGTGCGCGTCATCACCACGTTTTCATTGGCATTCACCAGATCGCCGCCGGGCGAATAGTCGTCCGCCGTTACGTATTCGGCGTAGGCGCCGTCGAGAACCAGCAGCACGTGCCCGGGCAGGCCTTCATGGAGACGTACTATCTCGGTTACGGGAAGGTAGCTGCCGGTGGGGTTGCCGGGATTGGCGACGAAGACGATACGGGTTTTCGTTGTCACCTTGTCCAGCAGCGCGTCCACGTCCACCGTGAGGCCGCATTCCGGGGCCACCACCGGGGCGCCGCCGGCAAAGCGTGCAATGATGGGATACACCAGAAAGCCATGCTCGCTGAACAGCACTTCGTCGCCGGGCCCGGCGTAGGCCTGGGCGAGCAGGGTCAACAGTTCATCGGAACCGTTTCCGCAGACGATCTTCACGGCGTCGAGGCCGTATTCCCCGGCGATGGCGGCCCTGAGTTCGGTGGCGGCGCTGTCGGGATAGCGGTAGAGATGGTTGCCGGCCTCGCGGAAGGCGGTTATGGCCTTGGGGCTGGGCCCCAGTGCGCATTCGTTTGAGGACAGCTTGATGATGCGCGCCGCGCCGGGCGTGTCGGAATCGCCGGCCACGTAGGGGTCGATATCGAGAATGCCGGGACGGGGGGCGGGCGTGCTCATGAACGGGATTCCACGGGGCGGTGAAAGGAGGGTTAGTAGTAGTCTTTGAATTGGCTAAAATCAAAGAAAACGTTGACAGAGGAACCCCCGGCTTCCTACCTATTCAAGCCTTATATGGGGCTTTTCCCCTCTCATGTTTTCCAAGGGCCATGACATCACCATCAGGCATCTCTCGGGGCCGTGAAGGCCCGGTTATAGATATCGGTAATCTTCCCGGCCACAGCGTTGAGCTTGGCCGCGACACTCCGCTTGTGCTCGATTGCGGCACACCGCTGGGTCCGTTCACCGTGGCCTATCAGACCTATGGCGAACTCAATGCCGAAAAATCCAACGCCGTACTTGTCTGTCATGCCCTTACCGGCGACCAGTTCGTGGCCGAGCCCCACCCCGTTACCAGCAAGGAAGGGTGGTGGGAAGAGATGGTGGGGCTGGGCAAGCCGCTGGATACGGAGCGCTATTTTATCATCTGCGCCAATGTGCTGAGCGGCTGTATGGGCACCACGGGGCCACGCAGCGAAAACCCGGAAACCGGAAAGCCCTATGGGCTGGACTTTCCGGTGATTACCATCCGCGACATGGTGAACGCGCAGAAACTTCTCATCGACCATCTCGGCATCGGGAAGCTGTTTTGCGTCATCGGCGGCTCCATGGGCGGCATGCAGGTACTGCAATGGGCGGCGAGCTATCCCGAGCATGTGTTCTCGGCGGTTCCCATTGCCGCCTCGGGGCGGCATTCTGCCCAGAACATCGCCTTCCACGAAATCGGGCGCCAGGCCATTATGGCCGATCCCAACTGGAACGGCGGCGACTATTACAGCCGCGACACGTATCCCCATAGCGGGCTGGCAGTGGCGCGTATGGTGGCCCATATCACCTATCTTTCGGAATCGGCCCTGCAACGGAAATTTGGGCGCAGGCTCCAGGACCGCTCGGAGGTGGCCTACGGATTCGATGCCGATTTCCGGGTGGAAAGCTATCTCCGCCACCAGGGCATCACCTTCGTGGAGCGCTTCGACGCCAATTCCTATCTATACATTACCCGCGCCATGGATTATTTCGATCTCACCGAGGAACACAGCAACGTGCTGGCCCGAGCCTTTCCCGAGACGCCGGTTCGTTTCTGCGTGATTTCCTTCACCAGCGACTGGCTGTTCCCCACATCGGAAAGCCGGGCCCTGGTCCATGCCCTCAACGCCGTGGCCGCCAATGTGAGCTTTGTGGAGATCGAGGCCGATGGCGGGCATGATTCCTTCCTTCTTGACGTGCCGGAACTCCACGCCACGTTGACTGGCTTTCTTAACGGCGCCGCCGAACACCGTGGAATCGCATGACCCTGGAAGATATCAAAAACGGAAAGGGAGCGTTGCGGGCCGATCTTCAGGTGATCGCCGATCTGGTAGCGCCGGGGAGCCGCGTGCTCGACGTGGGCTGTGGCGACGGCGCGCTGTTGGCCTATCTTGACGCGCAAAAACGGGTGGACGGAAGGGGCGTAGAAATCAGCCAGACCGGGGTAAATTCCTGCGTCGCCCACGGGCTTTCAGTGATTCAGGGCGATGCCGATACCGACCTCAAGGATTATCCCTCCGACGCCTTCGATTACGTGATCTTGAGCCAGACCTTGCAGGCCACCCATAATCCAAAACGGGTGGTCAGCGAAATGGTGCGCATCGGCCGCCGCGCCATCGTCTCTTTTCCCAATTTCGGATTCTGGCGGGTGCGCCTTAATCTTCTGTTCTGGGGGCGGATGCCGGTGACCGAAGCACTGGGCTATACCTGGTACGAAACCCCCAACATACACCTCTGTACATTGAAGGATTTCGTCGCCATGTGCCGTGAGGTGGGCGTCGCCATCGAGAAGGGAATTACCCTGGCCCATACCGGGCACGCCGGCGACATCCATCCCGCCGGTCTTTTCACCAACTGGCTGGCGGAACAGGGCGTCTATCTGTTGAAGAGAGACTGATTCCGGCGCGCCGGTTCTCCGGCCCGCCTTATGTTTCCTCAATCGACGGGCGGGCACGTCCGTGCCCTTGGCTTTCGCGCCATAAGATGCGGCGGGCGGTCGCCCTTGCCGGCTCTACCATGTTTTGAAACATGTGCTCGCCGGGATGGTCTGATCTAACGCGTGATGTCCTCGGGCAGGGGCGCTAGCATCCGGCGGCTGGCCACCGCGGAAGGGGTGGCAGCATAGATCTGTTTCGAGGCTTCGGCCAGGACCACCCCGGCAAAGCCCCGGAACCAGCGTTCGCCGAGTTTTTCCCAGGCCGGCGCCGCGGCCAGCGCCATCTGCGAGGAAAGTGGTGGTACGAACAGCGCCGTTCCCGAGCGCAGGGGCGTCAACATGTTGTCGCGCAGCAGCCGCGACAACTGGCTCCCAGTGAAGGAATATCCGTGACCGAAAGGCGTGGCGCCGCTGCGGGCCCAGATGCCCCGGCGGTTTGGGGCCACCGCCAGTAATCGTCCGTCACCAGCAAGGATACGCCACACCTCCCGCATCATGACCCGCAGATGCTCGCTGGATTCCAGGGCATGAACCAGAAGGATACGGTCCACCGAATTGTCGGCAAAGGGCAGCGCCGTTTCATCGGCCAATGTTACCAGCCGCGCCCCTTCGGGGGGCCAATGCAGCACGCCCTGGGCGCGGGGCATGACGGCCGATACCCGCACGGCCTCCTCCATGAAGGGATGCAGATACGGCGTGGCGTAGCCCAGACCCAGCACCGCATAGCTCGATACGTCGGGCCACATGAGCCGGATGCGGCGGCGGATCATGCGCTGCGTTACCTGTCCCAGCCGCGAGAGATAAAAATCACGCAAATCTATAATGTCGGTCCACATGGGCTCATGATACCCTATATCTTTGTAAAGAACGCATTTCCCGTCGGGAGTTAGGGGCCTTCATGCTCCACATCCATCAGACACCCGTTCTCTCTGACAACTATGTGTATCTCCTTCATGAGGAGGAAAGCGGGGCCTGCGCCGCGGTGGACCCGGCCGAGGCGGAGCCGGTGCTCTCGGTGCTGCGGGAGGAGGGGCTGACGCTGACCCATATTCTCAACACCCATCATCACAGCGACCATGTGGGCGGCAACGGACGGCTCAAGGCGGAAACCGGCTGTACCATCGTCGGATCCCGGGCCGACGCATCGCGCATTCCGGGGATCGACGTGGAAGTGGGCGAGGGCGAGGAATTCCGGCTCGGCAATGCCGTGGCCAGGGTCTTCGACGTGCCCGGCCATACCCGCGGCCATATTGCCTATTGGTTCGAGAACGACAAGGCGCTGTTTTGCGGCGATACCCTGTTTGTGCTTGGCTGTGGGCGATTGTTCGAGGGAACGCCCCGGCAGATGTGGGCCTCGCTCACCACTCTGCGGGACCTTCCCGGCGACACCCGGGTCTATTGCGCCCATGAATATACCCAGGCCAACGTCCGGTTTGCTCTGACGGTGGAGCCCGACAACGAAGCTCTGAAGGCCATCGCGGAACGGGTCGAGGTGCGCCGCGCCAAGGGCCTGTTCACGGTGCCGTCGCTGATGGCCGACGAGATGGCGGCCAACCCTTTCCTGCGCGCGGACCAGGGCGAACTGCAGCGCGCCGTGGGGATGGAGGGCACCGATGCGGTGGACGTCTTCGCGGAAATCCGCCACCGCAAGGACGTGTTCTAGCCGCCGCTTCAGGTTTTTCCCCGCCGCCCCCTGTGCGCCGTTCCGCGGAAGGGGGGCGTTATTGTCGCTGGAGAGTTCCGCCCCTAAGCCAGGTATTGGGCGCCGTTGACGGACAGGGTGGTGCCGTTGATGAACCCGGCCTCGTCGGCGGCGAGGAAGCTTACGCAGCGGGCCACTTCATCGGTCTCACCGAGCCGTCCTGCGGGAATCTGGGCGATGATTGAGGCCATGATTTCCTCGCTCAGGGTCTTCATCATATCGGTGTTGATATAGCCCGGTGACACCACGTTGGCGGTGATTCCCTTGCGCGCGCCCTCCAGGGCGAGTGATTTGGTGAAGCCGATCACTCCGGCCTTGGTGGCGGCGTAATTGGCTTGGCCGAACTGGCCTTTCTGGCCGTTGATGGAGGCAATGCTGATGATGCGGCCAAAGCCCTGTTTGCGCATGGGCTCGATGACGCCCCGGGTCATGTTGAACATGGCAGTAAGGTTGGTGGACATCACTTCCTGCCATTGTTCAAGAGTCATTTTGTGCAGGGGCGCATCCCGCGTGATTCCAGCATTGTTGACTAGGATTTCGATGGCGCCCACCTCGGCCGTAACCTTGGCGATTCCTTTCTGACAGGCGTCGGAATCTCCCGCATCCCATTTATAGATAGCGATGCCAGTTTCCGACTTGAAAGTTTCGGGAACTTTGTCATCACCGATATAGACGGCGACTACTGTATGACCGTCGGCTTTGAGGGCCATCGAAATTGCGGCGCCAATACCTTGCGTTCCGCCGGTAACAAGTGCTGTACGTGCCATGTCAGTCTCTCTCCACACACATTGCAATGCCCATGCCGCCGCCGATACACAACGCTGCGATACCTTTCTTGGCATCGCGCTTGCCCATCTCGTGGAGCAAGGTGATGAGAACCCGCGTGCCCGAGGCGCCGATGGGATGACCGAGCGCAATGGCGCCGCCGTTAACGTTGACCTTGTCCGTGTCCCAGCCCATTTCCTTGTTCACCACAAGGGCTTGGGCGGCGAAGGCCTCGTTGGCCTCGATCAGGTCGAGGTCGTCTACGGTCCAGCCCGCCTTTTCAAGCGCCACCCGGCTGGCCGGGATTGGGCCCGCACCCATGATCGCCGGATCAACGCCAGCACTGGCCCATGAGGCGACCCGCGCCAGCGGGGTAATGGAACGCTTGGCGGCGTCGTCGGCGGACATGAGGACAACCGCCGCGCCGCCGTCGTTCAAGCCAGAGGCGTTGCCGGCGGTTACCGTACCTTTCTTGTCGAAAGCAGGACGCAGCTTTGCCATGTCCTCCATATTGGCGCCGTGACGGGGGTGCTCATCGGTATCGACGACGATGTCGCCCTTGCGGCCGGAAATGGTCATGGACACAATTTCGTCCTTGAATTTGCCGGCCTTCTGGGCATCTTCCGCCTTGTTCTGGGAGGCTACCGCGAATTCATCCTGTTGTTGGCGGGTGATCTGCCACTGCTGGGCNACATTTTCCGCTGTGTTGCCCATGTGATAGCCGTTGGTGGCGCACCACAGACCGTCCTTAATCATGGTGTCGATGTATTTGAGNTCGCCCATTTTCTGCCCCGTGCGCATATTCGCCGCATGGGACGACTGGCTCATGCTTTCCTGGCCGCCGGCAACCACGATGGCGCTGTCACCGATGGTGATGGCCTGGGTTCCGAGCGCCACCGAGCGTAGGCCGGAGCCGCAGACCTGGTTGACGGTAATCGCGGTTTTTTCCGCGGGGATACCCGCGCCAAGCGCGGCCTGGCGGGCGGGGTTCTGGCCGCAGGCNGCGGTCAGCACGTGACCCATGATGGCCTCGTCTACCTCGCCTGCGTTGATGCCGCTCCGCTTGATGGCTTCCTTGATGGCCACCTGGCCGAGGTACGAGGCGGGAACGCTGCTCAACCCTCCCAGAAAAGCGCCGACGGGGGTGCGTACAGCGCTGGCGATTACAACGTCACTCACTGACACCTTCCCTGCAAAACGTGAAAATCCAGCCGCTGGTGAGAATTTCCTCAACTGCGTGCGGGCAACCTACTCTTCCGTGTAAGGAAGTAGCAAGCATGCGAAGGGGGAGCAAGCTTCGGGTGGATATTGCGATAGAAATTTGTAAATTGCCGCAAAACAATTAGGGAGTAGTTTGCAGCCATTTCGTTAATGGCTGCCAGGCCAGTTGTGGCGCACGGGCGCTTACGACCATGCCAATATGGCCCAAGGGCGGCATCAGCCGTTCGGCCCGCGGCAGGGCGTCGGCCAGTGACAAGGCCGAAAGTGGTGGGACGATGCGGTCGTGTTCGGGTAGCATAACTAGGGCGGGAAGGTTCACTTCTTCTGGCAGGACGGTTTTGCCGCCCACCCGCCATCGTCCCTGTGCAGGTTCGTTGCGGCCGTACCAGCCGCTAATGCATTCCCGGGCTACTGGGCCGGGAAGCGGAATGCCGTCATTGAGCCAGTCTTCTAGTGATACGAAGGCCTCCACCCGCGCCGTCGAGGCGCTGGTGCTGTTTCTTGTGTCTTGTCCCGGTTCCTCCTCCGATTCTGCCGCCATGGCGTTAAAGGCGATGAATTTGCGGGCAACGCCCATGGGATCGAAGCCAGCGAACATAACCTGAATGATGTCCACGGGAAGTTCGCCGAAACCATCAATGATGGGGCCCAGCGGGCCACTATCCACCGCCGCTGCGGTGAGCCGTGCCTGTACAGCATTTTCCACGTGGAAGTCCCAGGGTGTGGCCATGAGCACTAAGCCACGAAGGTCTTCAGGGCGCAGCGCTGCCAGTCCCAGGGCCAGCAGGCCGCCCATGCAATAGCCGAGCAGTAGGGGCGGTCCGTCGCTGTCGTTTTTGGTAAGATCGAGTGTCGCATCCAGCGCCCGCGAGAGCCGCCCCGCGATATAGTCGTCGAGGGTGAATTTTTTTTCCGCAGCGCCGGGCCGCCCCCAGTCCAGTAACAGGGGCCGTAGGCCCTGCGCCGCAAGGTGGCGCATGAGGCTGCATTTTTCCGAAAGGTCCAGGACATAAGTACGGTTGATGAGCGAAGGGACCACCAGAAGGGGCCGTCCACCAGCTTTTTTACCAGTGGCGCCGTAATCGAGGAGCCGTGACGATCCTTCGCTCCAGATGGTCGGGGGATCGGCAAGGCCGCGGCGATAGGGGTGACGGCGGTAGGCCTGGATGCCGGTGAGAAAGCGCAACATGCGGCGCTGGACCTCACTCGTCAGGGCAGTCCGGAAGGCCTCACTTTCGACGTTTTCGAGGCTTTCTTTCAGAGCTTCCACCCGCTCCGCCAGGGCGGGATTCCAACTCGGCGAGCCGTCTTTCAACATCCCCAAGCCGGCGAAGGAGCTCGTCCATGTTGTCGTCGCCGTCGCCAGGTGCAGGGGCAGCGGTCTTGGCCCCAGGCGCGGCCTCGGGGGCGGTGTCGGTTTGAGCGCGTCCGTCATGGGCGGGGGACTCTCCTGGTTTGGTCTGTCCATAGGCGGTGGCAAAGGCTGCTCCGGCCGGTCCCGCTAGGGCCATGAGCCGGTTTAGAGATTCCGCCGCTTCGGGGTCGGACGCCATAGCCGCCAATTGGTCCTGCCACAGGTCAAGGAAACGGCGCGCCAAATTTTCCAGATCCGGGGTATCCGACATGGGCGGGAGTATAAGAGGAAAAATAATGCATTGCAGCATTTTCCGAAAAACCCTGATAAAGTAGCCTTAATATAAGAACGTCATTTTTGGGCCGGAACCATCTGTAGCCCATTGGGAGCATGCACAACATGGACAAAAGAAAAGCCCCGGGAAAGAAAGACGATGCTTCCGCAAAGGAGGGGGCGTCTTCGTCGTCTGCGGCGTCTTCAGCGCCCGTGGTCATCAAGAAATACGCCAACCGCCGCCTCTACAACACCGCCACCAGCAGCTACGTGACNCTGGATTACCTGTGCGGGATGGTAAAGGAGGGTACCGAATTCACGGTATGCGACGCCAAGACCGGGGAGGACATTACCCGTTCGGTTCTGACCCAGATCATCGTCGATGAGGAAGCCAAGGGACAGAACCTTCTTCCCATCAGTTTCTTGCGCCAGCTCATCAGCTTTTACGGTGACAACCTGCAATATGTGGTGCCCGGCTATCTCGACTACATGATGCAGAATTTCTGCACCAACCAGGACCAGCTGCGGCACAATCTCGAAGAGGCTTTAGTCGGGTTTTCCCCCTTTTCCCAGTTCGAGGAAATGAGCAAGCAGAACCTCGCCATGTTCCAGGAGGCCATGACCATGTTTTCTCCCTTTTCCCAGAAAAAGGAGAACGGCGGTAATCGGGAGAATGCGACGGCTGCGTCCGGCAAGGCCACCGGGAATACAGGGAATACCACTGGGAATGCGGCGGCCGAGGACGATACCGAAAAGATTCAAGACCTGGAAGGCTGTCTCTCCGAGATTCAGAAACGGCTCGACAAGCTGAGTTCTAAATAAAGGCATAACNCGCTAACAATCGCTGAACATGGCATCGACATATGCTGTCCCACACTATTCCACGCTGTTTCCTGGGGGCATCACACGGCCTGTTTGAGGAGGGTGGCGAGGAGTTCCATCATGCGGTCAACCTCGTGCCGTTCGACGATCAAGGGCGGCGACAAGGCGATGATATCACCGGTGGTGCGGATAAGAAGGCCTTTCTCAAAGGCGCGTAGGTAAATATCGAAGGCTCGCGCCGTTGGCCTTTCGGGGATGGGGTCGAGCTCGATTCCAGCCATCAGGCCCATGTTGCGGATATCGGTCACATGGGGAAGGTTCCCCAGCGAATGTACCGCCTCTTCCCAGTAGGGGGTGAGTTCGCCGGCGCAGGCGAACAGGCCCTCGTCGCGGTAGATGTCCTGGGCCGCCAGCGCCGCCGCGCAGGCCAGGGGGTGACCGGAATAGGTATAGCCGTGGGCGAACTCGATGGCGGGGTCGGGGTCGGCGGCGTCCATGAAGGTCTCGTAGATTCCCTTGCGCACGGCCACCGCCCCCATGGGCGCCGCGCCGTTGGTCAGCCCCTTGGCCAGCGTCACCATATCGGGTAGGACGCCGAATTTCTCGCAGGCGAAGGCGCTGCCCAGCCGCCCGAAGCCGGTAATGACCTCGTCAAAGATGAGCAGAATTCCGTGATCGTCGCAGATCTCGCGCAGGTGCTTCAAATAGCCCTGGGGCGGGACGAGAACGCCGGTGGACCCGGCCACGGGCTCCACCATGATCGCAGCAATGGCCTGGTTCCCATGTTTTTCCACCATCTCTTCCAAGGCGCCCGCTAGGTGGCCGCCCCAGTCCGGCTCGCCCCTGGAAAAGGCGTTGTGATCGGGGTGATGGGTATGGGGAAGCAGGTCCACCTGTGCCACAAGGGGGCCGAAATCCTCCTTATTGGCGGGGATGCCGCCTACCGAAAGCCCTCCGAAATTGACGCCGTGATAGCCACGCTCGCGCCCCACCAGAACCCGCCGCGATTCCTCACCACGATGGAGGTGATAGGCGAGGGCGATCTTGAGCGCCGTTTCCACGGATTCGGAGCCGGAATTGGTGAAAAATACATGGTCGAGATCGCCGGGCAGCATCTTTGCCAGCCGCGCCGCCAGTTCGAAAGCGCGTGGATGGCCCATTTGAAAGGCCGGGGAATAGTCGAGCGCTTTCGCCTGAGTGGCGATGGCTTCGGCGATGGCGGTACGTCCGTGGCCGGCATTGACGCACCACAGGCCCGCCACGGCGTCGAGAATGCGTTCGCCGTCGTCGCGGGTGTAGTACATACCCTCGGCCGCCACCAGAACGCGGGGATGTCCCTTGAAATGGCGGTTGTCCGTAAAGGGCATCCAGTAGGCTTCGAGGCCATTTTTTGACAAGGGCGGGTTGGAAAGAGGCGTCATGTTAAGGGCCGGCCCTAAATTAGGCGTGGCGAATCTTTAAATGCAGGCGTAGACGTCTTTGGCCGGCACCAGGGCCCGCACTTGGCGGCCCAGCAGGTTGAGCAGGATAATCACCCGGTCCTTGTCGGCCATGGTTTCGAACAGCCCCACCTGATCGCACAGGGAGTCCCTCTCGACGCGGACCTTGTCGCCCTTGCGCAGATTGAGGTTGGGCACCGCGCAGACCAAGCCTTCTTCGTTTTCGCGCTCGATAATTTCCTCCACAACGCCCGGCATCATTGGCAGGGGTCGGTCGCCCTGGCAGATGATGTCGCTGACGCCGATGGTGGAACGGATGGACCGCCAGCGCGCTGCGGCCACGTCGATGAGGACGAACATATAGCGCGGGAACAAAGGCACCGTGATCCAGTCGGCACGCCGGGCGTGGCGGCGCTGTTTGCGGTGCCGGGGCAGATAGGCGGTGAAGCCCTGGCGTTCGAGATGTTGCAAGGCCAGGGATTCCGAACGCGACCGGGTATAGATCACATGCCAGCGTTTCATGACGCGCCCTGCCTTTTCATACTCTGTTCTTCCTCTTCATGTCTTTCCGTGGAGGGTTTTTCACGGGAAATCTTGAGCAGGGGCGGGGTCAACAGATGGGCCGGGGAGATGTCACGGGCCAGGGCGTTGTAAGTGGCCTGGGGTTCGCTGAGGTCGGTGACGATCACGGAATCGAAATTGCCCAGCGCCGTAAGTTTGCCGACCACGGGTAGTCCGGAAAAAGTATCGCCGTCAAACTGTTCGTCGAGAATTCCCACCAGTTCCACCGGGAAGTCAGCGGCGCACAGTATCATCACCTCGCACAGGTCATCGGCCCCGGCTAGTGCCACATGACGCCATCCGGCGGCGGCGCAGGTCTCAAGCATTTCCGAACACTGGTTGCGGGCCTTGCGGAAGAAACCGAAGGAGGAGGAAAGATATTCCGCCGTAAGCCGGGTCTTTTCGGTGAATCCTTTGGGGGTGAGATAATAGGCGTAGCGGTTGGCCGGCACCTGGTGGACCTTGATCCAGCCCTTTTTGATACAGCGCTTGAGATAAGCGTTGGTGAGGCCAAGCGCGATTCCCAGCTCGTGCGAGGCGGAACGCTGGGTGATGTCGCTGTTTTCATGCACCACGTTGAGCAGGCCCAGGGTGATCTCGGCCTCGCCGTCCAGGGCTCCTTGTGTGGAGGCGGTATCGCCGGTGTTATTGCCCACCTTTTGACCTCTTGGCTGCGCCTTTAAATACGCTGCGAAAACCGGACGTTCCGGTTGGCACTCATATCATGAACTCTAGTCGTTCACGTGATGAACGTCAAGCGCGTTCAAATCATGAACATTAGGCTTGACAGGGATGTTCATTTCATGAACTCTTTCCTTGAGTTAGGGCCCTAAAAGGGTCTTTTTATCTGGGGGAAACCGATTCACCCGGACCGCGGTAGCGTGCCGGAATCCGTTGTCTCTTCGTGATTTCCTGAATTCTCTCCCAGACATTCCCGGATATCTCCAGTCACATGCTGAAGAAAATAAACCGTTCGCTTATCTGGCTGGCGTCATGGATCTTCATGCCGGTCTCCATCATCCGGCTGTTGTGTCCACTGGTAAGAAATCTTCGGAAATACAGGCAAGTGGATATTATTTTCCACGCGGGCGGTCCAAGCCTGATTGATTTCATGACCCCGTGTGAGGATATCCGCCATCTGGACCTTGCGGTTCGGGATAACGCGGTTATCAGTCCCGTCATTTATCCGGCAGCCGGGTAGGAATCTCCGTGACAGAGATAAAACGGCTGGGGTTTCTCGGCGCCGGATCCATGGCGCGGGCTCATGCGGCGGCGGCGCTGGCACTGGGAGCCGAGATCGTGGCCGTGTGCACAGCCCGCGAAGACTCGCCCAACTGGGATGAATTCCGCAAGATTGCGCCCCAGGCCCGGCATATGACCGATGGCGAGGAGCTGGTTGCGGACGAAGCGGTTGGCGCCGTGGTGGCTTGTCTTCCCTGGAACCTGATGCCGCAATGGGCGGCGCGGCTGATGAAAACACCCAAGCCGGTGCTCATGGAAAAGCCTATCTGCTTCGATGCAGGCGAGGCCCGGGTACAGGCGAACGCGGCCGCCGCGAGCCTTGGCAACAAGCTGGTGGGATATAACCGGCGATTTTATGAGACCGTGGCCCGCTTGCGCGGCCGTGTGAAGCAGGGTGGACTGAAAGGCGTCCGCGTGGTGATTTCAGAATCGGTTGAAAGCCAGGTGGAAAGGCATGGCCGGGACATCATCCCCCATCTCATCTCTTTCTGTTCGGCCCATACCCTCGACTTGCTGTTGCATATTTTAGGCCCCCTGCGTTCTGTGGCGCTGGCCCCTTTCCCGGAAAAGGGAGGAGAGGCGACGTTTGTTTCGTTTAACGGTGTGTTGGCTACGGCTGAGGGCGTTGCGGTGACGTTATCGCTTAATGCCGACGATCCCGTGAATACCGGGGTGAGGTGCCTGTTCAATGACGGCACGGCCTGGGAATTATCGCCGCTGGAAACCTTGACTGTTTACAATGGGCTGGATGTTCAGCCCCCCACGCCACAACGCAATATCCGCAATTATACGCCCAGGATTGAGGCCCGATACGAGGCGGATGCCAGCCTCAAACCCGGCTGTCACGCTCAGATGACGGCCTTTCTGTCGGGGGAATACGGCCCCGGTGCCACGGTGGAGGACGCAATGGCTGTTCTCGAATTGATTGCATCCCTGGACGCGGCGGCGAAATCCTGGCGCTGGGATGGCGGCGACAACGAAACTTTGGAGAGGTGAATGCTCGAAGACCGTGATTCCTTCATGAAGCACCGCAAGGACCAGGAGAAAGAACATCTCTCCCATTTCGATGCCATCAGGGATGCGTTGACCAGTCTGCTCGCGGTGGAAATGAATATCACCGAGCTCTGTAACCGGGTGTGTTCTTTCTGTCCCCGCGTTGACCCCGAGGTCTATCCCAACCGCAATCTGTCCATGGAACTTGACACCTCCCGCAAAGTAGCCTCGGACCTCGCGGTATTTGGCTATTGCGGACGCATCACATTTTCGGGATTCGGCGAATCGCTTCTCAACAAGAAATTCGCGGACCATATCCGCATTTTCAGAGAAGCCCTGCCGGAGAATTGCATCGAGACCAACACCAACGGCGACAAACTGACCGTGGAGGTTCTCCATGACCTTTACGGCGCCGGTATTACGGGGCTCTACGTGAATCTTTATGACAGCCCCGATCAGGCCCCACATTTTGAGAAAATGTTCGCCGCGGCCGGGATAGATGAAAGCAAATACAAGCTGCGGCCCCATTGGCCCGGCGGTGCCGAGGATTTCGGCATGACCCTCAATAACCGCGGCGGCACCATGAAAAATGCCGAGCTGGGGCTGATGCCGCTCGATCACAGCGTCGCGGGAAAATGCCACTACCCCTTTTACAAGATGTTCGTAGACTGGAACGGCGACGTGCTTTTCTGTTCCAACGACTGGCGCCGCAAGATCGTGGTGGGAAGCGTTCTGGAGGGCGCTATCAGCGATATCTGGATGTCGGAGAAAATGCGCGACATTCGCCTGCATTTGGGGAACGGGGACCGAAATTTCATCCCCTGTAACCAGTGCGATGTACAGGGCGTCTTGCATGGAGGATCGAGCTTCGACCTGTTGATGTCTTACTACGCTAAGTCTGAAAATGACGCCGCTGAGTCGGTGATGGACAAGGCCTCGGGATAAGCGGGCGGATATTTTTTCGATGAAGAGAGAGCGGTCCAGAAATATCCTGTTTTTCCTCTCACCGCGGTTTGTGGATTTCGACACCTATCTGCCCACGGCCATGGAACTTGCCGCGGCGCGGCCGGAATGGCGCATCCGTTTCGTGGTTTTTCATGAACAGAATTACCGGGCCATACTCGCCAATCACACCATGATGGCCGGTCTTGATCATTGCGGTAGCATTCATTTCCTGGGCGGCGGCGGAAAGGGGGCGGTGGGGAAAATCCTGTCCCGCCTGAGGGGACTTGCCCTTATCTCGTGGTGGATCCTGCATCATGGCCGGCCTGTACTTTTCTCGTCACGGGCCTTCAGCAACGCTCCCTATGTGCTGTTCTATGCCCTTGCCCGGCTACGCGGCGGTAACAGCTATCTTCTCTGGAAGCGCCGCAGCACCGACGAGGTTCACAAGATCATGTTCCAGGTGCGTGAAGCGCCGGAAAAACAACCGGTTTCGTTTCTGGCGCGCATGTTGGGCCGGGATCAGGACGCCGTCATCCATTACCACGACCAGCAGAAGGAGACCCTGGATCAGGCGGCTTCTTTCGGACGCATTCATGACGTCCCCTGGCTGCGGATCGGCATGCCCCACCATTTTCCGGCCTGGAGGCGCTTCATCGGCGAGCAGATCGAAGTGGAGCGCGCCCGGCTTGCCCGAGAGGGTGTGCCACGGGATGCGGAAATCTATACCCTGTTCGCCGCCAAGTCTGGAAGTGGCGACAATCTTGGGCTGCCCGGAGCCATCGAGCGGTCGAGCAAGGCCATCATCACGGCCCTGACGCGGCTTCATCCCAATGCCGTGATTTTGATCCGCGCCCATCCCCAAGCCGTGGAGGAGCCCTATATCGCCGAAGTGCTCGCATCCCTGGGGCCGGAGAAAGCGCATCTGAGCCTTGCCCATCCGGAAGTCTTGTTGGCCCTGTCGCGTCGGTGTATCGCCAACAATCCTACTAATGTGCTGTTTACGGGGTTTCACGGTAAATCCATCGATTGCAGCGAATACCCCGATTTTCATTTCAAGGAACATGACGAGGTGTCGCTGGCCCACGGATACGGCCCTCTCTACATCAATCCCCTGGCCAAGGATTTCGACTCCCAGATGGCCCGGGCGCTTGAAGACGATTCCCTGTTCGAGGCCCCGGAACTGATAGAAAAACGGGAGCGTCTTCACCACAACAACCCACCCCGTTTCGAGGCGCTTCTGAACCTTTTGGAGGGAGCCCCACCGTTGCGGGAGGCCACTGTGACGGCCCAGAAAATTTAATCACGTGAGAAGGGGGAAGGAATGAACAAGGAATCCATACGAAGTTTTATTGCTTTCGACCTTCACGAGATAGCGGCTTGCAACATGCTTTCTCATTTCATCAACCACCATACCAGCCGTTGAGGACAAGTTATGAAGGACATTCCAACAATTTATGTGGGTTATGACCCCAGAGAAGACGAGCCCTATGAAGTGCTGAAATATACGGCGCTCAAACATGCATCAGGACCGCTGAACGTTTATCCCATTAAACAGGATTTGATGCGGCGGATTGGTTTATATCGCCGTGCATGGCAGCTCGGCAGTTCGTCATTGCCGCGGCCAAGTAATGAGTCTGATATTCAGCACCGCGATATATTTGACGGCAGGCCTTTCGCCACCGATTTCTCGTTTTCGCGGTTCCTGACCCCGTTTTTGCACAGGCTCGAGGGGTGGGCGCTGTTCATGGATTGCGACATGTATTTCAGATCCGATCCCTTGGAATTATTTGAGACATACAACGATCCAAAATACGCGGTTTATTGCGTTAAGCACGACCATACCCAGGCTTCGGAAGAAACCCATAAGATGTATGGAAACGAGCAATATCAATTCCCGCGTAAGAACTGGTCGTCCGTCGTCATGTTTAACTGTGGCCATGAGGGGCATCATAATTTTACGGTCGATGACGTCAGTACGAAGTCAGGACGCTGGCTGCATAACTTCAAATGGCTGGACGACGATACCATCGGCGATCTGCCGGAAGAGTGGAACTGGCTCGATGGTCATTCTTCGGCTGATATTGACGCGAAGAACGTTCATTTCACCAGAGGCGGCCCCTGGTTCAGAGGCCAGATATGGGAACCCCTCGATGATAAATCCGAGGAATATGCCCAAGATTGGGAAGCATTGAGAGACGAAATGAGGGCAAGTAATAGCTAAGCATCTGTCCCTCGCACTGCTTTGAAGACGGGGTGGGCTTTTTCTTTCGCCACTCCTGATTCATGAGTCCCCCAAGCAAGAGAAGTAAGACCATGACCGATACCCAAACCTTTCTCAAACATGCCGCCGAGGTCTGTAGCCAGATCGACGCCGAGACTGTTGAGCGGCTGGTTGCCGAGCTCAAAGCCCTGCGCGAACGGGGCGGGCGGCTGTTCATCACCGGCGTCGGCGGCTCGGCGGCCAATGCCAGCCACGCGGTGAACGATTTCCGCAAGCTCTGTGGCATCGAGGCCTATGCCCCCACCGATAACGTGTCGGAGTTGACCGCGCGCACCAATGACGAAGGCTGGGAAACGGTCTTCGCCGGTTTCCTCGAGGTCAGTCAGGCCAACCACAAGGATGCGGTGCTGGTGTTTTCGGTGGGCGGCGGCAATGCCGAGAAAAACGTCTCGGTCAACATCATCCGCGTGCTCGACGAAGCCAAGAAGCGCAACATGAAAATCTTCGGTATCGTCGGCCGCGACGGCGGCTACACCAAACAGGTGGGCGACGAGGTGGTGGTGGTGCCGACGGTGGATGCGGGTCTGGTGACACCGTTGACGGAGGCCTTCCAGGCCGTGGTCTGGCACGGCATTGTCAGCCACGACGACCTTCAGATCAGGGACACCAAATGGTAGATCGCGGGAAGAGAGTGCGCTCTTCCCGATGACGGAAGCGAACATGCGCCGCGCGGTATTTCTCGATCGCGACGGCGTCATCAACCGTTCCGACATGCGCGAGGGCAAGCCCTTTGCGCCGCTGCGCGTGGAGGAGTTCGACATCCTGCCCGGCGTGGCGGAGGCGGTGGCGGCGCTGAAGGACGCCGGGTTCCTGGTTATCGTCACCACCAACCAGAAGGATGTGGGCCTCGGCCTGNCCAGCATGGAGGTGCTGGAGGCCATGCATGACAAGCTCCGCGCCGAGGTTGCGGTGGACGATATCTGTGTCTGCATTTGTGGCGACCACTGCCGCCGCTATAAACCCAATCCCGGTATGCTGCTGGACGCGGCGAGGGAATGGGATGTAAACCTTGCCGTCAGCATCATGGTAGGTGACCGCTGGCGCGATGTGGATGCCGGCAAGGCCGCCGGCTGTCTCACCTATTTCATCGACTGCGGCTATACCGAGTCGCTTAACCAGACCCCGGACCATACCGTCTCGGACCTGCCCGAAGCGGTGCGCCATATTCTCAAAACCTTATCCGTTTAAATGGGGACCAGTATGACGAGAACCGACAGCTTGAATGTAAAGATATTCGCCGATGGGGCCGACCTCGATGGTATCCGGGAACTGGCGCGGAACCCGCTTATCAAGGGCTTCACCACCAATCCCACGCTGATGCGCAAAGCCGGGATCAGCGATTACGCGGCCTTCGCCAAGGATATGCTCGGCGTTATCGACGGCGCCCCGGTCAGCTTCGAGGTCTTCGCCGACGAATTCGACGAAATGGAGGCTCAGGCCCTGGAGATCGCCTCCTGGGGTGACAATGTCTATGTGAAAATCCCCATCACCAACACCAAAGGCGACTCTTCCGTGCCGCTGGTGGAGCGGCTTTCGGCGCAGAAGGTTCAGGTCAACGTCACCGCCATGATGACCCTCGACCAGGTGCGCCATGTGGCCGAAGCGCTGCACGCGGAAACCCCGGCCGTGGTCTCGGTGTTTGCCGGGCGCATCGCCGATACCGGCATCGACCCGGTGCCCTTGATGCGTGAAGCGGTGGGCATTCTCGAAAGCAGGCCCAAGGCGGAATTGCTGTGGGCGAGCCCGCGCGAGTTGCTGAACATCTTCCATGCCGACGAGGTGGGCTGTCACATCATCACCGTCACCCATGACCTGTTGGGCAAGCTGAAGGGTGTGGGCAAGGATCTCGACCAGTTCAGCCTCGGGACCGTGCAGATGTTCTATGACGATGCCTGCGCCGCCGGCTATACCATCGCCACCGGCAAGAACTGAATTTTACACACGGAGAAGATACCTTTGTTAAAGAACGTATTGGTGACTGGCGGCGCCGGATATGTGGGCAACCTTCTGGTGCCCCAGCTTCTCGAGGACGGCCATAGTGTGACCGTCTATGACATCATGTATTTCGGTAAGGATNCCCTGCCGCTGGATCACCCCGATCTGACGGTGATCGAGGGCGATATCCGCGACGCCGCGAAGCTTGGCAAGGAATGCGAGGGCATGGATGCGGTGATCCACTTGGCGTGCATTTCCAACGACCCCAGCTTCGAACTGGATGAGAGCCTCTCCACCTCCATCAATTATGACTGTTTCGAGCCCATGGTAGTGGCCGCCAAGGAGGCCGGCGTCAAACGCTTCATCTATGCCTCCACCAGTTCCGTCTACGGCGTGTCCGACGCCCCGGAGGTGCGCGAGGATCATCCCCTGGTGCCGCTCACCCATTACAACCGTTTCAAGGGCATGTGCGAGCCGTTGCTGTTCAAGCATCAGGGGCCGGACTTTACCTGCGTCACCATCCGCCCCTCCACCGTTTGCGGCTATTCCCCGCGCACACGGCTCGACCTGACGGTGAACATCCTCACCAACCATGCGGTGAACAAGGGCAAGATCACGGTNTTCGGTGGNGATCAGTACCGNCCNAATCTCCANATCAAGGANATGGTNCGGCTCTANCAGACCATGCTGGCCTTGCCCGCCGAGAAGATCGCGGGNGANACCTTCAANGTGGGNTACCGNAACCTCTCGGTCATGGANATNGCNNAGCAGGTGAANAAGGTGGTGGAAGAGGAATATCCCGAACTGGGCGANATCGANATNNTGCGCACNCCCAGTCCGACGACAATCGCTCGTACCGGGTGACCTCCGACAAGATCAAGGATGCGCTGGGGTTCGAGCCCATCTTTACGGTGGAGGACGCCATCCGCGATTTGTGCACGGCCTTTCGCGAGGGCAAGCTACCCGACAGTTTCGATAACCCCTGGTACTATAACGTCAAGCAGTTGCAGGAAGGGGAAGCGGCTTGAGCGCGCCCAAGCCCATCGCTGTGGTCACAGGCGGCGCCGGTTTCATCGGCAGCCATATGGTGGATTTGTTGCTGGAGCGCGGCTTCGCGGTGCG
>NZAO01000032.1 GCA_002686135.1 Rhodospirillaceae bacterium
CTGTCCCGGTTCGGTGGAGTTTTCCCAGGAGGCCCAAGGCGCGCTCAGCATCGCCGACATCGCCGTGGTGGTGGTGGAGCCGGAAACCGACCGCGCCGTCATGCTCTCTCCGCTCCTTCATTTCCTTGATTCCCGCAACATCCCCCACATGATCTTCATCAACAAGGTGGACCACGTAGACGCCACCCTCTCCGACGTTCTCGCCGCCTATCAGGCGGTCTCGGAACGACCTCTGGTTATGCGCCAGGTGCCGATCCAGGACGGCGAGACCATCAAGGGCTATGTGGACCTGATCAGCGATCGCGCCTACAACTACAATAGCGGATCGGCCTCAGACCTTGTGGAAATTCCCACCGAATTACAGGAAAGCGAACAGTCCGCACGCATGGAAATGCTGGAAACGCTGGCCGATTTCGACGACGACCTGCTGACCAAGCTTATCGAGGACGTGGTGCCGCCGAAGGAGGAAATCTACCAGTTCCTAAAAAAGGACATTGCCGACGACAAGGTGGTGCCGGTGCTTTTCGGCTCGGCCGAGAACGAACAGGGGGTGCGGCGTCTCCTCAAAGCGCTGCGCCATGACGCGCCGGGCCCCGAAGACACCGCGGAGAGGCTCGGTATCGAGGCCGAGGGCGAACCCCTGGCCTGGATTTTCAAGACCGTTCACGCCCCCCATCTGGGCAAACTTTCTCTGGCCCGCATCTTTCGCGGCGCCATCAAGGACAACGTCACCCTGGGCGACACCCATCCCAGCGGCATGTTCCGTCTTACCGGCGAAAAACACGAAAAGCTGAGCGAGGCGAAGCTGGGCGAGGTGGCGGCCCTAGGGCGGCTGGAGGGCGCCAAGACCGGCAACGTGCTGACGCCCTCGGGCAAGGCTCCCGACGGCCTGGAATCCTTTCCCGAGGCGCTTCCCCCCATGTACAGCGCCGCCATTTCCACCGAGAAAAGCAGCGACGAGGTGAAACTCTCCGAGGCGATGGCCAAGATCGCCGAAGAGGATCCCTCGCTTTCTTATGAACAGAACCCGGACACCAATGAGCTGGTGCTATGGGGCCAGGGCGAAATGCATCTCCAGATCGCCGCCGACAGGTTCAAGAACAAGTTCAACCTGTCTTCGGTGACTATGAACAAGCCCCAGACACCCTATAACGAGACTATCGCCAAGCCCATATCCCAGCATGCCCGGTTCAAGCGCCAGACCGGCGGCCACGGCCAGTTCGGAGACGTCCACGTTGACATCAAGCCGCTGTCCCGGGGGTCCGGCTTCAAGTTCGACAGTAAGGTGGTGGGTGGCCACGTACCGCGCCAGTTCATCCCGGCGGTAGAAAACGGGGTCAAGGATTACCTGACCTCGGGTCCACTGGGCTTTCCGGTGGTGGACCTTTCGGTGACACTCACCGACGGCCAGCACCACGCGGTGGACAGTTCCGAAATGGCCTTCAAACAGGCCGGGCGGCTAGCCATGAGCGAGGGCCTACCCCAATGCAAGCCGGTGCTGCTGGAGCCCATCTGCAAGGTCACCATTTCCCTGCCCTCGGAGGCCACCTCCAAGGCGCAACGGGTCATCTCCGGCCGCCGCGGCCAGATTTTGGGCTTCGACGCCAAGCCCGGCTGGAAGAGCTGGGACGAGGTTTCCGCCCTGATGCCCCGGGCCGAGATACACGACCTCATCATCGAGCTGCGCTCGCTTACCTTCGGGGCCGGCAGCTATACCTTCGAATTCGATCACATGCAGGAACTGTCAGGCCGCGACGCCGAGCAGGTGGTTGCCGCCCGCGCCGAGGCCAAGAAGGCGTCCTGAACCCTTTCTCACATTTTCAAGGGATGAACGGAGACACCGGGATAGGATTTAAGCACTGTTTCAACCTTGCTCTCCAGCATTACGCCGGTCCCGCTACCACCCGTGAGCTGGTAAGGATCGGGAAAAACAGTATTGAAAACAACCCGAAGGCAGCAATCCATAAGCCGCTCGAAAGCCAGAGGGCGGTATCGAAGGCATCCAGACCCAAGAAGGGTATTCCTACCCGTGCGAGAGCAGCCAAGGACACCATCACGTAGGCCGCCGAAATGGTCAATCCTGCGCGCAATGGCCGCCCTGTATGCCCGAGCGAGGCGCGGGTCATGATGGCTATAGTCATGGTGCCGATGGCGCCTACGGTGATTCCATGCACGGCGTCGGCAGGACTTATAACATCGCTTAACAGAGCCAATCCTTTCAACGCCAAGCCCACCACGAGCCAACCATATCCAAGATGCAGCACCAGAAGTATTGGCTTCCTGAGAGTTTTTATCCCCTGCCAGAAGGAAAGCCTTAATCCATTGAGCAATGCAGCGGCTAGCGCTACCACCCCGGCTACATGACTAGAATCCAGGACCAAATCTACAATGAGGAGTGCCAGAAGCGACGCCAGAGCAAGACGATCGAGGGGAGGGAAGCTGCGCACTTGAGCCTCGGCGCCCTGCGCCTTAAGTACGTTTGCAGTAAAGGAAGACGTCACCCGCCCGCCGATGACGCCGATCAACAGCGCCATACAATCCACCATCAGTGTCAGGCCGTGCCCGGCGATCCCATCTGCAATACCCAGTGATTCAAGATGGAACAACAGATTCCCTAGAGCCATGGCCACCAAAATTGGTGGAAAGATAAAGCTACGCCGTGATTTGCCCAACTTCAGCGCAGGCAGTATTAACCACGCCAGTGCCGGGAAGAAAGCAACGTCCAGCCCCGCTACCAGAACCGCGGGCACCGCCGGAGTCAGCCATGGGCTTATGCGCGCAGCCAGCCACAGAAAGAAAAGAGCGGCCAGCCTGGCACCGGCAACAGGTGGCGCACCGGCCCACGTGGGAACGGCGGTAAGAAAGAATCCAGCTACCGCCGCGCCTGTATAGCCGAACAGCATTTCGTGGGCGTGCCAGTAAGCGGGCGGCATGTCCGGTTCCAGGCCGACCCACCCCTGGATCAGAGCGAGCCACACCGCCATGGCGAGAAAGCTGTAGATTCCTGCCGCCAGAAAGAAGGGGCGGAACCCACGCTCGAAGAACATGGTGGCGAAAGAAGTGCCGTCTTTCATAGAACTTGCCCCCCTTGCTGAAAAAGGCCCGGAAAATCCACGGAAAGTCCAAGAAAAACCTTACGTGTGGATGTAGCTCTTTTCCACTCCGAACCATATGTGGCCAAGCGCCGCATTCGCTCCAAGGACGGGTTTTACGATGTTATAGTAATTCCGGTGAACTATATTTCTTTCACCCGGCGTTCAGCAAAAGAATCCGGGAAAGGGGAATTTCCTAGTAACTATTTCCTAGTACTTATAGGTGATGCCGAGCCATAGCTTCGTGGTATCCGGGGCAACGGACGTGTCCGCGGTGTTGAAGAAGGCCGCGGTCAGGCGTGGGGTCAGATGGCCCCAGAAGGTGCGCTTGACATCGAAGAACGTCTCGGTGCCGTAATTAGCGCTGGTGTTCTCCGCATCCAGGGTTTTGAAGCCCAGCACCAGGCTGGTGCCGTAGACCTTGGTGCCGATCTTGGCATAGAGGTCGGTAATACCGTCGCTGGGCGTGGTCAGGAACAGGTCGGTCCAGCCCTCTAACAGGTGCAGGGTCGCCAGCGGCGTCTGGAAGGCGCTGGTGCCGTTGCCCTCCAGCGACTCGTAGCCGACTTTCATGGTCACGCCCTTGTAGTCGACGCCGCCCTCGCCGAACCAATAGTCGAGGTCGAAACTGCTGGTGTTCTGTTCCCAGTCCTCCTGGTTGGCGTATTCGCCGGTGTAGAGGACCTTCCAGTCGTCGTCGAGGGCATACTTACCAATAAACCGGACGCCGAAGGTCTTGGTCGAATCGCCGGAGAAGATGGCGCGGTCGTAATCGAGAAACAGTGTGCGGGCGGACAACTCGCCGATGCCTTCAAACTTGTAGCCGACCCGCGCCAGATGGGAGGACATGCCGCGGGTGCCGGCGGTGGCGTGGGCCTTGCTGAAGATACGGTGCACCTTGTCGATATAGATGTATTGGAGCGAGGCGTTAGGGATGGAGGTGTTGATGATGCGTGCGGAATCGAAGGTCTGTTCGTTCTGGCGCCAGCCCACATTGCCGAGGAAACGGTGGTTGTCCCAGATGATACGCTGGCGGCCCACCTTCACGGTGGTATCGTGGATGAAGGCCTCCTTGCCGCCGAATTTCAGGAAAAGCTGGTTGAGTTCGGTATCTTCGGGATCGACAACCGTGGGAAAGTCGGAGCGGCCGTTGATGGTGCTGTTATAGCGGTCGTCGCCTATGGCGTGGACGTTTTCCACATCGAAACCGAAACCGAAACCGTAGAAATAGCCGGTCTCGTAACCAAAGCGGGCGCGCAGGTTGACGGCGTTGGCGTCACGGGACCTGCTGTCCTGGTCAACGAATTCATAGCGGAAACGGGCGTTGAGGATTAACTTGCCGTCATCCACCACCGCTTTGTTTAGCCTGTCCAAGACAACCGGATCACCGGCAATAGACGGTAAAGGTAAGGACAACGAAACAATAAGGACTATAGAAAAAAGAAGAAGTTCGCGCGGTTTGGGCATTTCCACTTCTCCCCCACATTTTAATTCATGGGCGCACTACCACCCAGGAGTGATAGCTACTCCTCTATACCGTGTTTCACATAAAATATTTGAGACTTAAAGCTTCAGGCGACAATATGTCGCAATCCTCCGGCCACAGCCGGTTGGGAGTAAAAATGCGATCTAAAAATCTACCTGGGCGCGAATCTGGAAGATCCGGGGATCATCATTGCTTGCGGAGGTTTCACCCGATTTCAGATTGGCGCTGTTTCCGGTGGCGTTGTCATTGTTATCGACCAAGATGTAGTTGGCCATAAAGCGGATATAAGGGTTGACGTACCAATTTAGCCCCAGGGTCCAGTTATGCTCCTGGCCACCCAGAATAGTCCCGTCATCGAGGTCGAGGCCGCTAAAGCGGACGGCGACCTGCCACGCTCCGGGGCCGCCCTGATACAGGGATTTAAGGGGCGTGATGCGGTCGAATTTACCCGCGCCGCCCTCGTAGTTGCGCGTCTCGCCGGTGAGGAAGTAGCTGCCCTCCAGATACCAGCCGTAGAAATCGAAACCCGTGGTCACATTGCCGCTCGAGGTGCGGTCGATGTCAGCCTGCACGTATTCGCCCTGAAGCGAGGCCGGGCCATAGACGCCAGCAATTTCTCCCCCCCAGCGCACCAGATCGTCGGTGGGGGTGATGGCGCCGGTGCTGACCATGCCGGACATAATGTGGGATTCGGGACGGGGGGCGAAGGTGATGTTGGAGGCATCCGGGTTTTGGAAATAGTTACCCCAGAACCCGAGATGCATGACGCGGCCCTTGCCGTAATAGGGGGCGTAGGTCAAGCGGCCGCCGGTCTGCCAGTCCTCGTCGCCTTCGCTGGTGGCATCATCGTCCATGTCGGCGCTCCAGACGCCGCCGGCGAGACTCCAGTTGTCGCCGTTGAGGTTTCCCGAAATACCGATCTGGCGGTCGCCGATATCGCTAACGAAGGCACCGTGGGCGGTGCTGCGCTCCATGAAGCTGATGAAGCGCGAACTGGTCATGTTCTCGAGCATCATCGGAAGCTTATGATGGCCGACGGTGACGCCCAGATTATAGAAAGACTTCCAGCCGGTGTATTTGATCCACACGTCCTTAGCAGCCGTGGCGTTGTCAGCGAAGTCCCACTCCGTCTTGAAGTGCCAGTCCTTGAACATAGTGCCGGCAAGGTGCAGCCGGGCGCGGCGGAACTCGGCGCCATCGCCCATATTGGTCTTGTCCTCGTCAAACCAGGCGGCATCGGCCATGATGCGGCCGCCAATCAGGGCCTTGAAGTTGCCGTCTCCGGATTCGACCTTGATGCCGCCCTTGGTGGAGACTTTGAAATCTTCCTTGGCCTTGGCTTCGGCCTTGGCCGCGGCGCGGATCTCGGCGCTGTGGGCCTGCTCTTCCTTGACCGCTCTGAGTTCGTTCATGAGCCGGTTGAGGTCCTGCTGCATCTGCTGTATCTGTTGTTCAAGGGCTTGCGTGTCGGCGGCCAGAACCCCGTTGGCGCCGGAAATGATACTGAAAACGGCAACGGCCGCCGCCGTGGCGAATACAATAAGGAGGAATATCTTTCTAATAATGGCGGGCATCATATGCCAGTCGTGTGACAGTTTTATTACAGCGTATTTTGGGGTGAAGCATGATGCGTTTCATGGTCATCGCTGATTCTTCCCCATTTAAGTCTCCACGGACTTTCTCTGCTTTCTCCAAGGCGCTCAGTCTTCCTGTTCGGCCAGGAATTTCTCAGCCTCCAGGGCGCTCATGCAGCCCATGCCCGCCGCCGTCACCGCCTGGCGATAGACCTTGTCGGTAACGTCACCGGCGGCGAACACGCCGGGCACGCTGGTGGCAGTGCTGTCGGGCGCACTGGTGATATAGCCTTCCCCGTCCATATCCAGCTTGCCCACGAACAGCTTGGTGGCGGGATCGTGGCCGATGGCGATGAAGACGCCGTCCACGGCCAGATCCGTGGTCTCGCTGGTCTTTACGTTTTCGAGTTGCACCGCGGTCACGCCGGGGGGGTCTTCGTCGCCTAGGATATCCACCAGTACACTGTTCCAGACCACCTCAATCTTGGGGTTTTTCAGCAACCGGTCCTGGAGAATTTTCTCGGCCCGCAATTCGTCACGGCGGTGGACCAGCGTCACTTTCTCGGCATGGTTGGTGAGGTAAATGGACTCCTCCACGGCGGTATTGCCACCGCCGATCACCGCTACCTTCTTGCCACGATAGAAAAAGCCGTCACAGGTGGCACAGGCGGAAACGCCGAACCCCATGAATTTCTTCTCCGCCGGCAGGCCGAGCCAGCGGGCGTTTGCACCAGTGGAGATGATCAGGGTCTCGGCGGTATAGGTGTCGCCAGAATCGCCGCTACAGACAAAAGGCCTTTTCGAGAGGTCCACCTCGACGATGATGTCGGAAATCAGCCGTGCACCCACTGCCTGCGCCTGGGCTTGCATCTGTTCCATCAACCACGGCCCCTGGATCACGTCGGCGAAGCCGGGATAGTTCTCCACATCCGTGGTGATGGTGAGTTGGCCGCCAGGCTGGATGCCGGCCACCATCAACGGCTCGAGGTTGGCGCGCGCGGCATAGATGGCCGCGGTGCATCCCGCGGGGCCGGAACCGAGGATCAAGACCCTGGTATGGTGCGTATCCGCCATTTGGGTGTGGTCCTAAAATCCGAACATGTGGTCGAAACAAAAGGCGGCGCCGTCATTGACCAGGCCGTGATAGCCGAACAGGCGGCAGGTCACGTCGCGCACCAGCACATAGGCGTTACCGCCGGCCTGGGCGCGTTCCTTGTCGTCGAACATGGCGCCATAGCGCCAGTGCAGGGAGCCACCACAGGGAATATTGACGGTGCGCGTGGCCACTTCTTCGCCTTGGGCATTGTGAAGAATAAGCCGGGTCTCGGAGGTGTCGTGCCAAGGCGTGGAGGCAGGATAGATGAGGTGGCACATGGTGTCGGTGACGCCGGTCCCCAGACGCAGGAAGATACGGGTGGAAAGCCCCGGCGGGCGGGCGATGTAGGATTGGGGCTCGTCCTTGTAGACCAGAGCTGTGTTGTAGATATGAGCGCCGAAAATAGTCTCGGCCATGTGGCCGCTGTGGCGCTGTTGATAGCGACAGAACCCGTGCAGCCAGCCGTCGGCCTCGCCGCCGTTGCGGAAGTCATAGACGAATTCCACATGGCCGTAACCGCTGGGTAGGCCGCCATCGGTCTCGGCAATCCAGGCGTCCACGTCCAGGGGCCGGCTCTCGCGGCGCGGGATACAGCCCAGGAAACGGCGGTCTATTTCCTCGCCCGAGCCATCCACGAGAATGGCGCTCAAGGGCAGGTCGCGCTGGCAGGTGGCCATGGGNGTGGGCAGGGCGGTGGTGGTGAACTCGGCGACNGGAAGCACCGGCAGCGGCATGATATAGCCCTTGCCCATGGTGTCGGCCAGTTCCGGGATACGGGGATCGCATTCGAGATCGGTGCGCTCCACATTGGCGTGGGCGATGCGGCGGCGGCCGTCCTTTTTGACCACTTCATAGCGCGGGCGCACGAAATAACGCCCGGCCTGAATCTCNATCTGGGTCGGCCAGCTAGCCTCNGGCAACAGAGCGCNCACATCCAGACCATAAGTGCCGAANGGCGGGATGGTNTCNTCGAGCCAGTGCACGTCCTGGGAGCCCACNGCATTNAATCCGATNCCNTTTTCCGGGATGGGCACNGGATGGCTGTTCTGAATCCACAGGATCACCTTTTCTCCGGCATCGGGCGCGGGCANGCCGGCATAGAGGTCGGCAGGCCAAGCATTGGCGTCATGGGAACAGGACAGCACCTCGTCGTCGTCGCCATAGGTGTCGAGCGNGTATTTGACGATGTCATGGCCGGCGATGCGNACCGCGTGNATGAACAGNGTGCCNGTGAAATCGCCGAGCCCGAAGCNCTCCCGCACCTNGGCGCTGTCGATGANATAGGTGCCGCCGGCATGGGGCATCTGTTCNCGCCATTCGGCNAGAACCGCGCCGGCCTCATNGAACAGGCACAGCCACAGCTCGGGATCCTCGGCCCCNTAGNCGCCCCAGTAATTGGCGGAAAAGACGCGGGTATGNTTGCCGCCNCCGTCGCGCAGAAAGGCGAAATTGGTGGCGAAGTTGAGGGGCGCCAGGTAATTNNGGCTGTTGGTCAACATGTCGTCGGGCAGGCGGGCGTCGTCGAAACTGACGATCTCCGCNCNCNCNGGCGCCATATGGCGGATATTGTCGATCAGCNGGGCNGCGTCGAAGGCCGCCACCAGAACCGTCTTNCAGCCGCACGTGGACAGTTCGGTTNCCGGGCGCNCGGNCTGACCNAGACNTTTCGATCCGATCTCCTCNACNTTCTGGACGAAAACACCGGNCANATCACAGGCCTCCAGATTATAGAAATTNTTGAAATCCCCGGCCTCGCCTAAGGGATCATANACCGCCACCNGCCCCTTNCNCGCGATCTCCGCCACCAGCGAACGTGCCTTNGCGGCNGCCAGTGGATGGCCCAGCGCCTTNAACAGGGTNTTGCCNCCGAAATTGTTTCCCGGCCGCCAGTTNNGGTTGGTGAAGGTNTCTATATTGAGGCTCATCTTGCGGGCTCGTCNCNGTCGGCNGGCGCTGTCTCTCGCGCACATGGAATAANGTGAAGTGACTATNGATATGGGGANTTTATAGCCGATTTNCCACGCCNTGCACGCACGCTTTTTTGCCCCGGTNAAAAAACACGGCCCCTTATCCCAGNTGGGNGAGAAAGNCNGTGCGCACCGCANCAGNAGCNGCNGACATATCGTCNAGGGGCGGCGGCGTCCANCTCTCGTAGCGGCCNGTGAATTTCCGGGTATAGCNGTCTTTNTCCATGGCCTTGTGAAAACGGTNNAAGCGTTTCGAGCCTCCGGNAAAATGCGCCACCAGAACCGGNTTGGCGGTGGAACAGGCCTCGCTCACCATGGAAATGGAATCACAGGTGGCNACCANAAGGTCGGCAAGCCCGAGAATACCGTAATAGGGATTGTCGCCAGAATTTTCACCAGNGGANTCCTCCTGTCCATCCCAGATCACCGCGGGCACGCCCGCCAGCTTCTNGCGCAGCGCCCCCATGGCAGCCGCGCCGGTGCGCCGCGATGCCGTTACCGCGAGCCCGGCNCCGCTTTCCTCGTGCAATTGCCTCAGCTTATCCCCGAGATCGGCCATTTCCCGNTNCNCCACGCGATAACGCCGGTTGGAGCCGCCGATAAGCACGCCTNCCAGCGGCCGCGGCAGATGGGCATAGAGCGGCGCGAAGGTCGCGGCGNCGCCNTTCAGGCGCCGCGCCGTCACCCGGTGCAGGGCACCGTGGGTCACATGTACGTTNGCGCCGGTGAAGCCATCGTGTTCCGGTNCTACNATCATNTTAAAGGCGTTTGCCGGAACGGTGGGGTTCTGGATATNGANGGTAAAGNTNTTGCCGCCGCTTTGNCTCTGTATAGCGAGGGCAAGGGGCACGCTGCGGCGGCCGCAGGTAATCAGCATGTCGGGCCAGGGCGGGACCAGCGCATCNCTCCCCCTTGCCGCCGCGCGCAGAGGAAAGGGCCACAGGCGCGCAGGCAACCGGGTCCAGGGAAAGCNNACCCACACNCGCTTGACCACAGGCTGGAACCCCNCAGCCTCGGCCAGGCCCAGGCACTGGTTTTCCNTTCCCGCATGGCCTTCGCTCAAGACCCAGCAGGTATGGGACGACATATCCTCTTGCGNTGAATCACCTTGAAGCNGATCGCCGGACACGGCCTAACCNACTCTAAGCGAACTTGACNGAGATGATCTCGTAGGATTTGGCCCCGCCCGGCGTGGCCACTTCCACCGAATCGCCCTTGGTCTTACCGATCAATGCGATGGCCAGCGGCGAGGTGATGGAAAGAAGCCCGCTGTTGATATCGGATTCGTCNGTNCCGACGATCTGATAGGTGCTCTTCTCGNCGGTATCCTCGTCGGCCAGAACCACCTTGGCGCCAAATTTCACGTTCTTTCCAGACAGGGTGCTGAGGTCGATGACCTGGGCGCGGCTGATCTTGTCCTCGAGNTCNGCGACGCGGCCCTCGATAAAGCTCTGGCGTTCGCGGGCGGCTTGGTATTCGGCGTTCTCGGACAGGTCGCCGTGCTCGCGCGCAGCGGCGATGGACTGGATCACCTCTTGGCGTTCCACGGATTTCAGTTTTTCCAGTTCCGATTTCAAGGCCTCGAAACCGGTGGCTGTCATGGGAAACTTTGAATTGACAGTCACGGCGCTATCCGAATTGTTGTCTGGTCGTTATCTGGTCGTTGTCGAACTACGGTCAAACAGGGGACGCTCCCGGCCGGGCCAACTATTGTCGGTCCAATCGGCGTCTGCGTCAAACGCTCTGTTCGGGAACGGGTGTTAGGAATATCAGCCGGGGAAATACCCCTGAAGCGAGGTCACGTCAAGTTCCCCGTGCTTCAGCGCCGCAATNGCCTCNGCCGCGGCAAGGGCGCCCGCCACCGTCGTGAAATAGGGAATATTATGGACCAGCGCCGTGCGCCGCAGGGAAAAGCTGTCGGCAATAGCGGCGGCGCCCTCGGTGGTGTTGACGACCATCTGCACCTCGCCGTTCTTAAGGGCATCCACAATATGGGGCGAACCCTCCAGCACCTTGTTGACGGCGTCCGTTTTCACCCCTTCGCCGTTGAGATGCGCGGCCGTNCCGCGGGTNGCCANCAGGTCGAAGCCCATCTCCTTGAGTCTTTGCCCGAGCCCCGCCATGGCCGGCTTGTCGTGATCGCGCACCGAGACAAAAACGGTGCCNCCGACCGGCAGGTTGGTGCCGCCGCCGAGCTGGGACTTGGCGAAGGCGCGGCCGAAATCGGTGTCCAGCCCCATGACCTCGCCGGTAGACCGCATTTCGGGGCCGAGGATGATATCGACGCCGGGAAAGCGGGCGAAGGGGAACACTGCCTCTTTCACCGCCACATGGGCGATGGCCGGTGGCGACAGGTCGAAATCGGCCAGTTTTTCTCCGGCCATGACGCGGGCGGCGATCTTGGTGATGGGCACGCCGGTGGCCTTGGCCACGAAGGGCACGGTGCGGCTGGCCCGGGGATTGACCTCGATCAGGTAAATTTCTCCGTCCTTGACCGCGAACTGCACGTTCATCAACCCGACCACGCCCAGCGCGCCGGCCAAGGCGCGGGTCTGGCGCTCGAGCTCGGCCACCACCTNAGCGTCCAGGGAATAAGGCGGCAGCGAACAGGCAGAATCTCCCGAATGAACNCCCGCCTCCTCGATATGCTCCATGATCCCGGCCACATGCACNTTCCCGCCGTCGGCCACGGCNTCCACGTCCACTTCGGTNGCNTCCTGAAGGAAGGAATCGATNAGCACCGGGCTGGNNCCGGAAACCCGCACCGCCTCGCTCATATATNTGCTCAGCCCGGCATCGTCGTGGACGATCTCCATGGCCCGCCCGCCCAGCACATAGGAAGGCCGGATGACCACGGGAAAGCCGATCTCGGCGGCAATGGTTTGCGCTTCCCCGCGGCTGGCGGCGATGCCGTTGGCAGGCTGTTTAAGGCCCAGATCAGCCACCAGCTTCTTGAAACGCTCGCGGTCCTCGGCCAGATCGATGGCGTCGGGCGAGGTGCCGAGAATGGGAATCTGCGCTGCCTCCAGGGCGCGCGCCAGCTTCAGCGGCGTCTGCCCGCCAAGCTGGACGATGACGCCGCGAAAATCGCCTTTCGCGCGCTCCACCCGCACCAGCTCGATCACGTCCTCGGCTGTCAGCGGCTCGAAATAGAGGCGGTCGGAGGTGTCGTAATCGGTGGATACGGTCTCGGGGTTGCAATTGACCATGATGGTCTCGTAGCCGGCCTCGGAC
>NZAO01000033.1 GCA_002686135.1 Rhodospirillaceae bacterium
TCAACGACAAGGACCTGCGCGTCGACACCTACCGCGCCTCGGGCGCCGGCGGCCAGCACGTGAACAAGACCGACAGCGCCATCCGCATCACCCACCTTCCTACGGGCATCGTCGTGCAATGCCAGAACGATCGTTCCCAGCACCGTAACCGGGCGGCGGCCATGGACATGTTGCGTGCACGCCTCTACGAACTGGAACTGCAGAAGCGCGAGGAAGCCGCCCAGGCCGAGCGCGAGGCCAAAACGGAAATCGGCTGGGGCCACCAGATCCGCTCCTATGTCCTCCACCCCTATCAGATGGTCAAGGACCTGCGCACCGGAGTGGAAAAGGGCAATGCCCAAGGCGTGCTCGACGGTGGCATCGACGAGTTTCTCGAGGCCGCGCTTTCCGGGCACGGCGAGGGCGGAGAGCCGGCCCCGGAAGAGGTTTAGAAGTGTTTCGCCGAACGACGAAATTTATTCTGGATATTTTCGGTGCCACGCTTGCCGGGGCGGCCATACTGGTCGCTCTGCTGTCATGGCGCCTGGCCGGAGACCCGATTTCGCTGGCCTTCCTCACGCCCTATCTCCAGGACGCCTTGCGGGCCGAGGATGGGTCTTTCCGTTTTGAGCTCGAGGATACGGTGCTCACCTGGGCTGGCTGGGAACGGACTTTGGACATCCGCCTTGTGGATGTCAAGGCGGTGGGGCCCGAGGGAGACATTCTTGCCGAGGTCCCGGAACTGTCGGTTTCCTTGAGCGCGGGCGCCATGATACGGGGCCTCGTCGCGCCTACCAGCATTGATTTGCTGGGACCGAAAATCGACGTTCTGTTGTCCCGGGAAGGCGATTTCCAATTTGACCTCGGCGAAGGCAAGGGAGACTACATCCTGCACCGGGTCATTACCGATCTGCTGGCCCCCCCCAACAGGGATCGTGCCATGGGATATCTGCACCGGGTCAGAATTATCGATTCCCTGGTGGTGGTGGATGACCNGCGGCTTGAAACCACTTGGCGGGCCAATAACACNNATATNGTTCTCATCCGTAACGAGACTGGCATTCAGGGAGATGTGGCGCTCGATCTCGACGTCAGCNGGGGCAAACAGGGAGCGGTGACAGGGGCCGAAAGCGGCGAGCGTCAGGAGGNGCATTTCGATCTCGAGTTCNCCTATGACACGGCGGTAGGACGGGTCGACNTGAGTGCCGACTTTTCCGAGATNAATCNCGGTCATTTGGCGGCCCGGGCGGAGCTTCTCGCGCCCTTGAGGNATGCGGCCCTTCCTGTCAGCGGCACCTTTACCGTCAGCATGGACCTCAACGGGCAGATTCCCTTTTTCGGATTCGATTTCTCGNGCGCGGCAGGNAAGCTCGTGGTGCCGGGTTTCTACGATGACGGCGTCGCGGTACAGCATGCCGCCCTTCGTGGGCGCTTCGAAGACGATATGGCGAAGCTCTTTTTCGACGATATTTTTATTGATGTGGGCGGCACCACGCTGAACATGACCGGGCAAGTCCTGCCCGACGGCGAGGATGCGCGGTTGCACGTAGACGCCGTTCTGAAGAATCTTCTGTTCGACGAATTTAAACGCTACTGGCCTAAATCTCTGGGCAAGCCCTCGCGCAACTGGGTGACTCAACATATGTCTCAGGGGGNCATTCACGAAACCAAGGCCTCNTTNTCGGCGCATCTTCCAGACGGTGATTTTTCCTCCGTGAATGTGAAGTCAGTGACGGGAAAGCTGGGNTTCACCGGGCTTTCCNTAGACTTTCTCTCGCCCATGCCGCCGGCCTCAGAACTGGCGGGGACAGCNATTTTCANACACAACCGCATAGATTTTGATGTTTCCAGCGGNCGCNTCGGCCCGCTGTGGATCGAGNACAGTGCCGTCAACCTGTGGGACCTCGACACGGATATTGAAAAGGCCCGGGTCGAGGCGGTGGTGCGCGGCTCCGCCCGCGATCTCCTTTCCATCCTTGACGAGGAACCGCTGGGCGCGGCCCGCTATCTCGGCGTCGACCCCTCGCTGGTGGGGGGTGAAATGGCGGGACGGGCGGCGTTCGACTTTCCCTTAAGGACCGACCTCGACCTNCCCNTGGTGACCATCTCGGTGGCCGCTAATCTTGTGGATGTGGCCCTNCCTGGGCTGGTCCAGGGCAAGGACGTGACCCAGGGCGATCTCTCCGTCAAGGTGACGAAGGAAACCATGGATGTTGAAGGAAGCGCTGTTTTCGAGGGTGTTCCGGCGCACATTGCGGGCATCGAGCATTTCACCGACGACGCCCCCTTCATCAGTCGTTACACGGTGACGTCCACTCTCGACGAAGAAGCGCGGCGCCGCCTCGATCTCGATACCCGGCCCTATCTTACCGGCCCGGTGGGCGTGGAACTGATCTGGACAGAACTCGACAATTCCAGGGGTGACCTGTCGGTGGCCGCAAATCTCAACGGCGCCTCGCTCGATATGGCGCTTCTGGAATGGACCAAGCCTCCCGGGTCTCCGGGGACGGCGCGGGTCTCCTTGTCCCTGGAAGACCAGCGCCTGACNAAAATGCGCTCCTTNTNGATTACCGCCAAAGACCTTGATGTGNNAGGGGAGGCGNCATTCACCCCCGACGGCAAGGAATTCCAGAGTATCACNTTCGANCGGCTCAAGACCGGCCGCAATGATTTCAAGTCCACCGTGGGGTTCCGTTCCGACGGCGGCTATAACATTACCTTGAGCGGCNCCGNGCTCGACGTNAGCCATCTTTTCGACGAAGACGATCCCGANGAAAAGCCGCTGCCGCCGCTTTCCCTGTCGGTTNATGTGGACCGGCTCTGGGTCAAGCCGGAAGGGGCTTTTGATACCGTTTCGGGCCTGCTTCAACACCAAGACGATGTCTGGCGCACTCTTTCTCTCGACGCCAACATGGGGGGGGAGGGCCATGCTGTCTTCCGCATTTTGCCTGAAGGCCGGAACCGCCGCCTTACCCTGACCAGCGACAACGCCGGGGCATTGCTACGGCGGCTCGACTCCTATTCCAACATGAAGAACGGAAGGCTGGAGCTTTCCGGAGAGATCGATGATTCTAGGTTATCGCAGCCCTTTTCCGGAAGTCTGGAAATTTCCGACTACAATATCGTCGAGGCGCCGGTCCTCGCCCGCATGCTGACTCTCGCCTCCCTGANCGGGATCAGGGATCAGATGAAGGGAGAAAAAGGTATCACCTTCGAAAAATTCTCCGCTCCCTTTTCCTACGAAAACAAGCTGGCACGCATCCATGATGGCAGAGCTTTCGGCTCGGCCGTGGGCATTACCTTCAGGGGCGTGCTTGATTTCGAAAGGGATGTTTCCGAACTCGACGGCACCCTGGTGCCGGCCTATATCCTCAACAGCATCTGGGGCGAGATACCGATCCTGGGCGAGCTTCTCACGGGCGAGGAAAAGGGCGGCGGCATGTTCGCCGCCACCTTCCATACCAGCGGCTCCATCGACGATCCGGAGGTCTCCATCAATCCCCTGGCTGCCTTGACTCCGGGCCTACTGCGTAACCTGTTCGAGATTTTCAGGGGTGGGTCGGAATATGACGGCGACGAAAAGGAAAGCGAGCCTTCCCTGCAGTCAACGGAGAACCCCTTTGGCGCGGCCTCCATTCACAGCGACACCGCTGACTCGGCCACCAAAAAAGAATAGCCAGCTCCCATCCCTCAAAGGGTTCCGGTGCAAGATCCCGCATTGAGGGAAAGTGTCCTAGTCGGCGACGCGGATCAGGGCGTAGCGTTTCTTGCCGGCGGAAACTTTGATTACGCCCTCATCTGTGACGTCGGCCAGGGTCACGGACATGGTCTCGCTGGCGGTGACTTCGTCATTGATGCGGGCGCCGCCGCCTTTAATCAGTCGCCGTGCCTCGCCGTTGCTTGTGGCCAGCCCGGCGCGGCATAGAACCTCGAAGGCGGGGAGCCCCGATTCCAGCTCATCCCGGGGGATGGAAACACAGGGCAGGCCCTCGGCGGCCGCGCCCTGTTCGAAGGTCTGGCGCGCGGTTTCCTGCACTGCTTGCGCCGCGTCCCGGCCCCGGCACAGCGCCGTGGCCTCGGTGGCGAGGATTTTCTTGGCCTCGTTGGTCTCATTGCCTTCCAGTTTTTCGAGGCGGGAGATCTCGTCCAGTTCGAGATCGGTAAACAGCCGCAGGAACCGCCCCACGTCGGCGTCTTCTGTGTTGCGCCAATATTGCCAATACTCAAAGGCCGGAAACCGGTCTTCGTTGAGCCATACCGCGCCCTGGGCGGTCTTGCCCATCTTGGCGCCCGAGGTGGCGGTGATCAGCGGCGAGGTCAGCCCGAACAGGGTGCGTTCGTCAATGCGCCGGGCTAGGTCCACGCCCGAGACGATGTTGCCCCACTGGTCGGACCCGCCCAACTGCAGAGTGCAATCGTGCCGCCGCGCCAGTTCCAGAAAGTCATAGGCCTGGAGGATCATGTAGTTGAATTCGAGGAAGCTCAGATTCTGCTCCCGTTCCAGCCGCAGTTTCACCGAATCGAAACCGAGCATGCGGTTGACCGAGAAATGACGGCCGAATTTGCGCAGGAAATCGACATAGTCAAGGCCCGACAGCCAATCGGCATTGTCCACCATGATGGCGTCCGTGGGGCCGTTGCCGAAAGTGAGGAAATGTTCAAAGACCACGCGCACGCCTTCCATGTTGCGGGCGATCTGTGCGTCGTCCAGCAATTGCCGCGTTTCCTCCCTGCCCGACGGGTCGCCGACCCGGGTCGTGCCGCCGCCCATGAGAACGATGGGCTTGTGGCCGTGGCGCTGAAGAAGGCGCAGCCCCATGATCGGCACCAGAGACCCCACGTGAAGGCTGTCGGCGGTACAGTCGAAGCCGCAATAGGCGGTGACGGGGTCTTTGCACAGGGCGGCGTCGAGGCCCGCTTCGTCAGTGCATTGATGCAGAAACCCACGCTCGGTAACGACACGCAGGAAATCAGATTTGGCGGCGGTCATGTATGGGCTCCATTCATATCCATGCAGTTACCATATGTGGCGAAGGCGCACAACGCGGGCCCCCTCCGCCGTGGCTTGACAAGCCGCCCCCGCCCCGGCTTGCTTCCCTCATGGTTTTCCCCCACCTGCAGCATAAAAAAGGCCACCTGTTGGCGCTCGGCCTCATGAGCGGCACCTCGCTCGACGGCGTCGATGCGGCTCTGGTCTGCAGCGACGGCGAAAGCTATGTGGAATGCGGTCCGGCGCTAACCCTGGAATACGGAAGCGGGCTGCGGGAGCGTCTGCGGTCGTTGCTGGGAACCCGCCGCGAAGACTGGAGCGACGCCGTCACCGAGGCCGCGCGCGACTGTACCATGGTCCATGTGCGGGCGGTGGCCGCGCTCCTGCTCAAGGCGGCCATGAAGGCCAACCAGGTGGGTGTGATCGGGTTTCACGGCCAGACACTGAGCCATTGTCCCGAACAGGGATGGAGCTGGCAGATCGGCGATGGCAAGCTGCTGGCGATCCAGACCGGCATTGACGTGATCGACGATTTCCGCAGCAGCGACCTCACCGCGGGCGGGCAGGGGGCGCCCCTAGCGCCTCTCTACCATGGGGCCCTAGCGGCGAAGATGGAAAAGCCCCTGGCCGTTCTCAATCTAGGCGGGGTCGCCAACGTGACCTGGATTGGCCCTGTCTCCGATTCTGCGGCCGATTCTGGGATTGGTCCCGGAGAAAACGAAATCNTGGCTTTCGATACCGGCCCCGGCAATGCCCTCATGGACGACTGGGCTGGCCGCGCCATGGGCCGCCCCTACGACACCTTCGGGGCGCTGGCAGCCAAGGGAAAGGTCGACAAAGAGGTGCTGTCACGGCTGCTCGACCATCCTTTTTTCGACCACAAGCCGCCCAAATCCCTTGACCGCAACGCCTTCTCGCTGGCTCTGGTGGAGGGCCTCTCCGCCGCCGACGGGGCGGCGACCCTCACCGCCTTCACCGCGCGCAGCGTGGCGCGGGCACGGGATTTCTTCCCCGTCCCGCCGCTGCAATGGCTGGTGGCCGGGGGCGGCCGCCACAACCCGGTGCTGATGGCGGCGCTGGCCCGGGAATTGGAGGATACGAAGATTGAGGGCGTGGAGACCGTAGGNTGGGACGGCGACGCTCTGGAGGCCCAGGCCTTCGCCTATCTCGCGGTGCGGTCCTTGAAAGACCTGCCGCTGAGCCTGCCCGCCACCACAGGCGTGTCAAAACCANTCAGCGGCGGCACCCTCTACCGCCGCGGCAGGNGCACCATGGTTTAGCCCACGCGATAGAGCNGGCGAACGGGATATAAGCCTCAGGCTGCCTCGTCTTCGGTCATGACCTCGTCGAGATAATCGTTCACATGGCNCACTAGGTCTTCGTGCTTGTCGTTGAAGAAATGGTTGGCGCCGTCAATGGTGCGGTGATCGATTTCGATATTGCGCTGGCTCGATAGCTTGGCCACCAGCTTGTCCACCGCCTCCTCGGGCACCACTTCGTCCTGCGTGCCGTGCAGGATCAGTCCCGATGAGGGACAGGGCGCGAGGAACGAAAAATCGTGGCTGTTGGCAGGCGGGGCNATGGAAATAAAGCCGGAAANCTCCGGGCGGCGCATGAGCAACTGCATAGCGATCCACGCCCCGAAGGAAAACCCCGCCACCCAGCAGACATTGGAATTGGGGTTGTTGGTCTGGAGCCAGTCCAAGGCCGCCGCAGCGTCGCAGAGTTCGCCCTCACTGCCGTCATGAACCCCCTGGGAGCGTCCCACGCCGCGGAAATTAAAGCGTATGGTGGAGAACTTGCGCTTCACGAAGGCTTGAAACAACGCATAAACCACCTTGTTGTGCATGCTGCCGCCGTGTTGGGGATGGGGATGGAGCAACAGGGCCATGGGTGCGCCCGACTCCTCCACATGGTGATAGCGCGCCTCGATTCGCCCTTCCGGGCCACTGATGATCACTTCCGGCATAATGTCTCCAGTCCTTCTGGTGTTCAACGAACACCGAGGAAACGGCGCGTCTCACGCACCTGTGAGCAAAAAAACAGGGCCTCTGTCCGACCCCGCGACAAATTATACGAGATAAAACTTGACTAAATTAGTCGGGTTAATTATATGCCCCTTTAGATGGAGGGTTATNCCCCGCCATGCCCAGAAAAACCAAGGCCTCATGCCAATGAACGGGACACAGGAGAAACCGGGGTTCGCTGACTGTCGGCGTCCGACTGCCAACGTTTGGAGATTATATCATATTCGGGACGGCAATGTTCAAGACCATTCGTGAAGATATTCAATCGGTTATGGAACGCGACCCAGCGGCGCGCTCGAAGCTTGAGGTAGGCTTGCTCTATCCGGGTTTCCACGCGGTTCTCATGCATCGCCTGTCCCATGCTCTTTGGGTCCGCGGCTGGAAGCTCAGTGCCCGCTTTTTCTCCACCATTGCCCGTTTTTTCACTGGAATTGAAATTCACCCAGGTGCCGTCATCGGACGGCGTTTTGTTATTGACCACGGTGCCGGTCTAGTCATCGGTGAAACTTCTGAAATTGGCAATGACGTCACCCTCTATCACGCTGTAACCCTGGGCGGAATTGCTCCGGCGGTGGACAGCTCCTCCCAGGCAAACCAGAAACGCCANCCCACCCTCGAAGACGGCGTCATCGTCGGTTCCGGGGCCCAGATTCTCGGCTCCATTACCGTTGGCGCCGGCGCCCGCGTGGGCGCCAATGCGGTGGCGCTGCACGATATTCCCCCGGGCGTTTCGGTGGTGGGTATTCCCGCCCGCGTGGTGGTTCCGCGCTCCGCCACCAAAAGCAGCCGATTCGCCGCCTATGGCGCGCCCGACTGTGACGCCACCGACCCCATGGCGCGCGCTGTAGACGGCCTTCTCGAACAGGTGGCAACCATGTCAGCGCGTATCGAAGACCTGGAACGCCAACTCAAGAACAAACCTGCCCCTATTCCACCAGGTCAAATAACTTCTGAGGATTTTAACGACGACAAGACGGATGATTCTGTGAAAGGAGAAAAACCATGAGACTAAGCACCAAGGGACGATACGCCGTGATGGCCATGGTCGACCTCGCCAACCGCAGTCTCGGCAAGCCCGTGGCGCTGGCGGATATCGCCGAAAGCCAGGAAATATCCCTTTCCTACCTCGAACAGCTTTTCGCCCGCCTGCGCAAGGGCGGCTTGATCAAAAGCGTTCGTGGTCCCGGTGGCGGCTATATGCTGGCCCATGCGCCGGAACAGACCCGTATTTCGGATATTATCCTGGCCGTGGATGAACCCATCCGCGCCACCCGCTGTATGCCCGGTGTGCCCTCGGGATGCCGCAGTAACAAGACGCGCTGTTTGACCCACGACCTGTGGGAGGAGTTGGGCCACCAGATTCATATATATCTCAGTTCCATATCCATTGCCGATATCTGCGAGCACCGCATCATTGCAAGCTCCCAGCTGGCCCAGATATCCCGATTCCCGGCGGGCGACGCCACCGAGGCCCTGGAAGGGGTTTCCGTGGCGGCCAACCGTTAGAGTGGCGCGGGCGAAGCACAGCCATCTCTCTCAGGAATGCATGATCATGACGGGTAATAGTCAGTCAACCTATCTCGATTTCAATGCCGGCGCGCGCCTGCGGCCGCAGGTCCTCTCTCTCATGGGCGAGGTCCTGCTCGAGGCGGGCAATGCCTCCTCGGTGCATGCGTTTGGACGCGCCGCCCGGCACCGGATCGAGGCCGCGCGCATCGAGGTGGCGGCTCTGGTGGGGGCAAGTCCCTCCCAGGTGGTGTTCACCAGCGGCGGCACCGAAGCCAACAATCAGGCCTTGCGCGGCATGATCCGGGACGATGACGCCAACCTTCTGGTTTCTGCAGTGGAACATGATTCCGTGGTTGCCGCCGCGCCCGGAGCGCAACAGGTTCCCGTTGGCCGAGACGGACTGATTGATCTGGAAGAGCTGCGCCAGCGCCTGGCCCGGCTCCGCGAGGACTCACAAGCGCCGATCCTGGTCTCGGTCATGCTCGCCAACAACGAAACCGGGGTCATCAGCCCGTTGCGCGAGGTGGCGGACACGGTCCATGCTTTCGGCGCGCTTCTTCATTGTGATGCAGTACAGGCGGCAGGGAAAATTCCCGTGGACAGGAATGCGCTGGGGATTGATCTGCTGACCCTCTCCTCCCACAAGCTGGGTGGGCCACAGGGCGCGGGGGCCCTGGTTCTGACCGAAGCACAGGGATTACGGGTGTTGCCGTTGATCTGTGGCGGCGGTCAGGAACGCGGTCTGCGCGCCGGCACCGAAAACGTGGCTGCCATCGCTGGTTTCGGTCTGGCCGCGAAATTGGCCCGTGAGGGGCTTGGCGACACCGGCCGCCTAGCTTCGTTGCGCGATGGCCTTGAATCGGATATTCGGGAACTTGCCCCCGGAACCGAGATTTTCGGCCATNCCNCGCCNCGCCTGCCCAACACCTCCTGTTTCACTATGCCCGGCGTTCTTGCCGAAACCCAGGTGATGGCGCTCGACCTGGAAGGTGTGGCGGTTTCCGCCGGTGCCGCCTGTTCCTCGGGCAAGGTCGCCCCTTCGCGGGTGCTGCGGGCTATGGGCGCGGACGAAGACCAGGCCGCCTCCGCCATCCGCGTCAGCCTCGGCTGGAGCACCGAAAAGGTACATATAGACCATTTCCTCCAGGCCTGGAGCGCGCTTTATTCCCACAAGGGGGCGCAAATCACCGAACCCACCCAATCTACCGAAGCCGCTTGAAGAGGAAGATNCCGCATGAACACNCTTGAAAAAACCAAAAAGAAAGAAGTGACGAAAAAGGCCGGGAAGCCGATCTATCTCGACTACCAGGCGACTACGCCCCTGGACCCAAGTGTGCTCGACGCCATGATGCCCTTTCTCNCCGAGAAATTNGGCAATCCCCACTCACGCAACCATGCCTATGGCTGGGAGGCCGAGGACGCGGTGGAAAAGGCGCGGGCCGAAATCNCNGCCCTTATCGGCGCCGATCCCAAGGAGATCATCTTTACCTCCGGCGCNACCGAATCCAACAATCTCGCCATCAAGGGCGTGGGNCGTTTTTACAAGGACCGCAANAACCACATCATCACNTGCGCTACNGAACATAAATGTGTGCTCGAATCCTGCCGCCACATGGGCCAGGAAGGCTGCGAAGTGACCTATCTGCACGTGACCAAGAACGGTCTCATCAACCTCGATCAGCTGCGCGGGGCCATCACNGACCAGACCGCGCTGGTTTCCATCATGGGGGTCAACAACGAGATCGGTGTTATCCAGCCGATGGCGGAAATCGGTGCCATCTGCCGTGAAAACGGCATCTTCTTTCATTCCGACTGCGCCCAGGCCGTGGGCAAGATTCCCATCAACGTCAATGAAATGAACATCGACCTGATGAGCATCTCGGGTCACAAAATATACGGACCCAAGGGTGTGGGCGCCNTTTACGTGCGCCGCAAGCCGCGGGTGCGGCTGACCCCGCTATTCAGCGGCGGCGGCCAGGAACGGGGCATGCGCTCGGGCACGCTGCCGACGCCGCTTTGTGTCGGGCTGGGTGAGGCCTGTGCCATCGCGGGCCGGGAAATGGCGCAAGAATCCGAACGCCTGCACTATCTGCGTGACCGTCTCTACAAGGGCATTGCCGGGCAATTGCCGGAAGTCTATATCAACGGCGATCTGGACCATCGCATTCCCGGAAATCTCAATCTCAGCTTCGCCTACGTGGAAGGCGAATCACTGATGATGGGGATCAAGAATCTTTNCGTGTCGTCGGGTTCGGCCTGTACCTCGGCCTCGCTGGAGCCTTCCTACGTGCTGCGTGCCCTTGGCGTTGCCGAGGATCTGGCCCATACCAGCCTGCGCCTGGGGCTGGGGCGCTTCACCACTGAGCAGGANGTGGACGCGGCGGTGGAAGAGATCGTGACCCAGGTTAAGAAACTACGTGAACTGAGCCCGCTCTGGGAAATGGCCCAGGAGGGAATCGACATCGCCTCAATCGAATGGGCAGCCCATTGAGTCCGGCCGGCCGGGTTTAGGAAAAAACAAAACGTTTCAAGCGTGGAGAGCAAAGACATGTCATACAGCAACAAACTTCTCGATCATTACGACAATCCCCGCAACGTAGGCTCCATGGACAAGAACGACGCTCAGGTGGGCACCGGTCTGGTGGGCGCGCCTGCCTGCGGCGACGTGATGAAGCTTCAGATAAAAGTCACGCCCGAGGGTATTATCGAGGACGCCAAGTTCAAGNCCTTCGGTTGCGGCTCGGCCATCGCCTCAAGTTCTCTCATCACCGAATGGGTNAAGGGCAAGACCCTGGACCAGGCTTCCGACATCAGGAATACCGAGATCGCCGAACACCTCGCCCTGCCGCCGGTCAAGATTCACTGCTCGGTCCTGGCCGAGGACGCCATCAAGGCGGCGGTGGAGGACTACCAGACCAAACACGACGANGCAGCGGACGCCACGGACACCACAGACGNTGAAAACGCCGCAAAGGCGGAAGAANTCCGTTCCTCCACGGGTTGAACGNGGCTGAACAGGAACCAGAGAGACGTTATGCAGGATGCTCCCCAAAAAGACGAGACCACAAAAGACCAGGTCACATCTGCGCCACAGNTCCTGATGTCCATTACCCNGGCGGCTGTCGGCCGGATTAAGGAACTGCTGGACGGCCGCGGNAAACCCTCGGCTGGAATCCGCGTCGGCATCAGCTCCAAGGGCTGTTCGGGCATGTCCTACACGCTGGAATTCGCCGACCAGCAGGAACCCCACGACGACGTGGTGAAACAGGACGGGATCACGGTTTTCATTGACCCCAAGGCCATCATGTTCTTGATCGGCACCGAGATGGATTTCGTCGAGGACGGTCTNCAGTCCGGTTTTGTCTTCAACAATCCCAACGAGAAAGGCCGNTGCGGCTGTGGTGAGTCCTTCCANGTTTGAAGGGNATTTCCGGCGAGGCGGACTCGTTTTTTGCAGATCANGATGGATAAAGCGATAAAAAATCTCCCCACCGAAGAATCCGGCGAGGTGCACGGCAACAATCGCGCGGCTGATGCCGTGCCGCCTTCCCGCGCTCCTTCGGCTTCGGTGGAACCCGTGACGCCGGCAGGGGTCGCCGCCTGCTGGTCGTGCCATGGCCCGGTGATGGCGGGGGATCTGTTCTGCGCCACCTGCGAGGCGGTACAGCCGCCGCGCCCGGTGGACCCCTTTACTCGGCTTGCCCTGGAGCCCAGGTTCGAAATGCCGATCGATGAACTGGACCGCCGCTATTTCGATCTCCAGCGGTGCCTTCATCCCGATCGCTTCGCCACCAAGACCTCCCGCGAACGGGCCATTTCCCTAGCCCTCACCGCGGATATCAACGCCGCCTATGAAACTCTCCAGGACCCCGTGAAACGTGCTATCGCCCTGCTTGAAATGCAGGGCGTGACCATTCACGCCGATGGCTGTAACACCATGAGCGATCCCGTGCTGCTGATGGAGGCCATGGAACAGCGCGAGGCTCTGGCCGAGGCCGAAACCTCCATCCAGGTGGAAAGCATCGCCGCCGTGGCGGAGTGCGAAAAGGCCGACTGTCTGGAGGAACTGGCCTGCGCCTTCGGCACCAACGACCTCTCCGCCGCCGACCGCCTCACCACCCGCCTCAAATACCTGATGAAATTCGAGGACGAACTGCGCGCCGCTCGCGTCCGTTTTTCCCAAGCCCCCTGATACCATCATGACAACTCTGCTCCAGATACACGAACCGGGCGAAACCCCGGTTCTCCACGAAGGCGCACAAAATCTTGCCATGGGTATAGATCTCGGCACTACCAATTCGGTGGTGGCTATATCTCATGACGGTCAGCCGGAGGTCCTGCTCGGCGAAGACGGATCATTGCTGGTGCCCTCAATGGTGGCCTACGGCGAAGACACACGCGCCTTTCCGCTGGTGGGAGAATCGGCGCGCCAGGCCTTGCTCGGGGAACCCGAATCGGTGGTCAGTTCCGTCAAACGGCTGATGGGCCGGGGGGCCGAAGACATCAAATCCCTGGCCGGGACCATGCCTTTCGAACTTGCGGCGGGCGAGGACGGAGACAATGACGGCGGCATGGTGCGGTTGAAGGTGCGGGGGCGGACCCTGACCCCGGTGGAAGTCTCGGCCGATATTCTGCGGGCGCTGAAAATCCGTGCCGAAACCGCGCTCGACCGCAGCGTGGAGCGCGCCGTGGTCACGGTGCCGGCCTATTTCGACGATGCCGCCCGCACCGCCACCCGCGACGCCGCCCGGCTCGCCGGGCTCGAGGTGTTGCGGTTGGTCAACGAGCCCACGGCGGCAGCCATGGCCTACGGGCTGGACAAGGGCGCCGAAGGCGTGTTCGCGGTCTACGATCTCGGCGGTGGCACTTTCGATGTGTCCCTGCTGCGTATGGAAAATGGCGTCTTCCAGGTGCTGGCTACCGGTGGCGACGCGGCCTTGGGCGGCGATGATTTCGACCACGCCATCGCCGAGCATTTCCTGGCGCAACGGACCAAAGAGAGCGCCCCCCACACCCTCACCAGCGACGAGGCTAAGACCGCGCTCATGTCGGCGCGTCTGGCTAAGGAATGCCTGTCCACCGCCGACAACGGCGAATGGATGATCGACGCCGGCGGCGTTACCAGCCGCCACCGTCTCGACCGCGAGACCTATCAATTCCTAATCGCGCCTTTTGTGGACCGCACCACCGATATCTGCCGCCATGTGCTCGAAGACGCCGGTCTCAAACCCGAAGACGTTTGCGGCGTGGTGCTGGTGGGCGGCTCGACCCGGGTGCCCTTGGTGCGCCAACGAGTGGCTGAATTGTTCGTCCGCGAGCCGCTGGCCGATATCGACCCCGACGCAGTGGTGGCGCTGGGTGCGGCGCTTCAGGCCGAGGCCCTGACCGTGGGCTCCGATAGCTTGTTGCTGGACGTGACGCCGCTAAGCCTCGGCATCGAAACCATGGGCGCAATTACGGAAAAGGTGATTTCCCGCAACACCCCGATCCCGGTTTCCAAAGCCCAGGAATTCACCACCTACCAGGACGGCCAGACCGCCATGATGATCCACGTGGTCCAGGGCGAGCGTGAGATGGTGGACCAGAACCGCTCGCTGGCCCGTTTCGAACTGCACGGCATTCCACCCATGACCGCCGGGGCCGCCCGCATCCTCGTCACCTTTACCATTGACGCCGACGGCCTGTTGACGGTCTCGGCGCGCGAACAGACCACCGGTCTCGAACAGAATGTGGAGGTCAAGCCCTCCTACGGCATTGGCGAGGACGATATGGCGCGGATGCTGCGCGACAGCATGGAACATGCCAAATCCGACATGACCATGCGCCTTCTGGCCGAGTCCCGGGTCGATGGTGAGCGGGTGCTCGCGGCGCTTGGTGCGGCCCTTTCCGCCGATGGCGATCTCTGTGGCGAGACCGAGCGCGATCACATCAACCAGGCCGTTTCCCGCCTCCGCGAGGCCATCGCCGGGGATGACCGCGACCTCATCCACGCCCGCATCACCGAACTCGACGAGGCCTCGCGCCCCTTCGCCGAACGCCGCATGGACCGCGGCATCCGCAAAGCTCTGGAGGGCAAGCGGGTGGCGGAACTGACGGCCGGGGATTCTTCTTCTCCTTCCGGGGAGGAAAAGAACAAGAACAGCGATGATGTGGCGGCAGCGCGCTGAATCTTGAACTCGCCGCCCGTGGTTGTTAAGCAACGGGGGCAGGTTCCACCCCATCCTCAACAGAAAAGAAACAGACATCTCCCCCATGCTTAAAATGACCTTCATCGACGCCGACGGAACCCGCCACGAAGTGGACGCGCCAGAGGGCTTGTCGGTGCTCGAGATCGCCCACCGCAACAATATCGGCCTCGAAGGTGCCTGCGAGGGCTCACTGGCCTGTTCCACCTGCCATGTGATCGTTGACCCCGGCTATTACGGCAAATTGAAGGAAGCCACCGAGGACGAGGAAGACATGCTCGACCTCGCCTGGGGGTTGACCCATACCTCGCGGCTGGGCTGCCAGATTATCATCATGTCTGAGCTCGACGGGATCACCGTGACCCTGCCGGCCTCCACCCGCAACATGATGGTGGATTAGAGCACTTTCTGAGTAGTTGGGATCAATTTGATGGAAACGAATCGGCTCATTCTGGTAGGCGTAGCGCACAGCGCGATGCGGGCACATCTGGCAAGCACCGTAACGCCCCTGAGGGGCCGATCCGCCACACCTTCGGCCGGGTTCTTTTACCTCGTGGCGTCGTTACACATCTCATCCGATGCGTCAGCATCGCATTTCAAAGCGCGCCTCGCCACGGGATAAAATCATCCCGGTCAAATTCCAACTACTCGGAAAGTGCTCTAGCCCCCATGCGTTGGACCGACATCCACGACATCGCCATTGAACTCGAGGAACGCCACCCCGAGGTGGACAACGTCAACCTGCGCTTCACCGACCTCCACCGCTGGGTCATGGAACTGCCCGGTTTCGACGACGACCCCGAACGCTCAAACGAGAAAATCCTCGAGGCCATCCAGGCGGCCTGGATCGAAGAAAGGGAGTGACTCCTCCTTTTCCCGCCCTGCGCATCTCCACCACTTCGATGCGTCCTTGTTTCGCGCATCGGCAAGTCCCATATTCGGGCAATGAATGTCCCTATTAATTCTCTGGGCTTTGACCGGATTCCAGCGGAAACGCGGGTGGTGGTGGCTATGTCGGGCGGCGTCGACAGCGCCGTCACCGCCGCCATGCTCGCCGATCAAGGCTATGACGTGGTGGGCATCACGCTCCAGCTCTACGACCACGGGGAAACGGTGGTTAAGCCCGGAACCTGCTGCGCCAGCGAGGACATCCACGATGCGCGCCGGGTCGCCGACCATATCGGCATCCCCCATTACGTGCTCAATTACGAATCCCGTTTCCGCGAGAGTGTGATCGAGGACTTCGCCGACAGCTACATCCAGGGCGAAACTCCCATTCCCTGCATACGCTGTAACCAGACCGTGAAATTTCGCGACCTTCTCGATACCGCCATGGATATTGGCGCCGATGTGCTAGCCACCGGTCATTACGTACGCCGCGCCGACGGCACGGAAGGCCCGGAACTGCTGAAAGCTGCCGATCCCTCGCGCGACCAGAGCTATTTCCTCTTCGCCACCACGCGGCCCCAGCTCGACCTCCTGCGCTTTCCCTTGGGCGACATGAAAAAAACATCAACCCGGGGACTGGCGCGTAAGTTCCGGCTCCCCGTCAGCGCCAAGCCCGACAGCCAGGACATCTGTTTCGTGCCCGACGGCAATTACGCGAGCGGGATCGAGAAGCTGCCCCCGGGCGCCGCCGAGCCGGGCGAGATCGTGCATGCGGATGGCCGGGTGCTGGGCGAGCATCGCGGC